>DAOTWB010000053.1:0-29616 GCA_034436235.1 Anaerolineae bacterium
TGGCAAGAGCGCGGCATCAGCGTGCAAGGGCGCACGCGTTTGCTGACCGTGCCGTATCGTTCCACGCGCGCCATCTCTGAAGTGGCGCATCGCCTTCTGGCGGACGATCCATTCGTGCAAGAGCGCGTCAATCCTGATCTGCGCACGTACGATTTGCCGCAAGGGCAGCCGCCGATCTTGTTCAAATGCGCCTCAGAGCAGGAAGAAGTCGCTTGCGTTCATCAAACCGTTCAGCGCCTGACCGAGCAAGGCATTCCGCCAAAGGAAATCGCCGTTCTGGTGAAGTATAAGTCTCAAAAAGATTTTTACACAGCGCTGCAAGGCGTGCGCGTCATGGAATTTCTGACCATGAAAGGCTTGGAATTCCGCGCAGCTATCGTGCCGCACTTGCAGACCATCTTCGGCGACCTTGACGCAGCTGAGCTGAGCAAAGCCAAGCGTCTGTTGTTCACGGCGATGACGCGCGCGCGCGAGCAGCTCTATCTGACGTTCTCAGGCGAGCTGCCTGCGCCGCTGACTGCGCTCGAATTGACGCCGCAGCTGTATGCCGCAGGCGCGGTCAGCGGAAGTGCGGGATGACGTCGCGTCCGATCAGCGCAATGGCGCGCAATGGATCATCGCCGAGCGGCGGACCGAGACTCAAGTGACGCACGCCGAGCGCGACCAAGCCTTCCAAGCGCTCGATCAGCTCAGCAGCGCCGCCGAGAATGCCGATGCGCAACATCGGCGGCGTCACCAGAGCAGCCGCTCTCTTCAGATCGCCTTCGTGCATTGCTGCGCGCTCAATCGGCTCGAATTCCGCCTTCTGCACGCCGAGCGCCTGCCAGATCAGCGGACTGAGCGCGTGACCGTAATAGGCGATCTTCTCGCGCAGCGCTTGCTCGGCAGCCGCTCTATCTTCGCTGATGCTGCACCACACGCACGCCGCCAGATCGAGCGACTCAAGGCTGCGTCCGCTTCGCGCCAAGCCTTCCTGCACATACGGCAGGATGTTGGCGTAATGCTCAGGCGGAAAGAGCAATGGCAAGCCGCCATCGGCAAGCTCGCCTGTCAGACGCAGCATATTCGGACTGAGCGCGCCGATGTAGATCGGAATCTGACGGCGCACAGGCGTGAAGCGCAGATATGCCTCGTCCGTCCACTGCAAAAATTGCCCGTTCAGCGCAGCGCGCTCGCCTGCGAAGAGCGCGCGCAGCGCATGGATCGCTTCGCGTAGCGCTGCCACAGGCTGCTGCTGCTGAATGCCGATCCACTTCAAAAATTGCGCGGCGCCGGCTGCAATGCCGAGATTGAAGCGACCTTCAGAGAGTTCATCGAGCGTGGCAGCCAGCATCGCGATCTCGGCGACGTGCAGCGTGTATGGATTGACGATGCACGTGCCGATCTGAATGCGCTCAGTAGCCATTGCCACTGCTGAGAGAATGACAGGCGCAGCGCGTAAAAACAGGTCGTCGCTGACCCAGAACTGATCGAAGCCTGCCGCTTCAGCGGCGCGCGCAAGGCGCACATACTCGCGCACAGGCAGATCGTTGTTCAGACGCAGGCTGAAGCGCATGGTCAAACCTGACTCGCCAAGCCTGAAGCCAGCAGATCGAGCGCCAGCACATCGGCGACCTTACCGACCTTGATGTTATAGTCCACTTCCAGCAAGTGACGGTAAATACGCTCCAGCTCGCTCATCGGAAAGCGCCGCGCCTGCTCGCGCAGCTTGTTCAAGACGAATTCAGGCAACGCTTTGAACTCTTCGGCTTGGCGCAGCATAGCTTCGCACGATGGATCGTCGAGCGCCTCGCGCACTAGGATCAGCTGGCGAAATTGGCGATTGATCATGGCGAGAATGCCCAGCGGCGACTCGCCAAAGCGCTCGATGCTGCGATGCATCAAGGTGAGCGCCGTCTTCGAGTCGCCTTTGCCGAGCGCCTCGACGATCTCGAAGATGCTGCTCTCTGGCACGTATTGCGTCAGCGCGGCGATGTCTCGCTCAGTGATCGGACGCGAGCCACCGACGTACGTCGCCAACTTAGCGCACTCGTTATCCAGCGCGTATAAATCCTGCCCAACCTGCTGGATCAGGATGCTGATAGCGCGCCGTTCGATGCTGCCGCCGTACTGTTCAAGGCGCTTGACGATCCACGCGCTCAGCCACGCGCTATCCCACTTCGGACGATCCGAGCGCGACTTCGGATCGAGCTTGACAGCGAAGAGCCTCACCAAGCCGCGCGAATCTTCTTTTTTGGCGAATTTCAGGATAGGATGCGTCTCGCGCAGCGTGCTTGGCTCAGCGAAGATCAGACGCGCTGTGTCGGGCAGAGTCGGCAACGCCTTCAAAAGCGACTCTAGAGCGGCTTGTGCAGCAGCGCTCTGCTGCTCATCGGATTGGCGCGTTGCTTCAGCGTCGCCTTTGCCCTTGCTGCGCTTCGCCTTCGGCGCAAGGTGCGTCAACATGCTTTCCACAATCACCAGACGGCGATCTGCTAGGAAAGGCATCATCTGCGCCGTGCCGATGACCTCAGCTACGCTTGCCGTCGTGCCATCAAAAGTGCTGATGTTCAGGTCGCCCGTGCCATCGGCTTCCGCCATGCGCGCACGGACGGCGCGCAGCTCGGCGCGCAGCTCAAACTGGTTATCGCCGTGAAAAATGTAGAAGACGGGCGTTTTTTTGCTCACGGCGCTTAGGATGAGCGCGTCTGAACGCGATGGAAGACGATCTTGCCGCCGCGGATGCCGCGTCCTTCGCGGCGCGTGATGCTCAGAATTTGCAGGTCGCTCGGATCGCCGAGCGTGGTGAAATGTTCTTGGAGCTGCAAGCCGAGCGGACGCGAGAAGATGATGGCGGCAATCGAGAGCAGGATCACGCTCGGCAGACGGCTGAGGTATTGCAGCGCGCCGCGCCGCACGCCGATGCTGCCTGTCAGCGCCGCCAAGCCGACCAACACGCCTGTCGTCAGCAGCGACGTGCCGCAATTCGGATGAATGGCGAGTTTGCGCTCGCCGTTGCGCATGCGGCGCAGCGCTTCTTCGGCGGCGCGTTGCACCTGCTCAGTTGGCAGGTCGCCCATCAGCCAGAAGCCGTCCACATCCGAGCGACCGGCGACCGATAGATTCGGGATGTACTGCGCCAGCACATGGACGGTCGCGTGTTCCAAGCCGTGGTTGCGCCGCACGCGCCGCACGTAGGGACTCTCCAGAAGCGGTTGCGCTGCTCTTGCGAGTGACTCCAGCATGACTATCGCATCCTTTCTGAGCAGAGTCTATCAGCGGCAAGCGCGGCGCGCAAACTGATCCTCGCATCGCTCAAGCATTCCTGAATTCGCACTGAATTCCATCGGTCTCATCAGATTTTCACTTGGCATTGCAGTACTGCCATTGATAGAATCTAGGTAAGCATGGGCATAATGGCAGGTCGTGAAGGCGCACATGCGTGTGGCACACACGCTGCACTGTGTTTCCACATTGTGTACCTCGCCGAGGACAATCTCTCAGTAAGGCGGTTAGTAGAAGTATGATGTCCGATAAGTCAGAGCGGGAAAAGCGACAAGAGGCACAGCGGGCAGAGTTCTTAAAGTTACTGGAAGCCTCGTTCGATTACACGCCACCGGAGCGTGGCGAAATTCGCAGCGCCACCATCCTTCAAATTGATAGCAAGGGCGACGTAATCGTCGATCTTGGCGCCAAGCAAGATGGCATTGTACCTGCTCAAGATTTAGAGCGTCTTGACCCAGCGATGCGGCAGAACTTGAAGGTCGGCGATAAAGTTTTCGTCTACATCCTCAACCCGCGCGATCAGGACGGCAGCTTGATCGTCTCGATCAGTCAGGGCTTGCAGCAGCAGGATTGGGAAGAGGCGCGTCGCCTGTTGAACACGGACGAAGTAGTGGAAGTGGTGGTCACAGGCTACAACCGCGGCGGCGTGCTGGTGCGCTGGAAGCGGCTTGAAGGCTTCATCCCAACTTCGCACTTGCTCTCGGTCGGCGCAGGCGGCGCGGATCGGCGCGAGTCGCTGAACGCGAGCAACCGTCAGTTAGGCGTGAAAGTGATCGAAGTTGACCAATCGCGCCGCCGCTTGATCTTCAGCGAGCGCGAAGCGCAGAAGGAATGGCGAGTCCAGCAGAAGGCGAAGTTGCTCTCCGAGCTAATGGAAGGCGACGTGGTCAAGGGCATTGTGACGGGCTTGCGCGACTTCGGCGCGTTCGTGAACTTGGGCGGCGCAGATGGCTTGATTCACGTCAGCGAGCTGGCATGGCACCGCGTTGATCATCCCAAAGACGTGCTGCGCATCGGCGATGAGATCGAAGTGTACGTGCTGAGCCTTGACCGCGAGACCAATCGCATCGCGCTCAGCCGCAAGCGGCTGCTGCCCGATCCATGGTCAGACGCCATGAATCGCTACCATGAAGGTCAGTCGGTGGAAGGCACGGTCACCAATGTGGTGGATTTCGGCGCGTTCATCGCACTGGACGACGGTCTGGAAGGCTTGCTGCACCTGAGCGAGATGGGCGACGGCACGCTCAAAGAGCCGTATAGCTACGTGAAGAAAGGCGACCGCTTGCCGCTGCGCATCAGCCGTCTTGAGCCTGAGAAACGGCGTGTTGGTTTCACGCAGCGCTGGGGCGTGGAGCTGCCATCGGAAAGCGGCGCCGAAAAGAGCGTTGAACTGCCCGAAGGTATGCCTGAAGGCGACGCGCCAAAAGCTGAGCTGCCTGCCAACGGCAACGGCGCCAGCACGCACGGCGCGCCTGCCGATGCCGCTCAGAGCGCCGCGCAGGAAAGCTGAACGCGCATGACGGACAGGCGACAGTCACCTGTCCGTCAATTACTTTTGCCGACGATCTCAGAGAGATTGCGCACGCCTTCCGCCGCCATGATCTGCCGCAGCTCACTGATGGCGCGCCGCACAAATGACGGTCCTTCGTAGACGAAACCGCTATACGCTTGCACTAGCACTGCGCCTGCACAGAGCTTCTCCCAGATATCCGCGCCGCTGAATACGCCGCCTACGCCGATCACAGGTAATTTGCCCGATGTCACTTGACGGATGTGCCGCACGATCTCTGTTGATCGCGTGCGCAGCGGCGCGCCGCTCAGACCGCCGATCTGGCGAGCAGACGCGCTACGCAGACTCGATGGACGCGCTATGGTCGTATTGGTGGCGATCACGCCGTTGATATCGTGCTGCAGCGCTAACACACAAACGGTCGCGATCTCGTCAAAGCTCAGATCGGGCGCGATTTTGATCAGGAGCGGCTTGGCAACGCCTTGCGCGTCCAGCGTCTGGCGCAGACCTGCCAATAAATCGGCGAGGTAGGCAGCCGTCTGCAGGCTGCGCAGCTCAGGCGTGTTCGGCGAGCTGACGTTGACCACGAACAGGTCGCCATGTGGATACAAGCATTCAAGCGCGGCGCGGTAATCGCGAAGCGCGTCGCGCAATGGCGTCGCCTTGTTCTTGCCCAAGCTGATCGCGAGCGGCTGCGCAGGACGCCGCCGCAAATTGCGCGCCACGCGCGCCATGCCGCTGCTCGGAAAGCCGAGTCGATTGATGAGCGCGCGATCTTCGGGCAGGCGAAACAGGCGCGGCTTGGCGTTGCCTGTCTGCGGCTGCGGCGTGACCGTGCCGACTTCGATGAAGCTGAAGCCGAGCGCGGCAAGACTGTGCAGCGCGACGCCGTCTTTATCGAAGCCGCTCGCCAAGCCGAGCGGATGCGCAAAGCGCAGCCCGAATGCCTGCACGCGCAGGCTTGGATCGCAGCGCGGCGCGAAGAGATGGCGCAGGAGCGCCTGACCGAGCGGAATACTGCCCGTGGCAGCGAGAGCGCGCAACGCTGCACCGTGTATCCGCTCGGCATCAAGGCGCGAGAGCAAGTGACGGTAGAGAAAACGGTACACTAGCCTTTCAAGCCTGTCGAGGCGATGCCTGTCGTGATGTACTTCTGCAAAATGCCGAAGACGAAGACGACGGGCAACAGCGAAAGCACGGTCATCGCCAAGAGCGAGTCCCATTGCACGTTCAGCTCGCCCTGAAAGCTCTGCAAGCCGAGCTGCAATGTGGCAAGGTCGCTGCGTCCGCCCAGCACGATCAAGGGCCATAGAAAGTCGTTCCAGCGCCACATGAAGCTGAAAATCGCCAGCACTGCCAGCGCCGGCGACGCCAGCGGCATCACGATCCGCCAGTAGATGCGCCACTCGCTCGCGCCGTCAATGCGCGCCGCTTCGATCAGCTCGTCAGGGATGGTCAGCATGTATTGGCGGAGCAGGAAAACGCCTGTTGGCGTGGCAGCCGGCGGGATGATCACGCCGAGCAAGCTGCCTGCCATGCCAACGCGGCTGATCACTAAAAAGACAGGGATCATGATCACGGAGAGCGGCACCATCAGCGCGCTCAAAATGAGCAGGAAGATCGTGTGGCGTCCGCGAAAACGATACTTGCTGAGCGCGTAAGCCGCCATGCTGTTGATCAGCAACGTGAGCGCCGTGGCTGAGATGGTGATCACGACGCTATTGCGCAGATATACGCCGAAAGGAAAACGGTCAATTGCGTTTGTATAGTTGCTCAGATCGAAACGAATCTCTTGGACGGGCGTGATGTTCTCAAGGCGGACGCGCACAGGCGGCTCGTTTGGCGCGTCAAGGTCTATCACGCGCGCCTCAACGCCGATGATGCGTCCGACGCGCGCCATGCGCTTGACGCTGCCATCTTCTTGGCGCACGTCCACCAGCGGCAGCGGCTCAGAATAGCCTGGCACTTGTATGGTCACAGGATGATAGGGAAAGAAAGTCGGCGGCGTTTGGTAGAGCGTGGTGATCGGCTTGAAAGAAGACATGACCAGCCACACCACTGGAAAGAACATGACGACCGTGCCGAGGATCAGGAAGAGATAGGTGATCACATCGGCAGCGGTCATCCGCTTGCCGCCCTTGCGCCGAAACAAGAAGGCGAACAGTTCAGCGCCCCACCAACGGTAATTCGCAGTGTCGCGTTGCGCAGCGCTTGCTTGTGCCATGATCGCATCTCTCCTAAAGCGACTCAGTCTGACGTCTGTTGAGGATGAGCTGAATGATGGTCAGCACGGCGAGGACTGCCGCCAGCATCAGCGAGACTGCCGCCGCCATGCCCCAGTTGTTCGGCGGCTCAAAAGCAGTGCGGTAGATATACTGCACGGTCAGCACAGTGGCTGTGCCAGGTCCGCCGCCCGTCAGCACGTAGACGTGATCGAACATCTGGACGCCGCGAATCAAGGTCAGCACGAGGACGACGAGCAAGGTCGGGCGCAGCAAGGGCAGCGTGACCTTCCAGAAGCGCTGGAGCTCAGAAGCGCCGTCAATTTCGGCAGCTTCATACAACACAGGCGGAATGCCTTGCAAGCCTGCCAGCAGGATCAGCGCGTAGAAGCCAAGCTGCGCCCAGATGCTGACGAAAATCGCCCAGAACATCATCCAGCCGCCGTCCAGCACGAAGGCGATTGGCTCAACGCCGAAGAAGCCCAACAGCGTGTTGATCAAGCCGCCGCGCGTCTGCAGCATCCACTTCCAGATGAGCGCCACCACCACTGGCGAGAGCAGCACAGGGAAGAAAAATGCGCTGCGGAAGAAGCCGCGCAATCGAATATCGCGGTTGAGCGCGAGCGCTACCAGCAGCGCCAGCACAATCATGCTTGGCACTTCCACAATCACGAACAGAAACGTGTTGCGCACTGCGAAGAAGAACACATCCTCGCGGCAGGTGGAGACATCTGTGATATCAACGCAATCGAACAAGCGCTCGAAGTTGCCCATGCCGACCCATGTGCGATTCTCCGGCACGATTGAGCTGCCGCCTGTGAAGGCGAACAAGAAGTTGAGAATCAGCGGCAGCAGCACAAAGATGAAGAAGATCAGCATGTTGGGCAGCACGAAGAGATAAGGCATTCGCTTATGCCCGATCAAGCGCTCAAGGCTGCCGACGATCACATCCAACAGATGTAGCGCGCCCAGCACAGGCAAACTGAGGATTTGCTTGATTCCACGCGCCAACGAAAAACGCGCCCTGCCAGAATCTGTTGTAATTTCCATCGCCACTTCCAAAAGAAACAAGCATTCTAACGTTGAATGCATGATTCTAGCGGCAAGGCGGCAAGCGCACAACTGTGAGGCACAAAAAAATGCCGCTCAGCTTGCGGCAAAGCGGCGTTTCGTGCGGATAGCGCCTGCTTGGTTACTTGATCTCGACCACAGCGCCAACTTCTTCCAGCTTCTTCTTGGCGTCTGCAGAGGCTTCCTTCGAGACGGCTTCCAGCACAGGCTTCGGCGCGCCTTCCACCAAATCCTTCGCCTCCTTCAAACCTAGATTGGTCAGCGCGCGCACCACCTTGATCACATCAATCTTCTTCGGGCCGACTTCCTTGAGGATCACTGTGAACTCGGTCTGCTCTTCAACAGGCTCTGCCTCAGCGGCAGGTGCAGCCGCAGCGCCTGCTGTCGGCATCGCCATCATCGGCATCGCAGCAGCAGCTTTCACGCCCCAAGTCTCTTCCAGTGCTTTCGTCAGCGCGACGATCTCCATGACCGTCATCTTGCTCAGTTCGGCGACCATCGCCTGAATATCTGCCATGTTTGACTCACTCCTTCATGTGTCACAAGTTGCTCGTGTTCAAAACCTTCGCTTGTGTGCAGATTCGCGCACACCACTTCAGGCAGCGTCGCTGCCGCCTTGTAATTTATCGCTATACGCCTTCAGCACCTGCGCCAAATTCTGAGCAGGCGTGCCGATCAGCGCCAAGAATGACGTGGCAGGACTTTGCAGCGTGCCGATCAGCGTCGCGCGCGCCTCTTCGAGCGTAGGCATTGTGGCGAGCGCCTCAAGCTGATCCGCTCTGAAGACTGTCTGACCCATGACCGCGCCTTTCAGCACCAGCAGCGGCTGATCCTTGATGCCGAGCATGGTCTTGGTCACTTTTGCCACGTCGCTGTGCGCTAACGCCACCGCGACTGGACCTGCGAATAGGTCGTCAGGTGCGGCGAAGCCTGTCTGGCGCAGCGCAATTTTGAAGATCGTGTTCTTCACCACTGCATAAGAGCCATCCACAGCGCGCAACGCCTTGCGCACCGCCGTTAGGTCTTTCATGGACATGCCGCGATACTCAGTGATGACCATGCCTTGTGTGCGGCGCAGCACGTCCAGATAGACGTTATAAATCGCCTCTTTTTTCGCCTTGTTGATCGCCAAAGCCGATTTCCTCCTTTCTTCAGAGATGAAACGCACCAAAAAAAGCGGTCTTTTGGCACGCGCACAAAAGACCGCCTTCAGGAATAGGCTGGAAGCATCAGGAGCGAATTGAGCTGTGCTTCACCTCGGCAGGCGGACTCATTAAGCTGCACAGAGCAGCACCTGCGGTCTGCGGTGCGAACATGCTCAATCATACTGATCGGCGCGCCGTTCGTCAAGAGCGATCTTCGCAAAGGAGCTGGCACAAGCTATAATCGCACGTCGGCATCTTGTCGCCAATGCTTACTTGAGTGAGTGAAAACCTGTGATCTCTTCTTATACGTTGCTAACAGCGCTGCTGATAGTCGGCTTCACGCCTGCAGTGCTGCTCTTGTTCGCCTACAGTCTGAACTTGATCTACCTGCTGCTGGCTACGTTGTTCGCACGACGCACAACAGCCAATGCGCCGCTCGCCGAGTATCCGCATGTGACCGTCCAGCTGCCGCTCTATAACGAGCGGTACGTCAGCCGCCGTCTGATTGACGCGGTCGCGCAGCTCGACTATCCGCCTGAGCGGCTCACCATTCAAGTCCTCGACGACTCAACCGACGACACAAGCCAAATTGTGGCAGAAGCCGTCGCCTATTGGCAGAAGCGCGGCAGGACTATCCAGCATATCCGCCGTCAGACGCGCGAAGGCTACAAGGCAGGCGCGCTCGCCTATGGTTTACAGCTCGTCCAGAGCGAGTACATCGCCATCTTCGACGCCGACTTCGTGCCGTCGCCCGACTTTTTGAAGCAATGCTTGCCCGCTCTGATCGCCGATCCGCACGCCGCTTTTGTGCAGGCGCGCTGGGAACATCTGAATGCTGAACAATGGTGGCTGACTCGCCTGCAAGCCATCGCCGTAGATAGCCACTTCGGCATTGAGCAGCAGGGACGTGCGCAGAGCGGCTTGCCTTTTAATTTCAACGGCACGGCAGGCATCTGGCGGCGCGCAGCCATTGAGTCGGCAGGCGGCTGGCAAGCGCGCACGCTCACCGAAGACCTTGACCTGAGCTACCGCGCTTGGCTAAACGGCTGGCACGCGCTCTACTACAGGCACGTCAGCGCGCCTGCCGAGCTGCCGCCGACCATGAGCGCTTATAAGCGCCAGCAGGCGCGCTGGGCGCAAGGCAGCCTGACCTGCGCGCGACTGCTCTTGCCACAGCTCTGGCGCAGCCGCCTGCCCATCGGCTGCAAACTGCAAGGGACGGTTCACCTGCTCAGCTATCTGGTCAGCCCGACCATGATGCTGATCGTGGTCGCCTACACGCTCGGCATTCTCTTGCTCCCGCGTGAGGTCTGGTCAAACCTGCCGTTCATCACGTACGCCACTGGAGTCAGTCCGTTCACGTTCACGCCATTATTGTATCTGATCGCCTCGCAGCTCCTGCTCAGGCGCTCGTGGCGCATGTTGCCTTACACACTCGCTTTCCAAGTGGTCAGCAGCGGACTCGGCGTGACGATTGCGCAGGCAGCTATCAAAGGCTTGCTCGGCAAACATGGCGAGTTTCTGCGTACGCCGAAATGGGGCAGTCAAGCGCCCAGCAGCAGCGTGTATCAGCTCCGCGCCGATCTTAGCATCGCGCGCGAGGTGCTATGGGGCGCTTTTTGCCTGCTGACCGCTGTGGTCGCCGCACGGCATGAACACTGGTTCTTCGTCTTTTACGGCATCATGCTGTGCGCAGGCAGCTGGATCGTCGCCTTTTGGACGGTGCTGCCCGATTGGCAAGCCGCCATCAAGCGCCAGCACGCTACCTGATCTCGCTGACGACGAAGCCGCTATAGCGCGTGCTGCGCCCGTCGATCTTATTGCCGCCGAAGACGCCCGTGAAAAGCTGGACGTCGCCTGCGACGCGCTTGGCGGAAACGTCTAATTGCGCCACGAACTGCCCGTTCACAAAGAACCAAGCGCGGCTGTCTTCCACCACCAAACGCAACAGGTTATTGCCGTCGGCAGCCGCGTTCAGGTTTGCCAACAAGCCTTCTTGGACGATGGTCGCCGCATCGCCGTCGCGCAAGGTCAGCCGCCAGCGTCCGTCGGAGACGACCGCCAGACGGTATTGGCGATTCTCGCCGTCATGACGGAAGAAGAAGCCGTAGTCCCAGCGTCCTTCTTCAGCGCCATATGGATTGCTGAAGAGCGCCTCGACCACCAGATTGCGCACTTGAACCTCTGCGCGCACGATCTCAGGTGCGTTGCGCGTTGTATGGCGCAGCTCGCCGCTGCGCGGCTCGAAGAGCGGCACAGCGCCTGCGGCGGCGCGCTGGGCTGCCACATCGAACGAGCGCCGCGTGGCAGTCTGAATAGCCGCCTCTGTGCCTGCGAAGTCGGGCGTTGGCGTGCTGGTGCTGGTCGCCGTGGCGGTCGCCGTCGCGGTTGGCGTGAAGGTCGGCGGCGGCGTTGGCGTGAAGCTGAGCGTGATGGTTGGCGTGAGCGTGGCGGAAGGAGTGAACGTTGGCGTCTCGGTCGGCGTGCGTGTCAGAGTCGGCGTCTCGGTCGCCATGACGACAAAAGCGAGCGTCTGCGTGGCGGCTTGGTCAGGTGTCTCAGTCGGCGCGATGCTCGGCGTGAAGGTCAAACTGGCAGCGACTGCCTCAGTAGGCGTGATAGGCGCGATCAGGTCAGGCGGTAGCGTAGCAGTCGGCGTGATGGTCGGCGTCTCAGTTGGCGTCTCGGTCGGCGTCTGGCTCAAAGCAGCTATGGCAACAGCTGTAGCAGTCTGATCGGCGGCAGAGATCGCGCCGCCGCCTGCTGAGGCGATGATGATGAACAGGACGAGGACGACCAAAGCGCCGCCAAGCGCCAAAGTCGGCAGCGAGGCTGAGAATGCAGGCTTAGGCGGCGCAGCCACAGGCTCAGCGAGCGGCGCAGGCGGCGGAGAAAAGCTGCCGATCGGGACGGGCGCAGTGGCGCCGAGATCGGCGAGGTTCATCGGCTGCGTGACGTCGCGATCAAGCTCTGGCGCAGCCGTAGGTTCTCTGTGGGCAGTATGCTGCGAGAGAACAGTTGGCACCTTGTGCGGCGACGCGCCTACCGAAGTGTCTATCGTCGGATCGGCGGCTGCCGCTGCTTGCCACGACTCAGCCGCGCGCGCAAAGCTGATGGCGAACTCGCTCGTCGTGAAATACCGATCTTCGCGGCGCTTGGCGAGCGCTTTGTTCATGACGGCTTGGATGCTGGCAGGTATGCCTGCGCGGTAAGCGCTGAGCGGCGGCGGCGGCTGATGCAAGTGCGCTTGCATCAGTTGATAGAGCGTATCGCCTTCGAACGGCAACCTGCCCGTCAACATCTGATAGGTCGTGATGCCGAGCGCATAGATGTCCGCGCGCCGATCGATCTCCACGCCTTCCCACTGCTCAGGCGCAATGTAGGCAGGCGTGCCAATGACCGCACCTTCGCGCGTCAAGGACTGATCGGCGCCTTGCAGCTTGATAATGCCGAAATCGGTCAAGAACAGATTGCCCGCTTCATCGAACAAGATATTGTTCGGCTTCAGGTCGCGATGGATGATGCCTTTTTGGTGCGCATAGTCCAGCGCAGGCGCGATCTCGGTCAGAATGGCGGCGATTTGTGGAATGGGCAGCGGACCGCGCGCGATCCTATCGGCAAGGCTGCCGCCGCGCAGCAGTTCCATCGCCAGGTAAGCGATGTTGCCGACCACGCCGTAGTCGAACACTTTCACGATGTGCGCATGGCTGAGCGAAGCGATCACGTGCGCTTCGCGGTCAAAACGTGCGAAGAACTCTTCGCTCTCTTCTTGGCTAGGTTGAATGACTTTGACGGCTACATCGCGCGACATGGACGGCTGATGTGCGCGGTAGATAGTGGACATGCCGCCTTCGCCGATGATTTCCAGCAGCTGAAATTGCCCGAGAGTCTGACCGATCAGGTTTTTCATATGCTTCCTCAGTCAAAGCGAGCGTTTTGACGTGGCAAGCATACCACAGATCGCTTAAGTGCGCGCCTGCAGGAGCGTGGCATTCGCATAAGGCAACACGGCGACGCGTTGAATGCTCGGATCGGCGTCCAGCGCTTCGTATAGCGCGGCGCGCAAACTGGCGGCGCTGCGGAAGCCAAACCGACTCGGCTCAGGCAGGTCAGTGATCCAAATCACGCGCCTATCAGCTGAGTCGCGCGCGATTTGAAAGGCTTTGTGCGGACCGACGCGGAAGCCTTCGGCGCGGAAGCGCTCGATCACAGCGCGATTCACGTCCGCGCCAAGCGGCAAGCACAGCTCGCTCAGCCATTGCTCATATTTGGCGCTGCCGCTGCCTTCGCTGCACGCCGCCGCCAAGATGATCGTGCCGCCGACTCGCGAAGCGTGGACGGCGTGTCCGAGCGCCTTCTGCGCCTGATAGATGTTGATGTCTTTTGGATAGCCGCCAGGCGAAGCGATGATCAGGTCGTAAGGCTGCGCGACCGTCTGCTGATAGACTTGGCGCACCAGCGGAATGGCAGCGCGCATCACATCCAGCGGCTTGCCGCAGAAGACGCGCACGATCTGCTTCTGCTCGTTCAGCACCGTGTTCAGCGCCAAATGCACACCGACGATCCGTCCCATGTCTTCAATATCTTGGCGGACAGGATTCTCTTCATAGCTGCCGAGCGTCGCGCCTGGCTCTGCCATCATGCGATGGTTACCGTTGATCGTATCCCAGCCTGCCAAGCCGATCACGGCGCTTTTGACGCCGCCGCTGAAGCCTGCGAACTGATGCGGCTCTACATTGCCAACTGCGATGCGCAAGGTCGCCTCGAAAAACGCGCGATTGATCGAGACGACCGTACGGCGTGCGGTCATGCCGAGCCGCACGATGTTATGCTCAGCGTCTATATCATGGCTGATGACGCGGTAATCGCGCAGGACGGACTCAGGCAGGATGCTGGGAAATTCGTCAGGCGTCATCGGGCTGTGATTGCCTGTGGCGATCATAAGCGTGATGCGCTCTCTTGGAATACCGAGACCTTCCAAGCGCGCCAATAACGGCGGCAAGAGCAGGTCGTGTGGCACGGGTCGCGTCTTATCGTTGACTGCAATAGCGGCGCTGCGCGCACCTTTGAATTGCAGCCAGTCCACTTGATCGAGCGCGGCGGCGACCTCAGCGGCAGGATCGGGCGCAGGCGGCGTCTGGCGCGGATGCAGCACATCCACGCTCAGATGGTCGGGCAGCTCAAGGCTGAGGTGCGTTTTGCCGTAAGGCAGGCTGATCTTCATCGGATTATCGCGTTTTCACATCGGATAAGGCGTAAAAGCGGCACAGCTGAGGTCAGCCGCAGCGGATAGCCACATGGCTATCCGCTCACGACTCAACTGCTCAAGCCGTCACGCGCTCGCCTGCCGTCTTCAGCGACCACTCGCCGTGAAATTGCGGCAAGAATTCTGCGAAGGTCTCCAAGAAGTCGGCGAGGATCGCGCGCGCGCGGTCAATGTCGTTCATCATCGGATCGAGCAGCAGCGCTTGCAGCGCCAAGTCGCGGTCGCCGTGAACGCAGGCATCCACCACGATGCTGCTGAGCGCCAGCTCGCGACGGCACAGCTCAGTGATGCCTGCCGGCAACGGCGGCACATTCAAGCCGTGAATGCCTGCGCTGCTCAAAATGCCCGGCACCTCGACGATTGCGTCGTCGGGCAGGTTTGGAATCTTGCCGCGATTGACCAAGTTCAGCTGCTCAAAGTAGCGATTGTCGTTATAGGTGAGCGCTTCGATGATCTCCGGCACGCCTTCAGACTTGACGTCGCGCAGCTCGTTCACGTCGCGCTTGCCTGCCACGATGTCGCGCGCTTGCTGCAAGCGGCTGGCGCGCCGCTCGATGTTCATATCCCAGTTTTGCAGCTTCAGGTCGTATTTTTCCCACGGCTTGGTCAGCGGATCGTGCGTGAAGGCGAGATACTCGCACATATGGCTATCGCCGGCGGTCGGCATCAGCCCGAAAATCCTGAACATCTCGCGCGTGAGCGGCTCGAACGACTCGCGGTAGTTCATGAAGTACTGCCGCAGCAACGGATACATATCGCGTCCAGTCTCTTTTTCGCGGATGTCGTAAATCCACGAGAAGTGATTGATGCCGGCAGCCTTCACATCCAGATGCTCGTGAGCGCGCTTCGCCATGTGCATCGTGATCGGCACGTTGTGCGCATCAGTGTGGACGTGGAAGTTCGGCGGCACTTCGTGCGCGTAGCCGTAGTGCTGCGCGAAGAGCGCGCCGAGCATCGCATAGCCCCATTCCAGCTGATGGCACAGCCCGACCACTGGCACGCTGCTGTAGCGCTGCACGCCCCACGTCAAGCGGATGAGCGGATTGGTGAAATTCATGTAGAGCGCCTTCGGACAGTAGCGCTCCATATCTTTGGCGATGTCTAGCATGAGCGGCATGTTGCGCGCCGTGTGCGCAAAAGCGCCCGGACCGCTGTTCTCGGCGTAAGGCTGCCGCAAGCCGTACTTGAGCGGAATTTCCCAATCTAGCCGCCAAACCGTCTCGCGCTGCCCAACTTGCACGGTCACGATCACAAAATCGGCGCCCGGCAGCGCCTTTGCGCGCTCCGTGTAGGCGTTGATGCGCATTTCGGCGCCCCACTCGCGGTTCATCACCTCTGCCAGCTGAGTCATCAGCTCAAGGTTTGGCTCGTAAATATCCACAAGGGCGAGTTCCGAGCCGCGCAAACGCGGACTGCGCATGATGGTCGCCAGTGAACTCAGCCCGAAGATGGCGCTGCCTGCGCCGATCACAACAATTTTCGGTGGTTTAGGAGCTTTCATAATGATCTCGCGCACCTTGAAAGGCGTTCCAATATCGTCATGGCTGATCATATCAGATTCGGTCGCTGAAAAAAAGTGCGCTGCAACGCAATTTTGCGCAACCTTTATGTCAGGCTACTTTGCATTTACAATACGCTGAGGGCTACAGCTCATGCACACGCTCTACCTGATTCCGACGCCTATCGGCAACCTTGAAGATATCACCTTGCGCGCGCTGCGCGTGCTGCGCGAAGTGCGCCTGATCGCGGCTGAAGATACGCGCCATTCGCGCATTCTGCTCGATCACTACCAGATCAGCACGCCGTTGATCAGCTATCACGAGCACAACAAGCTGGCGCGCCTTGAGACGCTGCGCGACGCACTGGCACAAGGCGACGTCGCGCTCATCTCAGACGCCGGTATGCCGACTATCTCCGATCCCGGCTACGAGCTGGTGCGCGCTGCGCTCGCCTTCGGCGCGAAGGTTGTGCCGCTGCCCGGCGCCAACGCCGCGCTCACTGCGCTAATCGGCTCAGGCTTGCCGACCGATAGCTTCATCTTTCTCGGCTTTCCGCCGCGCCGCCCTGCCAAGTTGCGCGCGTTCTTCGCGCAATACGCTGCGCTGCGCGCCACCTTGATCTGCTATGAAAGTCCTAACCGCCTTGTGGAGACCTTGCGCGCTTTGCATGAAGTGTTCGGCGAGCGACAAGCTGCGGTAGCGCTTGAGCTGACCAAGCGCTTCGAAAGTTTTGCGCGCGCGCCGCTGAGCGCCTTGATCGCCGCGTTTGAAGCGGCGCCGCCGCGCGGCGAAGTGACGCTCTTAGTGCAAGGCGCGCCTGAGCCGCAAGGCACGCGCTGGACGGCTGCTCAGGTGCGCGCTGCGCTGCGGCAAGCCTTGGCGCAAGGCGCCAAGCGCAGCCTTGCCGCCAAGCAAATTGCTGCACAAGCCTGCTGGGATCGCGCAGAAGTCTACGCTTTGGATGAAAACGCCGAAGATGAGGCTGACGACGCCGATTAACTGCACGTTGTGCGCCGCTTGTGCAGGATGTTCGGCAGCGTGATCTCAGCAGGCACAGGCATCCCTTCGATCAGGCACAGCAAGTTCTCCAGAGCGCACTTGCCCAGCTCAGGCATATCCATGCTGACCGCTGTGATGCCCGCCGCTTGCACTTCAGGCGAGTCGCCAAAGCAGGCGAGCATGGCTTGCTGCGGCACCTGCAGACCTGCCGCCTGCAGCACGTCCAGCGCAGCGAGCGCCATGGCGTAATCGGCGCTGATGATCGCATCGAAGGCGCCGCCGCTGGCGATGAACGCGCGCAACGACTCAGCGGCGCGTTGCGGATCGAAATCGCCGCGCAGAAAATACGTCTCAGGCAAAGCGAGCCGAATGTTCGCCAGCACTTGCCGAAAAGCCAGCTCGCGCTGCCGTCCGTCGTGCTGTTGCACTAGACCGCGCAAAAAAAGCGGTGACCGTCTGCCGCACTCGATCAACACATGCCGCGCTAAGGTCTCCATACCTTGAATGTTATCCGCCACACAGCGCGGAATCGGTAGATCAGGCAGGCGATGCGCCACTAGGATCAATGGCAGCTGAACGGCGTAGATCGCGCGCAACAGCGCGTCGCTGACCGAGTTCGCAATGGTCAGCACGCCGTCGAGGACGCGCAATTCATCCAGACTCGGCTGAGCTGCGCGCGTCTCGAAGACTCGCACGGCGACGTCGCGCTGTGCCGCGTATTCCTGCACGCCTTGCAGCACGCCGAAGTGAAAGATGCTCCGCGTGGAAAGCAACAACGCGCCAATCGTAGTCGCCATAGTCGCTTCATCGCTAGACACAGATAAATTTATAGAGATTGTAGCCTAGCGCGCCGCTCTGCGGCAGCGTTCTGAACAATATTTCACCTCTGCCCAGACCTTCGCCCATTTTTTGCGCCATTCGAACGGTCTGCCACAGACGGCGCAAATTTTGGTCGGCTTAGGATCGTCGCCTTTGCGCTTACCTGTATTTTTGTGCGGCATTTACCAAACCTGTATGCTCAGCTGATGCGTAAAGATTCTATGAGAAAGCGACGCGGAATGCCTACCGCGCGACACTCCTGCGCGTTGCGCGCGGTAAATCTTTCAAAATCTATGTGTGAGGAGACTACACAATGCGTATCAAGCAATGCCTGAGCCTTGCTGTGATTCTGGCGTTCGTCTTGGCGCTGCTGCCGCCGCAAGGCAGCGCACGCGCGCTTGGCGTCTCGGCGGCGCGCTTCGGCGCGACCTGTGGCGATTTCTCGCTGATGGTGGCAGTGACAGGCACAACGGATGACGGCGGCGGCTTCGATAAGTTCCGCTACCTGATCCTAGATGGCAACGGCAAGAAGCTGTATCAAGAAGACGCTGTGCGGCGCGTTGGCGTGACAATCGGCTCGCAGGTTATCAGCATGAGCTACGATAACGACGGCGTGGACGGTCCGCCGACTGCGAATCCGATCCGCTTGCAAATCCTAGACCTTGACGCTAACAATAATCCTACCGCCTTGCTGCGCGAAGAGACCTTCAACGCTTCGTGCTTGCCGCCTGCCGCTGCGCCTGTCACCATGACCGAGAACTTCCGCCCTGTGCCGTTCTTGAAGGCGTTCTTCATCGGCGAGACGCCGCTCTTCCGCGCGCCTGGGCGCGAGCCGATTGATCTGCGCATCACGGCGGGCAAGGAGCACTTCGCTTTCTACCGCTCGCCCGACTCGCAGTGGATCGCCATTGATGTGAGCGGCGAGCAGCTGATGTGGGTACCTACGTCAGTCGTCTCAGTGGAACTTGGTCGGCTTGGCTTGCCGCCGCGCCGCATTGACGGCAGCGATCCTGCCACAGGCGCTACCGTCATTCCGCCGACGGCAATTCCTGGTGCAGTCATCATCGCACCAATTGGTCAGCCTGTTGGCACAGCGCTGATCACGACGCGCCTGCGCTTGCGCAGTGAGCCGTCGTTGCGCGCGCCGCTCATCACCACTATTCCGCGCAATGAGGTCGTCTTCGTCTACGGACGGAATGTGGCAGGCACGTTCATCCGCGTGGAGTACAGAGGCTTGCTGGGCTGGGTCTCCACGTGCTGCGTGAACCTGATTGACACGCGCCTCGATCTCTTGCCGCGCCTTGAGTGAGCTGACGCATGTGGCGAGCGCTGCACAGACTGTGTAGCGCTCATCACAATTGACTGCTAATACGCGCCTGCTGTAGAATGTAAAGCAGCGTTGACCAAGTCTAGGGCAGGCAATATGAGCAGTCTTCGCGCACAACACAAAGCGCAACTGAGAGAAGCATACGCGCTCATCAAAGCGGAACGGCGCGCCGAAGCCTACGAGCTGATCGCGCCGATTTTGGTGCAGCAGCCTGATTACATAGATGCATGGTGGCTGGCAGCGCACTCAGCGCCGACGCTGCGCGCCGCCATGCTCGCTTGTCAGAAAGTCCTCGCGCTAAAGCCTGATCACATGCCTGCCAAAGTGATGCTTGAAGAATTGCGTCGCCGTGCGGCAGTTGAAGAGCAGTTGAGCGCATCAGAGCAGCCGCGCCGTCCGAAGCTGCGATCTGCCAAGCCGCGCAAGACGTTGCAAAAGGTGCTGTTGGTCGCCGCGCTGATCATACTGCCGATTGCCATTCTTCTAGGCACTGTGGTCTTCACAGGCGAGACGTTCGGTCTGCCGATAGGTCAGTTTTTCAGTTTTGAGCAGAACCTGCCGCCTTTATCGCTCATCGCCGCTGATGAGTCGGGCTCGTTCGGCAGACCGTCACCGATGATACGCGTCGGGACGTTGCCTATTGGCGCCAAACACAGCTATCGTTTCAACGCGCCGCGCGCTAACATCATCCTTCAGCTTGAAGTGAACTTTCTGCTGTTCAGGACGGACAAAATGCCTCGCGAGGCGATCCAATTGCGGCTGCCGAGCGGCTTTGTGCAGCCGCCGCGCGACTCAATCGAAGCGCCGAACGCGATCTCGTTCTTCCTGCCATATCCCGGCATCTACACGCTTGAGCTGATCGGCACGCCTGAGACGAAGAGCTTCTACATGATTGGCTTGTTTCTATTCGATCTGAGCATGGATTGAGCGCGGTGACCTAGCCGTTGCTCTAACGCGCTGGAGCTGATATAATGCACTGTGATGGATCCTCTTGACCAGCGAGCCATGCGTTCGGCTTGCTTTGGTGGCAGAAAGGTAGCAATGGAACGCTATGAGCCTAGCGAAAGACGAAAAAGCTGAGATTTTGAAGGCATTCGGGCGGCATGAGACAGATACTGGCTCGCCTGAAGTGCAGGTCGCCATACTCACCACACGCATCAGCCAACTGACAGAGCATCTGAAGACGCACAAGCACGATGAACATTCGCGGCGCGGTCTGCTCAAGCTGGTCGGTCAGCGCCTGCGGCACTTGAAGTATCTGCATCGGCGCGATCCTGAAGCCTACAAAGCGCTCATCGAGCGGCTTGGCTTGCGCGACTACGTGCGGCGCTAACAGCATAAGAGAGCAGCTGAGATCGTCTGCGCAAGGCGATCTCAGTTACGCTTCACAGGCGCACTGCGATGCGCCAATTCGCATTTAGTCTACTCTGGAAGCATTTTCAAGGAGTTACTTCCAACTTATGAGCAACGGCGAACCTCACACGAGTCATCGGTTTGTAGCCATGCTCGGCAAGGAAGAGATCGTGATCGAGACGGGCAAGCTCGCCATGCAGGCAGGCGGCGCGGTCACGGTACGGCTCGGCGATACAGTCATCCTTGCCACTGCCACAATGAGCAAGAATGTGCGCGAAGGCGTTGATTTTTTCCCATTGACAGTTGAGTATGAAGAGCGGCTATACGCGGCAGGGCGCATTCCTGGCTCATTTTTCCGCCGCGAAGGTCGTCCAGCCGAACAAGCGATCCTAACCAGCCGCGTCACTGACCGTCCATTGCGTCCGCTCTTCCCTAAAGACCTGCGCAACGAAGTTCAGATCATCATCACGGCGCTCAGCCACGACCAAGAACATCCGACCGATATGCTGTGTATCATCGGCGCCAGCGCCGCCTTGATGATCTCCAACATCCCTTGGGATGGACCGGTCGGCGCCGTGCGCGTTGGCTTGATTGACGGCGAGCTAGTGGTCAGTCCGCCATTCTCGCAAATGGTCAATAGCGATCTCGATCTGCGCGTGGCAGGCACCAAAGACGCGATCATCATGGTCGAGTGCGGCGCGAACGAAGTGGATGAAGCGACAATGGTGCGCGCGCTGGCGCTGGCGCACCAAGCGATGCAGCCTGTCATCGCCATTCAAGAGGAAATGCGCGCCAAGCTAGGCAAGCCGAAATCGGAATACGTGCCTGCCAAGCCGAACACTGAGCTGATCGAGCGCGTGCGCACGCGCGCCGCCAGCCAGATTGCTAACATCATCGCGCAGTACACTGATCGCGACTCGCGCGCCGCTGAGCTAGACGATCTGCGCAGCGAGCTAGTCGCTGAATACAGCACGCCGCTGGAAGCGGCTGCCGAAGCCGCCGCGTACAGTCCGCAAGCCATCATGGCGAGCTATGAGGATGTGGTCGCCGAAGAAGTGCGCCGTCGCATCCTTGAGGAAGGCATTCGCCCTGACGGACGGACGGCTACTGAGATTCGTCCGCTGCACGCTGAGGTCGGCTTGCTGCCGCGCGTGCATGGCTCAGGGCTGTTCCAGCGCGGCTTGACGCAAGTCCTGAGCGTAGTCACGCTCGGCACGCCTGGCGATGTGCAGCAGCTGGACGGGCTCGATCCTGAGAACGAGAAGCGCTACATGCATCACTACAACATGCCGCCGTTCGCCAGCGGCGAGACGAGCGCCTTGCGCGGACCGAAGCGCCGCGAGATCGGTCACGGCGCTCTGGCAGAGACGGCGCTGCGCTATGTGATCCCTGATGAGGATGTCTTTCCGTACACTGTACGCGTGGTGAGCGAAGTCCTCTCCAGCAACGGCAGCACATCCATGGCTTCGGTCTGCGCCAGCACATTGGCGCTGATGGACGCCGGCGTGCCGATCCGAGCGCCTGTGGCAGGCATCGCCATGGGCTTGATCAAGGAAGGCGAGCGCTACGTCATCCTGACCGATATTCAAGGGCTGGAAGATCACATTGGCGATATGGACTTCAAGGTTGCAGGCACTGCCAAAGGCATCACGGCGCTGCAGATGGACTTGAAGATCAAGGGCATCTCAGACGCGATGATGGGCGAGGCGCTTGAGCAAGCGCGTGCGGCGCGCCTGAAAATTCTAGAGGTGATGGCGGCTACCATCGGCGAGCCGCGCAAGCAGCTCAGCCGCTATGCGCCGCGCATGTTGGTCACCAAGATTGACGTGGATAAGATCGGCACGCTGATCGGACCGGGCGGCAAGAATGTGCGCGGTCTGCAGGATAAATACGGCGTCAAGATCGATATCCAAGAAGATGGCACGGTCTACATCTCATCTGAGGTTGGCGCTAACGCTGAGAAAGTGCTGGAGATCGTGCAAGGCATGACCGAAGAAGCTGTGCTGGGCAGCATCTACACAGGTCGCGTCACGCGCATTGAGCCGTACGGCGCCTTCGTCGAGTTCTTGCCCAACAAAGAAGGACTCGTCCACATCAGCCAGCTCTCGGATCGGCGCATTGAGAACATCGAAGATGAGATTTCCATTGGCGACGAGCTGATGGTGATGGTGACTGCCATCGATCCGACGGGCAAGGTGCGCCTGAGCCGTCAGGCTGTGCTGGAAGGCTGGACGCTCGAAGAGGCGCGCGAGCGCGATCGCGGCGTGCGTCCGAGCGGCGGCGGCAGCGGTGGCGGCGGACGCAGCGGCGGCTCTGAGCGCGGCGGTCGCGGCGGCAGCGGCGGCGGACGACCGAGCGGCGGCAAGCGGTAGGCACGCCATGCAGCCTGTCTTGCACATGCCGAGCGCGACACATCCTGAGTTGACCTTCCGAGCGGTCACGGCAGCCGATCGCGACGCCTTGTCGCGGATTGCGGCACAGACGTGGGACGGCAACGACTATCTGATGGATGTTTTCGAGGCGTGGCTCGCCGACTCGGAAGGCATGTTCTACGCAGGCTGCTTGCCCGATGGTCGTTTAGCAGGCGCTGCCAAGCTGACTCGGCTTGGTGAAGGCGAGTGGTGGCTAGAAGGCATTCGCGTCGATCCAACCTTGCGCGGACAAGGCATTGGACGCGCCATTCACGCTTACGGCGTGGCGTTGGCGGAAGCGCTGCAGCGCGCTCACGGCGCAGGCGCAGGCGAGGTGCGCTTCTGCACTGACTTGAGCAACGCGCCTGTGCATCGCATGGCGGCAGCCTTCCAATTCCGCCAAGTGGCGCAGTTCTGGCGCTACAGCGCGCGCATCCTGCCCAGCGCGGCGCGCGCCGAGACCTTCCGACGTTGCACGCCTGACCAATTGCATGCCTTGCGCGCCTTTTTGAACAGCTCGCCGCATTACGCGGACGTTCAGCAAAGCACGATTGAGGCGCGCTGGCAATGCCGCCGCCTGACCGATGCGCGCTTGCGAGACTTGGCTGTGCAAGGCATGATCTGGCTATGGCATGGCGTCCATCAGGATGCTGCGCGCATAGACGGCGTCCTGATCGGTTACGTCGGCTCGCCTTACCGTCAGATGCCGCCTGAATTCAACCTGACCTATCTCGATGCGCGCGTCGGCAGTTTGGCGTCCATTGCGCAGGCTGCGCGCGCCTTAGGCGCCACTTTCGATGTGCCGAGCGTGCGCCACATGATCTTAGCGCGCGGCGAGCGCCTTGTCGCCATTGAGCAAGCCGGCTGGCGGCGACCGAAAGACGATAGCGGCAAAGCCTGTCTATTCAGCCGCGCGCTCAATCAGGATAGCGTTTCTGAGCACTGAGAGACTTCGAAAGGATTGCTGAGAGAATGCCTCGTACTACCTTGAACGACCGCGCGCGCAAGGCGCGCATCCGCGAGCGCGAGATACGCCGTCTGCGTCTCCAGCTCGCCAAGCTAGAGCAGATCAGCCCTGAGCAGCTGCAGGCTCTGCAGTCTGTAGCAGCTGCCGCTGAGCGCAACGCGCCGCTCGCCGCTGAGGCTGTGCCGCATGCCGACGATCTGCGCAAGATGGGCGTCGTCCGCGTTGTGGACGGCAAGCTCGTGCTGAGCCAGCTGGGCAGAGAATATCTTGAAGACCTTGCCGAAGGAGCGTGAGACCGATGAACGACGAGAAGCGCCGCGATTCGGAGATCAAGCCTGAAGTTGAGATGCCGACCGAAGTTTTGGCTGAGACGCAAAACTACTCGCTCTGGCTCTCACAAGACCCTGACGGCGAAATCCAATATCACCTTGAGCTTGGCTCAGGCAACGTGACCGTTCACTTCTTCCAAGAAGAGTGGGACGAATTCGTGGCGTTCATGCGCGATATCGTCAACCGACGCTGATGTCCGCCTTGCCTGACGCTGTGTGGCGCGCCGCGCTGAGCGAACTCTTGCGCCATCTGCCGCCGAGCGGCAGCGCGTTGCGCTTGCTGTACGTCGGCGCGCCTGAGCAGGCAGCCGCCGTGAGCGCCTTGCGCGCCGATCTAGACTTGACCGTGTACGATCCGAGCGGCGGCGCGCCATTTCAGCCTGAGCCTGATTATTATGACGCGCTTTTGGTGCAAGGCGCTCAGGTGCGCAAACGCGAGCCGTTCTTGCGCGCCGCGCTCACAGCCTTGCGTCTGGGCGGACGGCTGATCATGTTCGATGTAGCCGCTGACGCGCCTGCGCCGTGTGCAACGCAGCAGCTGGAGACAGCGCACGGCGTCACAATGGCGGACATGCAGGAATTGCTCATGCGGATCGGCTACGTGCGCGTGTTGATCGAGCGCTTGTTGGACGGCTGCGCCGTGCTGAGCCGCGGCGAGCGCGATTACACGCAGCTCAGCACGCTTGAGCGCGTGCAGCGCACGGCTGAGCGCGACACAACGCCTGACTCAGCGCCGATGGACGCGGCAGCACTGCAGGACGCGCTGCGCGGCAACTTCATCTTCGCCCTGATTCGGCAAGACGCGGCACGTCCTGCTTGGGAAGCGCAGCCGCAGACCTGGCGCGCCTTGACTTTGGTGGAAGGCGAGCAGGTCTGTCTGCCGATCTTCAGCGGATTGCCCAGAGCGGTCGCCTTTATGCAGGCGGCGATCAAGGCAGGCAGCTTCAGCGGCGTGAATAAGATCGGCAAATTTCACAAGCGCACTGCGCAAGGATGGCAGGTCGCCTTTCTGCTCAATCCAACCTTCAACGCTTCGCAGCGCGAAGGCGCGCCGTTGATGCTCGATCCGCGCGACGCCGTGACAGGCGAAGAGTAGCCGTAATGCAATCCGCCACGCCTGTTGACAAGCGCCATGGATTGTGTTTATGATTAGAGGCGAGTTTCCGCGCAGCATCCTGCCCTAATTGGTCTTAACGAATCCACCTATCTGAGTTAATCCTGAGATAGCTGCACGGCTGAGGCTTGCCTTCAAAAGCCTTCGGTCCTAATCCCTTCAGAGAGTTTTAAGCACTTCGGAGACGCACGTACGTATGGATATTGCAGAACTGGAACAGCAGACGTTGGACTCGCTCCGCGCGCTTGCTCGCGAAGCCAACATCGCCGGCTACAGCCGCCTGAAGAAGCCTGATTTGATTTTACGGCTGCTGCGCGATAAGGCTGAGAAGCAAGGTCATGAGCTGCGCGGCGGCGTCCTTGAAATTATTGATGAAGGCATCGGTTTTTTGCGCTCTGAGCATTATTTGCCCGGCCCTGAAGATATTTACGTCAGTCAGGCGCAGATTCGGCGCTTTGGCTTGCGCACAGGCGATATGGTCATCGGGCAGGTGCGTCCGCCTAAAGAGACAGAGCGCTACTATGGCTTGTTGCGCGTGGAAGCCGTCAACGGTCTCGATCCTGAAATTTCGCGCTCACGTCCGCTCTTCGAAAATCTGACGCCGATCTTCCCAAACATCCGCTTCAACCTTGAGACCAATCCGCGCATCCTCTCAACGCGCTTGATCAACCTGATCGCGCCAATCGGCAAAGGACAGCGCGGCTTGATCGTCTCGCCGCCGAAGGCAGGCAAGACGACTGTGCTGAAGGAAATTGCCAACGCCATCAGCCGCAATTATCCTGATGTGCATCTGATGATCGTGCTGATCGGCGAGCGCCCTGAGGAAGTGACCGATATCGATCGCTCGGTTGAAGCGGAAGTCATCAGCTCGACCTTCGACGATCCTGTGACGAATCACGTGCGCGTGGCAGAGATGGCGCTAGAGCGCGCCAAACGTCTTGTTGAGATCAAGCGGCACGTCGTGATCTTGCTCGATAGCATCACGCGCTTGACGCGCGCCTATAACTTGACCGTGCCGCCGTCCGGTCGCACGCTGACCGGTGGTCTCGATCCGTCCGCGCTGTATCCGCCCAAGCATTTCTTCGGCGCGGCGCGCAACATCGAAGAAGGCGGCTCGCTGACCATCATTGCCACGTGCCTTGTGGATACAGGCAGCCGCATGGACGACGTGATCTACGAGGAATTCAAAGGCACGGGCAACATGGAACTGACGCTCAGCCGTCGCCTGCAAGAGCGGCGCATTTTCCCTGCCTTCGATATTGAGAAATCATCCACGCGCCGTGAGGAACTGCTGCTCGGTCCGGATGTGCTGGCGCGCGTCTGGACGATGCGCCGCATGATCAGCCAGATGATGGCTGATCCGCCGAATGGCGCAGGCTTAGGCTTGGTCGGCGCGATGGAAGCCTTGATCAGCCGCCTGCGCATGACCGAGAGCAACGAAGAATTCCTCGATTCGCTCGAAAAAGGCTGAGCGATGCATCGTGGTCGGCGCATTTGCCGACCATTCGTTTCGCTCACTTTGCCGCTTGCGCCATACTGCGGCACAATTGACATGTTTGTGCAATTTCACACAGCATTCCTTCGGAGGAATCAAAAGTTTCTATGGACTTAATGGAGTATCAGGGCAAGCAATATTTTGCCCGCTTCGGCATTCCTGTCTCGGCAGGCGGCGTCGCGGATAGCGCAGATGAAGCGGTCGCGCAGGCTGAGCGCATCGGCTATCCTGTCGTGGTCAAGGCGCAAGTGATGACCGGCGGACGCGGCAAGGCAGGCGGCATCAAGCTCGCCAACAACGCTGATGAAGTGCGCTTTCACGCCGCCAACATCCTCGGCATGGATATTCGCGGACACATCGTGCGTCGCCTGTGGATCGAGCGCGCCTCTGAGATCGCCAAGAGCGCAGTGCGCTTCGATGAGAACGGCGCGCCGAAGGCGGAAGAATTCTACGCTTCTTTTGCGCTCGATCGCAGCGCCAAAAAATACTTAGGAATGCTCTCAGTGGAAGGCGGCGTTGAGATCGAGAGCGTGCCTGACGCGCTGATCGCCAAAATTCACATCGATCCGATCATCGGATTGCGCGAAGATGATTGCCGCGCTTGGATCGCGGCTGCCAACTTGCCCGAAGCGGCGCGCGAAGGCGCGTTGCCTGTGCTGATGGCGCTCTACCGCTGCTACACCGAAGGCGATTGCGAGCTGGCAGAGATCAATCCGCTGATCCTGACGACCGATGGACGCGTCCTCGCTCTGGATGCCAAAGTGACTCTAGATGACGCCGCGCACGAACGCCATCCGGAATGGGCAGACTTCGAAGCAGCGACCGTCGCCGCAGGCGATAGCCGCGAAGCGCTCGCCAAAGAGAAAGGTCTGCAGTACGTCGGTCTGGACGGCACAGTCGGCATCATCGCCAACGGCGCAGGCTTGGCGATGTCCACTGTGGATATCGTCAAGCAAGTTGGCGGCGCGCCTGCGAATTTCTTAGATATCGGCGGCGGCGCCAGCGCCGAAGTGATGGTGAACGCCCTGACCGTCATCAATACCGATCCGAACGTGCGCGCCATTTTCATCAATATCTTCGGCGGCATCACGCGCTGCGATGAAGTGGCGCGCGGCATCATCGAAGCCATCAATCGCATCGCGCTCAACGCGCCGATTGTAGCGCGCATTGACGGCACAAACGCCGCCGAAGGACGCGCCATTTTGCAGGCGAACGAATCCGAGAAGTTGATCATGCTGCCCGATATGCTCAGCGCCGCCAAAAAAGCGGTTGAACTTGCAGGAAAGTAGGCGAACTCATGGCGATCTTCGTGAATGAACACACCAAAGTTGTCGTGCAAGGCTTGACAGGCAAACAAGGTCAATTCTACGGTCTGCGCAACCGCGCCTATGGCACACAAGTTGTGGCAGGCACCAATCCTAAGAAGGCAGGCACCTTCGTCGAAGGCATCCCGATCTTCGCCACAGTTGCCGAAGCCGTGCGCGAGACCGGCGCCAACGCCGCCTTCGTGATCGTGCCTGCCATGGCAGCCGTCGCCTCGATCCTCGAAGCAGCCGAAGGCGGCGTGCCGTTCATCGTGTGCGTCACTGAGCATATTCCCACGCACGATCAGGCGCGCGTTTACAACCGCCTCAAGCGCGATTTTCCGCACGTGCGCCTGCTCGGCCCGAACTGTGCAGGCATCCTTGCGCCAGGCAAGTGCAACATCGGCTTCACGCCGACCGAAGTCGCCATGCCCGGACCGGTCGGCATCGTCAGCCGCTCAGGCACGCTCGCCTATCAGGCGCTCTACGAGCTGACGCAGAGCGGCATCGGTCAAAGCACGTGCGTTGGCATCGGCGGCGACCCTGTGCCAGGCACCAGCTTCATTGACGCGCTCGCCGCCTTCCAAGCCGACCCTGAGACCGAAGCCATCGTCATGATCGGCGAGATCGGCGGCTCGGCGGAAGAAGAAGCCGCCGAATTCATCAAGGATCGCGTGACCAAGCCCGTGATCGCCTACATCGCAGGCATGGAAGCGCCGCCTGGCAAACGCATGGGCCACGCTGGCGCCATCATCTCGCGCGGCAAAGGCACCGCCAAAGGCAAGACCGACGCGCTGAGAGCGGCAGGCGCGTACGTCGCCATGAATCCGACTGAGATCGGCGGCTTGGTCAGGCAGGCGCTAGGACGCTGAACAGCGCGCCTGGCAGCCGAGCGCAGGCTGCTAGGCGCACTGCGCCGCGCAGGCTGCTCACAAGTTCACCTGCAGGAAGATGACCTGCCCATTCGCGCAGCCGAGCGCGATTGCAGCGCCGCCCTGCAGGAAGCGCGCCACAGTGATCTCGCTATCCGCGTAGAAGCGCGCGATCTCCTCGCCCGTCTCGGCGCGGCACAGATGCAGCGCCGCGCCATGGCGCCACGCCAACAAGCCGCGCTCAGGCGCGAGCGCGTACCGTTCCCAATTCTCGATGAACGTCCCCCAATCGGCGTCGTGCGCGGCGAACCATGCCCGCACTTCGGAAGGCGACGCGTCGCGTCGCATCGCGCCGAGCGGCGTCCCGTCCGCCGCCCACAGACGCAGCGTCTCGTCCTCAGCCCACGAGAGCAGCCGCCCGTCCCGCAGCTCCAGCGCGCCAATGACCTTACCCTCATGCCCGCGCAAGACGGCTATCTCAGTCCCGTCCGCCGCCCACAGACGGAGCGTCTGGTCACCGAGAAGAAATACACTAGCCCACGAGAGCAGCCGCCCGTCCCGCAGCTCCAGCGCGCCCCTGACATCATTCTCATGCCCGCGCAAGACGGCTATCTCAGTCCCGTCCGCCGCCCACAGACGGAGCGTCGTG
>DAOTWB010000054.1:0-5913 GCA_034436235.1 Anaerolineae bacterium
CGTTGAGCGCCCGTCTTATAGCAATGTGGTGAGGAGCGAGATCGTATGCAGCGACGCCTGAACACCAAGAATTATGCGCGCACCCGCGACGTGCAAGCCCTGCCTTCGCTGATCGAAGTGCAGTTGAATTCATTCCGTTGGTTTTGCGAGGAAGGCTTGGGCGATCTATTCGCAGAGATCAGCCCGATTGAGAATTTTAACGGCACTTTGCAGCTCCATTTCCCTAGCAATTCGCCCATCTCGCGCGATCTAGGCTTGGAATATTGGTTCGAAGCGCCCAAGCACAGCGAAGACGAGTGCCTTGAGCTGGATATGACTTACGCTGCGCCGCTCTATGTGCGCGTCGCGCTCATCAACAACGAGGCGAACGGCGAGGTCATCCACAACGACATCTTCTTGGGCGATTTTCCGATGATGACCAGCAATGGCACGTTCATCATCAACGGCGTCGAGCGCGTGGTGGTCAGCCAATTGATCCGCTCGCCCGGCGTGTACTTCGACATGGCTGAAGAGCGCACTACCGGACGCAACCTGGCAGGCGCAAAGATCATCCCTGATCGCGGCGCTTGGATGGAATTCGAGACGCGCAAGAGCGATCAGCTGATGGTGAAGTTCAATCGCAAGCGCACAGTACCTGTCACAGTCCTTTTGCGCGCTCTGGCGGCAGTCTCAGATGGCTACGACGATCTCTCGCCGATCAAGCACGGCACGGATGAAGAGCTGCTAGAAATTTTCAGAGACGTGGACAAAAACGCCGAGCATCCGTTCATCGCAGCCACCTTGCGCGCCGAAAGCCAGTTGGATTTGCGCCAATACACGATAGCAGAAGCCGCGCTGATCGAGTTCTACAAGAAGATGCGTCCCGGCGACCCTGCCACGCTCGAGAACGCGCGTAGCTATCTTGAAAGCCAGCTCTTCGACCAGCGCCGCTACGACCTTGAGCGCGTCGGACGCTATAAGTTGAATCAGCGGCTGGGCATGGACGGCAAGGTTCCGCGCAGCGTGCGCACCATCACCAAGTTCGATCTGGTGCAGATCGTGCGGCGCGTGATTCAAATCAACAATGGCGAGAGCAAGCCTGATGATATTGATCATCTAGGCAATCGGCGCGTCAAGACGGTTGGCGAGCTGATTCAGAACAAGCTGCGCGTTGGCTTCCGCCGCACAGAGCGCGTGGTGCGCGAGCGCATGTTGCATCGTGAGACGGAGCGCATCACGCCCGTCTCGCTCATCAACATCCGCCCGATTGTAGCAGCCGTGCGCGAGTTCTTCGGCAGTAGCCAGCTGAGCCAATTCATGGAGCAGACCAATCCGCTGGCAGAGCTGACGCACAAGCGCACGCTCTCAGCGCTCGGTCCGGGCGGTCTGCGCCGCGAGCGCGCAGGCTTCGATGTGCGTGACGTGCATCACAGCCATTACGGACGTATTTGCCCGATCGAGACGCCTGAAGGTCCAAACATCGGCTTGATCGGACGCCTAGCGACCTATGCGCGCGTGAACGAGTTCGGCTTCATCGAGACACCTTATCGGCGCGTGCTGAAGACGCTCAAGTTGGATGATGAGCGCTTGCTCGGGCGCACATTGCGCGAAGATATCACAGATGACGACGATAACGTGCTGATCGAGGAAGGCACAGTCATCACTGCCGATGTGATCGAGCAGTTGCGCGCCGCCAACGTCACTGACGTGCCTGTCCGTCCGTTTGTGACCGATGAGACGGTCTATCTCTCAGCCGATGAGGAAGATCGCTTCACCATTGCGCAGGCGAACGCCAAGCTGGATGAACGCAATCAATTCGTCAGCGAGCGCGTCTCGTGTCGGCTGCACCAGAAATTCCTCGATGCCGCGCCGACGCGCGTTGACTTCATGGATGTGGCGCCGCGCCAGATCGTGGGCATTTCCGCCGCGCTGATTCCGTTCCTTGAGCATGACGACGCTGGACGCGCTTTGATGGGATCGAACATGCAGCGGCAAGCAGTGCCACTCTTGCAGCCGGATGTGCCGATTGTCAGCACAGGTATGGAAGATCAAGCCGCCTACGACTCAGGGCAAGTGGTGCTGTGCCAAAAGGCGGGCGAGGTGATCAGCGTGCAAGGGCATCAGGTGGTGGTGCGCGAGGAAGACGGCTACGAGCGAGTCTACAAACTGCGCAAGTACACGCGCTCGAATCAGTCCACCTGCATCGATCAGCGCCCAGTGGTCTACAAGGGACAGCGCGTCAAGCCGAACGACGTGATCGCCGATAGCTCCTCGACGGTCAACGGCGTGCTGGCGCTCGGTCATGATGTGGTGTGCGCGTTTCTCTCGTGGGAAGGCGGCAACTACGAGGACGCTTTGCTGATCAGCGAGCGGCTGCTGCGCGAGGATCGCTTCACGTCCATTCACATCGAGAAGCATGAGATCGAAGCGCGCGATACCAAGCTCGGACCTGAAGAGATCACTTATGACATCCCGAACGTCGGCGAAGACGCGCTCAAAGACCTCGACGAATACGGCATTGTGCGCATCGGCGCTGAGGTCGGTCCGAATGACATCCTAGTCGGCAAGATCACGCCGAAAGGCGAGAAAGAGCTGACGCCTGAAGAGAAGCTGCTGCGCGCCATCTTCGGCGAGAAATCGCGCGAGGTGAAAGATACCTCGCTGCGCCTGCCGCACGGCGAGCGCGGCAAAGTGGTGGACGTGCGCATCTTCAATCGCGAGGAGCATCGCGACCTGCCGGCAGGCGTGGAACAGATGGTGCGCGTGAGCGTAGCGCAGCGTCGCAAGCTGACTCAGGGCGATAAAATGGCAGGTCGGCATGGCAATAAAGGCGTCATCTCAAAGGTCGTGCCAATTGAAGACATGCCGTATCTGGAAGACGGCACGCCTGTGGACATCATCCTGAATCCGCTGGGCGTGCCGGGACGCATGAACATCGGGCAAATCCTCGAAACGCACCTTGGCTGGGCAGCCGACCGGCTCGGCTTCCGCGCCATCACGCCTGTCTTCGATGGCGCAGAAGAGTCTGAGATCGAAGCAGAGCTAGGGCGTGCATGGATGATCGATCAGGCTTGGAAAGTGATCACTGAGCGTGCTTGGGAATGGATCAAGTCGCTCGATTACGATCCTGAGTCGCTCACTGATGACGATGAGTTGCGCCGTCTGTACATTGACCAGTGGCTCGGCGAGCATCCTGAGTACGATAGAGAGCTGTTGGCGGAATACGTCTACGCGCGGCGCGCCGTGCTGCGCGAGTGGCTGCGCGAGCAAGGCTACGATCCTGAGGATATCCTGCTCTTCCAAACCGAAGAGGCAGGCAGCCTTGAAGAGCGCGATCGGCGCGATGCTAACGCTGTTGAAGCGACCTTACGCTTGTGGTCGCAGATCGTCAGCGGCGAGCCGACGCCTGAGACATTGCACGGCGAGGCACTGCGCGAGTACGCGCATCGCATCTCGCTGCGCACAGGCGAGCCTGTGCCGATCTACGGCAAGCAGAAGCTCTATGACGGCAAAACAGGTCTGCCGTTCGACCGTGCCGTGACGGTCGGCGTGATTCACATGCTGAAATTGGCGCATTTGGTCGAGGACAAAGTCCATGCGCGCTCGACCGGACCATACAGCTTGGTCACGCAGCAGCCGCTCGGCGGCAAGGCGCAGTTCGGCGGGCAGCGCTTCGGCGAGATGGAAGTCTGGGCGCTGGAAGCGTACGGCGCTGCCTACACGCTGCAAGAGATGCTCACCGTCAAATCGGACGACGTGCAAGGGCGCACGAGGACGTATGAGGCAATCGTCAAAGGCGAGGAGATCGAAGAGCCGGGCATTCCTGCCAGCTTCCACGTGCTGGTCAAGGAGCTGCAGAGCCTAGGCTTGGCAGTTGAGGCGATCACCTACAAGAAAGACGAGAAAGGTCAAGAGAAAGAGGTGGTCGTCAGCTTCGGCAAGCCTGACGATAAGGACAAGTCGCAGGACGTGCCAACATCTCTGACAGGCGTCTCCATCAGCAAGCGCTGATCTTGCAAAGCGACAGGACGCGCTCAACTGAGCGCGTCCTGTTTTTCATCAAGCTCGCTCGCTTGCTTCGTCGGCAGTATAAGCAGGAATGCGCACGTAGAACGTCGAGCCGACGCCGACTTCGCTCTCCAGCCAGACCTCGCCTTCGTGCATCCGTACGTACTCTTTCACAATCGGCAAGCCTAAGCCTGCGCCCGACGATTCAATCACCAAGCGCTCATCTTCATCGCGGAAGAAGCGTTCCCAGACGCTAGCTTGCTTCTCAGGCGGAATGCCGACGCCTGTATCCTGCACGCTGATGACGACCGAATTGCCTTCAGGGCGCGCGCGGATCGTGATCCTGCCGTTAGCGCGTGTGTAGTTGAAAGCGTTGTTGGCAAGGTGCGTCATGATCTGCGCTAATTTGTCGAAGTCTGCGCGCAGAAGCGGCAGGTCAGGCGCGACTTCTGTCTCGACCGTCAATGGCTTGCGCTCGTTGCGCATACGCTCTGCCAGATGCCGCGTGGTCATCTCTAGCACTTCTTCAAAGTTGACCGCTTGCAAGCTCAGCTTGACCACGCCGCGATCAATGCGCGAGATATCCAAGAGTTCGTTGACGAGAATTGAGAGCTTATCGGCGTTCGTCTTGATCGTGCTGAGATAGCGCGATTGCGCTTCGTTCAGCGGTCCGGCGGCGCCGAGCAGCAGCAGGTCTGCGTAGCCTTTGATAGAAGTCATCGGCGTGCGCAGCTCATGGCTGACGGTCGCCACGAATTCGGTCTTCATGCGATCCACTTCGATCTCGCGCGTGATATCGCGGAAGACCGAGACCGTGCCTAAGAATTGATCGCCCATCTTGACGGGCGAGAGGATCACGCTGACCACTTTGCCGCTCTCCAGCGTGATCTCGGCGCGCAGCTCGTCGCCTGCGCGGTGCGAAGTCGGATCGTCTGTCCATTGCTGGACTGCTTCGAGCCAATTCTGTCCGCCGACGGCTGTGTACAAGCCTGAGAGCGCGCTGATGTGATTGCCGATCACTTGCTGGCGCGGCAAGCCGAGAATGCGCTCGGCAGCGCTGTTGAACTGCGTGATATCGCCATCTTGATTGGCGACCATCACGCCATCGGCGATGGACTCGACAATGGCGAGATTCTTCGTGCTATCCACTTGCTCGCGGCGCACCATCGCGCCAAGGCGATCAGCCTGCTCGCGGATCAGTGCGTACAGATCGGCGTTGTTGAGCGCATTCGCGATCTGTGTGGCAGCCGCCATCACTGAAGGCAGTTGCTCAGCTGTGAAATGATTCGGCGTGCGGCTGAAGAGCATCACCACGCCTTGAATTTCCTCGCCTGCTTCCAAGAGCGCGACGATGGCAGCGCGCGGCTCGCCATCGGCTTCGCTCAGGCGTATCCAGCGGTAGTCTTGCTGCACATCGCCTACCACAACAGGCTGCTGCGCCTGAATCACCCAACCTGCCAAGCCTTCGTACTGCGTGTAGCCTGTCCGCTCGCCTTCGCGATAAGGCATGTTCACTTGAGCGCGCACCACGAGCGTATCCGAGAGATTGTCAATGCTCAGAATGGCGCCCATCTCGGCATCCACAGCGCCGAGCAGCTTGATCAGCGCACGGTTCAGCGTCACATCGATGTTCAAGCTGGAAGTCAGGTCAGCGGTCAGGCTGTAGAGGAAGTTGAGCGCGTCGCGCTCGCGCTGCAGCTCGCGCGTGCGCTCTTGCACGGCGCGCTCAAGCTCAGCTGTGAAGCGCCGCGCCTGCGCGAAGAGCCGCGCATTTTGCAACGCTGTCGCCAATTGCGAGCCGATAGTCTCTAGGATGCGCTGATCGTTGAGCGTGAAGGCTTGCGCATTTTGCGAATCGGCGGCGATGAGCGCGCCGAGCGTCTGATCGGACGCGATGAGCGGCACGCCGATGAAAGCGCGCGTCTG
>DAOTWB010000055.1:0-2664 GCA_034436235.1 Anaerolineae bacterium
CATCGCATCGCCGGTGAATTCCAGTAGATTGCCGCCTGATTTGCCGATAATCTCGATCATCGCGCCGAAGTAATCGTTGAGCGTTTTCAGCACTGTGCGCGAACCTGCCCGACCAAAAGCGGCATTGGCTTCCATCAGCGGCGTGAAGCCTGCCAAGTCAGTGAACATGAGCGCGCCTTCTTGCCAAGCGTGACGCACTTCGCCTGGCTCGGGCAGCGTCTCGGCAACTTGGCGCGGCATGTAGTCATATAGAATGCTCTGCAAGGTGCGCAGATGCTCAAAAACGCGCTCAAGCATGGCAGGCGAAGGATCGACCCAAGCGGCTGCGTACAGATCGGCGGGCAGCAGATTGCGCAGGCGCGGCTCTAGCGCGGCGAAAAGCGCCGTTGATGTCTCATTTTTTTGTGGCATAGTTGTCAGACAATTCACTCAACTAAGGGATGATTTGCGATCGCGCCATGCTGACTTTTACCGCACGCCTGCGGCTGCACGCACTAGCGCTCACAGCGTATAGCGCGCTTGCCTTCATTGTGCTACACGCCTTGATCTTCAACAACAGCACGCATGTGGCAGGCTACGATTACTTCAACTATCACTGGAACTTCTGGTTCCTGCGTCACATCAGTCAGACTGAAGGCATCAACGCCTATTTGAACGACTTCGTATTCTATCCTGCGCTCACCAACTATGGCTATCACGCCTATGCCGCGTTCTGGTATCCGCTATGGGCGCTGATCGAGCCGCTGGTTGGCACGCTGACCGCCTTCAACGTCATCATCTTCATCGCCTGCACCTTGAACGGCTATCTGTTGTTCGCTTGGTTGCGGCGTGAAGGCGTTGCGATCAGCTTGGCTCTGCTTGGCGGCATTGCGCTGCAGACCTTTCCGATTGCGCGCTACTGGTACTATAACACACATATCAATCTGATGAACTGGTTTTGGCTGCCGCTGCACTTGCTGCTGTGGAGCCAGACCGTGCGCGCCGTGCAGGCGCGCAGTGCGCTATGGATCGTCATATGGTCGGCTGTGCAAGGCGTGGCGCTCTACGGCTTGGCGATGAGCGACCATCAATTTCCGATCTTCGCCGCGTTTTTGGTCGTGCCATATGGCGTGCTGAGCTTGTGGCGCGCGCGCCGCGCAGGCGGTCAGTTGCTCGGTCTGCTGTGCGCGGCGGCGCTGACGGTCGGTGTGGCAGCGGCGCTGCTGTGGCAATTTGGCTATTTGCGCTACGCGCTGGAATTTCGCGGCACGCTGGCGCCGGGCGCGGCAGCTGAGCGACCGGGCATCGCTGCGCGGCTGTTCAGCATGGCTGAGACGTGGTGGCAGTGGAACACGCCTTCATTGGGCGCGTTTGTGACGCTGAGCGCCTTGATCGCGCTGTGCGCGGCGCTCTTCGTGCGCCGTGCGCGGCATAAAAACGACGGACGTTGGTTTTGGTTCTGGGCGGGCATTCCGCCGTTCCTGATCGCGCTCGGCGGCACGCTTCAGCTTGGCGCGCTGAGCCTGCCGACGCCCTATCGCCTGCTGCACGCGCTGACAGGCGGCATGTTCGGAATGCCGTGGCGATTATCGCCGATTTTTGTGATCGCCATCGCCGTCTTCGCAGGCAAGGTCTTCACGCCGCTGGTGGCAGGCAAGCCGCGCTTGCAATTGGCAGTCTTCGTGTGCGCTTTCCTCGCTAACGCCTGGGCAATTCGCTTGTGGGAAACAGCGCCGCTGACGCCCGTGCCGCCTGCCTACGCCTTCTACGCGCAAATCGGCGCGGAGCGCGGCGAGCCGTACGACAGCCTTGTGTTGGTGGAAATTCCGACAGGCGTTGGCACAGGCGAGGTGCTGCTAGGCGATCCGCGCGCGACGCAGCTGCAATGGTATGGCATTGTGCATCAAAAGCGCATGATCAACGGCTTTGTCTCGCGCGCGCCTGTTGAGAATTTCTTCTACATCGAGACAGGCGATCCGATGTTGAGTTGGCTTGGGCAGCGCGTGCCGCTGGATGCAGATTTTGTGCGGCGACAGATGGAAGAGCGCGTCTTCGGCTATCCGATTGGCTATTTCGTCGTGCATAAGGACTTGATCGGACGCGAGAGCGCGGCGCTGACCGAGCTTTTCAGTTTTTTCAATCGCGATGTGCGCCATTTGCTGTGTCCTGTGTGGATCGAAGGCGACGCAGTCGCTTATCGCGCGGCGGCACATCCTGATTGGGACGGCTGTCCGCAGCGCGTGCCACGCGACGGCGTGATCGATCTCGGCGCGGCAGAAGATGTGCGCTTCATCGGGCGCGGCTGGCATTACGCCGAGAACATCGCAGGCATCACGGCGCGCTGGACGGGCGCAGAGACGGCGGCATGGCTTCACTTGCGCGTCCCTGAGCGGCGCGATTATCAGATCACAGTCTCAGCGCAAGCCTTCGGGCGAGTCCGTCAGCTCAGTTTGAACGCTAACGGCGTGCCGCTCGACTCGGTCGCCGTGCAGCCCGACGGTCTGGCGGAGTACACTTTCAGGTTGCCTGCAGAGGCGTTGCCTTTTGCGGACGGCTATCTGGAGTTGGCGCTGAGCTACGATCTGGACGGGCAGGATGAGGCAATCGGACGGACGCTCGGCGTGCTGGTGGACTGGCTGCGCCTGACGGCGCTTGAAGATACGGGCAGGATGGAGTAACCTTTTG
>DAOTWB010000056.1:0-5124 GCA_034436235.1 Anaerolineae bacterium
AGACCCTCAACAACCGTGCGGTACTGCTGAGTGACTTGGCGGGGCTTGAGGGCGAAGACCGCCGGGCGCGCTTGCTGGCGGCGCTTGCCGACTCCACGACCGCGCTCGAGCTGGAACGCGACGCCCCGCTCGATTACGCGAAGACCCTCGCCATCCGTGCGGTACTGCTATATGACTTGGCGGGACTTGAGGGCGAAGACCGCCGGACGCGCTTGCTGACGGCGCTGCGCGACGCTTGGCGGGCTGTGCAACTGTTCGAGCAATATCAGCACGCCATCTACAAGATGAGTCAAAGGTTTCTCAGAATTATCAAGTTCGAGTGCGGCGCTGACTTCGAGAGCTACTGGCAGGCGGCGGTCGGTCAGCCGCAGCCGGCGTGGCTGCAGCGGGTTGATCCAATGGTGTGCTTGGAGAAGCTCCGTCGGATGCTGCTCCGCGCTTGGCTGGCAGTCCTTCCTGCCAGGATGATTGACGAGGACCTTGAGAGTAAGCTTAAGCAGTTGCTCCCACAAGCGTCGCCAGAATTGCGCGAGCCGCTGCGCCGCAAACTGGAGGAAGTGCGTCAGCGGCGGCGCAACAGCTGAGCTGGGCGCGGTCACTTCAAGCGCCATGCCAAGCCTGCGATCAGCAGATGGACTTCATCGGCGGCGGCAGCAAGGCGCTGGTTGGCGCTGCCAAGCGCATCGCGGTAGAGCCTGCCAAGGCGGTAAGGCGGCACAATGCCCATGCCAACTTCGTTGCTGATGACGATCCAAGTGGCGGCACAGGCGCGCTGCACCGCTAAGAGCGAGTCGATCTCAGCGAGGACGGCGGCGTTCGCCTGCGCTTGTGTGCAGTCTTCAGGCAAGGCGAGCAGCGCGTTCGCTGCCAGCAGCGTGATGCAATCCACGACGATCACGCTGGGCAGCGGCGCGATCTGCGCAAGGGCGGCGCCAATCTGGCGCGGCGCTTCCAAAGTCTGCCATGCGGCAGGTCGCTCGGCGCGGTGCTGCGCGATGCGCACTGCCATCTCATCGTCGCTGGCAGTGGCAGTCGCCACGAATAAGACGGAATTGCCGCCGCGCTCAGCTGCCATGCGCAGCGCGGTCGTACTTTTGCCGCTGCGCGCGCCGCCTAAAAGCAAGATCAGGTTGCTCATGTGCGCGCTCTCGCCACTGAGTCCAGCAAGGCGGCGCGGCTGCTGAAAAAATCTGCCGTGTCGAAGACTTCTAAGGTCAGCACGCCGCGATACGGCTGCGCGATGAGCGCCGCGACAACGGGATCGATCTGCTCAGGCGGCATCAGCGCAAGGCTTTTGTGATCGCGCTCACCAATGCCGTGCAGATGGATGACGCGCGTGCGCGGCAGCCAATGTTCTAGCACGCTGAGCGGATCGACGTGCGTCTTCCACAAGTGACCGATGTCTGTGGCGCGGCTGATCGGCAAGCGCGCGAGGATCGGATCGAGGTAATGTGGCGACCATGTCTCAAGATTCTCGACTGCCAACAAGCTCGGATCGCCGATCCAGCTGATCACAATTTCCAGAGCGCGCAAGGCGCGGTCAATCCAAGCGGGCGTTTCCACGCCTTGTCCATCAAGGTGAAAGACGTAAGCAGACGGCGCGAGCGGCTGCGTCAGGCGGATGACGCGCTCTGCCTTGACGAGCGATTGATGCTGCGCGCTGCCATTAGCGGCTAAGGTCAGGTCAAGCGGCAGATGCACGCTGTAGGTCAGGCGGTGCTGGGCTGCCAATGCGCACAGCGCGTCAATGGTGCGCAGGTCGGGCAAGTTGGTCGCGCCGTCATCCACTTCGAACAGGATCAGCTCGATATCGTCAACGTCACCGTCGGCGGCAAGGCGCTGGACGTTCGGCAAAATGTCATCGGGGTATACGTAAGACGTGCTGCCGACTCGAAAGGGCGTTCCGAAGCGGCTCACAAGGCGTTCAGCATCAGCAGACATAACCATTCCGTCAATTCACAACCTGCGCCGTAGGTATCGCCGGTCAAGCCGCCGCCAAGGCGCGCTGCAGCGAAGTTTCCGAAGCCGAAGACGATCAGCGGCAGGCTCAGCGCGCTGATCACAAGGCGCGGCTCGGCAAGGGCGCTGATCGCAAGGCACAGCGCGCCGATCAGTGTCGCGACGGTCACTTGCGTCGCGCCGAGTCCAACGCGGAAGGCGGCGCCGAGTCCGCTCAGGCGCGCCGATGGATAGCGCGCCGCTAACCAGACCATCGCAAGGCGACCGAAGACAGGTGGCAAGATCAGCCACAGCGGCGGCAGCGCGCGCAGGAGCAGCCACTTGCCCAGCAACAGCAGCACCACGCCGATCACTGCCCAGGCGCCTGTGCGCGGATCCTTCATAATTTCCAAGCGGTGCTCAGGCGAAGTCGTCGCCAGCAGTCCGTCGCATGAGTCGGCGAAGCCATCGAGATGCAAGCCACCGCTCAAAATGCTCCACGCCAATAGCACCAGAAAAGCGCGCACATCGGCGCTGAAACGTGGCAAGCTCATCAGCAGCGCGCCGATGACGCCAAACAAGACGCCGATCAGCGGAAAGTAGGCGAAAGCATAGCCAAGCGGACGCGCTGTTTCATCCGCGCCGATGCCGACGGGCAACACGCTCAAGAAGCGCACAGCGCGCCTGAGATCGCTCAACATGACGGCTCTTTTTCGCTCACACCTGCTTCGTCAAAGGTCGCCATCTCCTGTAGCGTCCGCATGGCAGCTTCGACGAGCGGCAAGGCGAGCAGCGCGCCTGTGCCTTCGCCTAAGCGCATATCTAAATCCAAAAGCGGCGATAGACCGAGATGGTCGAGCGCAATTTGATGACCGCGCTCAGCGCTGCGATGTCCTGCGATCAAGGCATGGCGCACTTCAGGCGCGAATTCAGCCGCGATCAGCGCCGCTGCCGTGCTGATCAAGCCGTCCAGCAAGATTGGCACGCGCGCTGCCGCTGCTGCCAACATTGCGCCCGCCATAGCGCCGATCTCAAAGCCGCCGACCTTCGCCAAAGTATCGCGTCCGCGCGGCTGATTGACCTGCAAGGCGCACTCGATCACCTCGATCTTGTGTCGCAAGCGCGCGTCGTCAATGCCTGTGCCGCGCCCTGTGACCTCAGCAGGCGAAGCGCCCGTCAGCGCTGCGATGATCGCGCTGGCTGCGGTCGTGTTGGCGATGCCCATCTCGCCAACCGCCACGATGTCCACGCTTTCGGTGTATATCCGCTCAAAAGCGCATATGCCCAAGCGAAGCGACTCAGCGGCTTGCACTTCGCTCATCGCCGCGCCTACGCTCAGATCAGCCGTGCCATGCCCAATTTTGCCGCTCAACAACATCGGATGCTCGGGCAGCGCAGCTGCTACGCCTGCATCTACCACCAACATCCGCGCGTCCATCTGGCGCGCCAAGACGTTGACCGCTGCGCCGCCGCGCAGGAAATTCAGCACCATTTGCGCAGTGACCGCCTGTGGATACGCGCTGACGCCTTGCCGTGCCACGCCATGATCGGCAGCGCAGATGATAACTGCGCGGCGCATCGGCAGCCAAGCCAAGCGCTCAGTGAACGCAGCCAATTGACATGCTAACTGCTCAAGGCGTCCGAGCGCGCCATTCGGCTTGGTCAAGCGCGCCTGACGCGCCTCAGCCTGCTGGCGCACGCGCTCGCTCGGCAGGACAGGTCTCGGCAGGAAATTGAATAGCTCAGAGAACGTCATGAGCTGCTACTTTAGCAAAGGTTGCAGATTTTATCAACAAGCCTTAGGCAAGCTCTCTGCGCTGGGCGGCATACGGCGCGCTAACCTGAGAATTCATCGGCGAAGACTTGTGCAAAGTCATCCACCACGTCCCACAAGCATAGCACTTCAGTGCGCTCAGCAGGTCTGGGCAAGAGCAGTCCGTCGTGTGGCACGTAACGCACTTGGAAGAAAAGCCCGATCAATTCGAAAATCGGCTCATCGTGCAGGCTGTAAAAGCGCTGTTCGCCGTTGCGCACAACGGCGATCTCGCTGTTCAGGCAGCTTCCAGAGCGCGGCATCTCAAATGGATTGGCTTCGCGCCAAAACTGGATGAACTGCCTGAAATCGTCGGGCAGCAAGCGTCTTTCAAGGCGTGCCAAACATTGCTGATAGAATGGCTCGTGGCGGCGGTAGAGATTGACCGCCTTGAAGCGCGCGATCTGCCTGCGGATCAACTGATCGCGGTTGCCCAAGAGCGCTCGAAAAGGCAGCCGACTATCCAAAAGGACGTTGAGGACGTCTATTGGCTCAGGCGGACCGTCTTTGACGGGATAAGGCAGCACTAGGTTTTTCAACATGTCAAGTGGGATGCCGATCAGCTCTGCCATGGCTTGGTTAACAATCCAAAAACGTAAACGATAATCCAGCACATAAGCAGGATAAGGCGATTGCGCGAGGCACTCAGCGACGCGCGAGAGGATGTTCAGCGTCACTTCGCGTTTTGGGAAGTGCGTCTTGGGCAAATAGCCTGCCAAGCCGAGCATGTAATGAATATCTTCAGCGCTGGCACAGGTTACTTCTGCAATTCTCACCAAGTCGTCAGGCTTAGGTTTGAGGCGGTTGTTTTCCCAGCGATTGATGATGCCGCGATTATAGCCAAGTTGCTCACCTAACTCTGATTGCGTAAGTTTTTTATGTCCCATGCGTTGTACGTAATGCTTGGTTCGTAATAGACGGATGAATTCGCCCAGTGTCATCGGTAAAGTCTCAGTCATAGCACGCACTCCTTTCAAGAATCGAATAGAATTGGCTATTAAGTAGGAGAGTATAACAAAGTTTGAATGCTATGTCGAGGCTGCTTTAAGCGCCAATGTCGGACTTGTGATGGCAGATGGATTCTATCAGTGGCAGCAGCAGGAGTTGCTATCAGCACGCGTCGGGCAAACTCAGAGGCGCGCTCGCGAGCGCGCCTCTGAACCTATTAAACTCAGCGCCGAGCGGCGAGTTCAATCCACTCGCGCCATAGCGCAAGGATATGCTCGTCTTGGTCAGGCAGTCCGCCTTCAACAGGCGGCATACGGCGGCGACCTTCCACGCCGAGCAACCGCAGCATGACCTCGCTCTTATCCAGCGCGCCTGCCGTGACCAACGGCTGCGGATCGCTGACCATGCGTCCGCGCACGCTCAGC
>DAOTWB010000057.1:0-4555 GCA_034436235.1 Anaerolineae bacterium
TGCTGGATGCATTGCGCGACACGCTGGACGGCTTGGAAGTCATCAATGGCAGCTTCGCAGGCGTGCCGACCAATTCGCAAGTCGCTGAGCTGAATCACGTGCATTACAACTTAGCGGCTTGCGGCGGCAGCGACGCACACACGCTGAGCGCCATTGGCAGCGCTTGCACGCACTTCGCAGGCAGCACGCTCGGCGATCTGCTACGCGCGATTCGGACGCGCCAAACATGGGCAGCAGGCGGCTTATGGTCGTTGCGCGCCTTTTTGCAGTACGGCGCGCTCGCTGTGCGTCAGCGCGTGCCAACGCTGCGCTCTGCTTAAACGTACGCTTAACACATCATGAAAAAATCCGATCAGGCAGATACGGCTTGCTAGAATTGAAACTATCAAGCAGCTGTACTGTCTGTTCGGTGTGTGATGAGCGTTATCGCAGGACACTTCAACACGCGCGGCGCTGATCTAGCGTTGGTCAGGCGCATGGCAGGCGACCTGCCAACTTATATGCATGGCAAGCTGGCGCTGAGCGCAGCCGCTGATGACTATTATGATGGTCATGTAGTGCAAGTCGCTTTTCACGGCGCGCTCTACAATGGCGAAGCGCTATGCCGTGCGCTTGAGAATCAAGGCGCGCCGCTCGACGCGCCAAAGCACGCTGCCGCGATCGTCGCGCATGGCTACGCGATCTGGGGCGTGGACGTGCTAGAGCGACTGCACGGCTGCTTTGCGCTCGCTATCTGGGACGCACAAGCGCAGTGGCTGATCCTTGCGCGCGACCGCATGGGCGAAAAAGGACTCTACTACGCCTCGTGCGGCGCAGATTTTCTGTTCGCTACGCAAGCGCGGCGCATCCTCGCCGCCCAGCGGCTGCCGCGCGCTGTGAATCGCGCCGCGCTGCCTTACTATCTGAGCCTTGGCTACGTGCCGCCGCCGCACACGCTCTTCGAAGGCGTGCGCAAGCTCGCTGCCGCTGAATACATGCTGGTCAATGAACACGGCTGCCGCGTTGACCGCTTTTGGCGTCCGCGCATGGATACGATCAGCAACGGTCGCATCGCCTTCGAAGACGCAGTGCAGCACTTGCGCCAAACGCTCGATGAAGCGGTCAAAGTGCGCGTGCAAGGCATTGAGTCAGTTGGCGCGCTGCTGGGCAGCGGCGTGGACTCGGCGGCAGTGGCGGCTTTGATGGCGCGGCACGCAAAGCAGGTCATCACATTCACGGCGCGCCACGCCTTTGTGCATGGCAAATCGCTGCAGACCGATGCGCACTTCGCCGCGCTCGCCGCGCGCGCGATCGGCGCTGAGCACCACGCTGTGACCGTGCCGAATGACGAGCGGCTCGCCGCAACCTTGTCGCACGTCGCCGCTGCGCTGGACGAGCCGAGCAGCCAGCCGTCGGTCGTGCTGCTGGCTTACGCCGTCGCGCTGGCGCGCGAACACGGCGTCCGCGCTCTGCTGAGCGGCGAAGGCAGCGATGAGCTATTCGCAGGTCAGCGGCTGTACCGCGCCGACCGTCTGCTTGAGCTTTACCTGCAAGTGCCGAGCGCGTTCCGCCAGTTCCTGACGCCGCTCATGGCGCACTTGCCTGCACACTTCAAGCGTCTGGCGAGCAAAGCGCGCGAGACCGACGCCGTGCGCCGCTACCTGAGCTGGGCTCGCTTGATCGCGCTCGATCGCTTGCCGCAAGTGCTGATCGATCAGCCGCTCGCCAAAGGCGCGTACGCTCAACTGGCGCAGACCTTGCGCCCAGTGTTGAGCGCGCCGCGCACGCACTACTTCGCCGACCGCATCGCTTTTGCCAATTTGAGCTTATGGCTCGCCGAGTGCGCCAATCCGCGCCTCGATCAGATTGGCAGCGCTTTCGAGACGTCAATTTTCGTGCCGTTCGCCGATCACCACTTGGTCAATTTCGCCCTGCACGTGCCGCTTGCGCACAAGCTGCGCAACAACGGTCACAAGACTGTGCTGCGTCACGCAGTGGCTGATCTGGTGCCGCCGCCGTTGCTCAACCGTCCGAAGCGCGATCCGTTCGCGGTCGCTTCAATCTGGCTGCGCGATGCGCTCAAGCCGCTATTGGCGCATTACCTCAGCCCTGAGCGCCTTGCCGCAAGCGCGCTGTTTGCGCCGCAAGCGGTCGCCGACTTGATCGCAGCGCACCAGAGTGGCGCTGCCAATGAAGCGCGAACGCTTTGGCTGCTTTTGATGTTCCAGCTGTGGCACGCACAGCACATCACTGGCGATCTGCGCTTGGAAGGCGACTTCGATCCGCTTGAGCGCGTTGAGCCAAGCGCCTGGCACGCATAAGGCGCGTTATGAAGGCGCGGCGCAATCGGCGGCTTGGCAGGTACGCTATCAGCCTGAGGAGCGCGCTGCGCCAATCGTAGTAGCCTGTGATGCCTGCGCGCGCGGCGCGCGTTGCAATTTCACGGCGCACGCGCTCGAACGCATGGCGTTGCGCGGCGTCGCCTTCCGCGATCAACGTCGCTAAGTTGCGGTAGAAAGCGCGTTTCAGCGCGAATGCGATGCAAGCGTATGCCGCTTTGCGATGCGCCTCAACCTTGAAGTGCGCGCTCGCCGCTAATGCTTGCAGATATTCCTCAGAGGCAGTGTACCAGTCGCTCAGCTGCATCGCAAAAGACATGCTCTGCGCGTGAATACGATAGCTGAAGGCATAGCGCGGACTGCAGGCGAGGTAACTCAAACTGGTCAGGCGATACCACAAGAGCAGATCGGCGTAGAGCAGGTTGCGCAGCGGCGGAATACCGCCGAGCCGCACGTAATCGGCGCTGCGCATGACGTAACCTGTAGCATAGCTCTCAAGGCGGCGCATGTGTAGCCCTAGCAGATACGCATCGGCGTCCAAGCGCGCAGGCAAGGCTTTGCAGGGACGGATCAGCGCGCCATCGCTATCGATCAGGTAAAAATGCGTCAGCCACAGCGAGGCGTTCGGCTCAGCCGCGATCAGCGCCGCGATCTCCGATAGAAAGTCCGCGCTGAGCAGGTCATCATGACCGAGAATGGTCAAATACTCGCTCAGATCGAGCTGCAAAATGCGCGCCCAATTGCCGATGATATCCAAAGGCGGCTGATCGGCGGGCGTGCTGTGCAACGCAATGCGCGGATCGCTCAGATAGCGCTGCACGAGCGCGATAGTGCCATCGGTCGAGCCGCTCTCAAGGATGTGCAGCCGCCAATGCGGATAGTGCTGCGCCAGAACGCTCTCGATGGTCGCGCCGAGGTAGCGCTCGCCATTCCGCGTCGGAATTACAATAGTGAACTCAGGCGCATTCATGCAGGTTTCCTGAAGATGAGTGTGTAGGCGCTGCCGCGCGCGCCTGTCAGCTCGAGAGGCGCGGCTGCCGCGATCAACGCGCTCAAAGCGAGGCGAAACAGGCGCGCCTTCAAACGCGAGCTGAGCGAGCGCGGCTGCTCAACGCTGCGCGGCAAGCCGAGCGCCGCTCGGACGCGCTGCGCGCCGATCAAGTTGATCAAGCTGCTGCGCCATGCCGCGTAGTTGTGCCAGCGCGCTTCAGCGTTGTTGGTGCTGCGCAAGGTCGGCGTTAAGCCGCTCTGGCGTGCGATGCGCTCGATGAGCGCGATAGGCAGTAGATGAACATGGCGCGGCGCGTCAAGGTAGCTCCAGCGCGCCTTGAACAGCTTGAAGGTCAGCGCTTGCGGATTAGGCGCGGCGACGATCAGGATGCCGTCAGGCGTCAGATGTCTCGCCGCCTCAGCCAGCACGTCCCATGCGGCAGGCAGATGTTCGATCACGTGCCACATGCCGATCACATCGTACTGTCCTAGCGTTTTGAGCGCCTGCGCAGGCGCTGCGCTCTGCACAGTTGGAATATCGGCTGCGTTGAGCGCACGCGCGCATTCCGCGTCCAGCTCAATGGCTTGCGGCAGAAAGCCTGCCTGCTTGGCGAGGCGTAAAAACGCGCCGTAGGACGGTCCGATCTCCAAAAGCGTCTTGCCGTGCGCGTAGCGCTGCACATAGGCGAGCTTGATCGCCTCAAGCCGTCCGTGAAAAGCGCGCTCAGCTGGTGTGGCAGGCTGCGCGTGATAGTTACCGACGTAATAGGCGCTCAAATCGGCGGGCAGCGGATGCAGGAAGATCAGTCCGCAGCTGGCGCAACGATAATAAGCGAAAGTCTCAGGCGTGCTGCGGCGATTTTCATCCTGCGCGTGGAATAGGAACGGCGCAGCATTGCCGCAATATGGACACAAGACGCTCATGACGGTCTCCTCTGCGCGCTCAGCACGGCGCGTTGCAACGAGCGCAAGCCGATCTGCCGCAAGTCTGAGTCCAGCAGCGCTGCGCACGCGGCAAAGCTGAGCAGCAGCGCCGTCGCCACAAAGAGCAGGCTCGCCAGCGCGTCGCCGCTGAATGACGCGCTGTACAGCGCCTGCAGCGCGCCGAAGATCAGCGCATTGACCAGCAAAAATGGTGCAGCGTTGCGCGCCAGCCAACCGACTCGGTACGCGCCAAACAGACGACGATGTACGGCAGGCTGCTGCGTGAACAGATAGGTGAAATTGAGCGCCGTCCATGCCAGCGC
>DAOTWB010000058.1:0-14104 GCA_034436235.1 Anaerolineae bacterium
CGATAGTGCCGTTCGCCTAGTCTCTCCGCGCGGATCGTGCCGGGATCGCCGTTGCGGTAAGCAGTGCGGTTCAGCGTATCCGCCAGCTCAAGCACTTGCTCAAATGAAGTCAGCTCAGGCGGAAACTCGAAGATTTCACCCGCTTTCATGCCGATAGCGACCATGTTGAACATGCCGCCTGTGTCGTTGACGATGTCCGTGAACAAGTCCAGCACAGGCTGCAACGGATACCACTTATCAAGCTCGATCTCTTCAAAGCCATGCTTGCGCAAGAGCGGCAAGAGAGTCTCGCGTTCCATCGAGTAGACCGTGCCTTGCAACATGGCGCCAATGATCTCTGTGTTGGGATCGAAAGCCACATAACGGACAGGCGCTGAAGGCTCAGTTTTCGCGTCCATACAATAAACACTCCCTTGAGCAACAAGAATTTTCACGCACGATCTCAATGTACAATACAGCTTGTCCGCACGACTTTACAAACGTATAACAATTGCCAAGCGCACGGCGCGCAAATGACGCTCAATCTGAGCGCAACTTTGTGGTATATTTTATATATAATCGCAGCAGGTGAAAGATAAGGTGGAGCTATGGACGAGCGTTTACTTGAACACACTGCCGAATACTTCATTGATCTTGAAGAGCGCTATGGCGCGCACAATTATCATCCGATTGACGTGGTTATTCACGAGGCGAAAGGCGTCTGGGTGACCGATGTGGAAGGCAGGCGCTACCTTGATTGCCTGAGCGCGTACTCAGCCGTCAATCAAGGTCACGCGCATCCCAGAATTCTCCAAGCGATGATCGAGCAGGCGCATCGCGTAACGCTGACGGCGCGCGCCTTTCGCAACGATCAGCTCGGTCCGTTCTACAAGGCGCTGTGCGAGCTGACGGGCTATCAGCGCGTGCTGCCCATGAATAGCGGCGCTGAGGCGGTCGAGACGGCTATCAAGTTGGCGCGCAAGTGGGGCTATAAAGTCAAGGGCGTGCCAGATGGCGCGCAGGAGATCATCGTCTGCGAAGGCAACTTTCACGGGCGCACCACCACGATCATCAGCTTCAGCAGCGAGCCGCAATATAAAGAAGGCTTCGGTCCGCTGACACCCGGCTTCATCAGCGTGCCGTATGGCGATGCCGAGGCGCTCGAAGCAGCCATCACGCCGAACACGGTCGCCTTCCTGGTTGAGCCGATTCAAGGCGAGAACGGCGTGATCGTGCCGCCTGAAGGCTACTTGCGGCGTGTCGCCGAGATTTGCAAGCGTCACAACGTGCTGCTCATCAACGATGAGATTCAGACAGGGCTTGGGCGCAGCGGCAAGCTCTTCGTGCAGGATTACGAAGGCGTGCGCGGCGATATCCTGATCTTGGGCAAGGCGCTCTCAGGCGGCTTCTATCCTGTCTCAGCCATTCTGGCGGACGATCCGATCATGGGCGTCTTCCAGCCCGGCGATCACGGCAGCACTTTCGGCGGCAATCCACTGGCGGCGGCTGTGGCGCGCGCAGCGCTCGCCGTGATCGTGGAAGAGAACCTGCCCGAAAACGCGGCGCGCATGGGCGCGTACTTCAAAGAGCAGCTGGAAGAGATCAACAGTCCTTTGATCAAAGAAGTGCGCGGACGCGGCTTGCTGATCGGCGTGGAGATGAAGCCTGAGGCGGGCGGCGCGCGCCGCTTTGTCGAGGCGCTGCGCGAGCGCGGCGTGCTATCGAAGGAGACGCACGTTCACACCGTGCGCTTTGCGCCGCCGCTGGTCATTCAGCGCGAAGAGATTGACTGGGCGCTGGAGCGCATTCGCCCTGTGCTGCTCGGTCAATTCTGAGCCGTACATCTGCAGAGGTCGGTCACAAGCCGACCTCGTTTTTGTGGAGCGCATTTCAGCAGAGCGTGCTACAATCTAAGCGTTTAGAATACGCACAAACGGAAGTGGACTTGCATCCATGCGCGTTCTGATCACAGGCGCGAGCGGCGGCGTTGGACAAGCGCTCACGGCGCGCTTGCCTGAAGCGCACGGCGTCGCGCATGACCAGCTGGACGTGACCGATGGACACGCTGTGGCACAGCACATCAACGCCGCAGCGCCGCAAGTCGTAATCCATTGCGCGGCGCTCACCAACGTGGATCGTTGCGCGCAACAGCCATCTGAAGCGTTGCGCGTGAACGCCTTCGGCACGCAGAACGTCGCGCTCGCCTGCCAACGGATCGGCGCGGCGCTGTGTTACATCAGCACCAACGAAGTTTTCGACGGCGAGCGCGGCGCGCCATACGGCGAATACGATCCGCCGCAGCCTGCCAATCCTTACGGCTACAGCAAATACGTCGGCGAGCAGATCGTGCGCCAGCTCGTGCCGAGGCACTACATCGTGCGCACGTCTTGGATATTCGCGCATAACGGACGCAACTTTTTGCAGCGCATCGTCAGCCTAGCGCGCGAAGGCAAGCCGCTCTCAGTGGTGACCGATGAAGTGGCTTGTCCAACGTACGCCGAAGACCTAGCGGAAGGCATCCTCGCCTTGATCAGCACTGAGCGCTACGGCACGTATCACCTGACCAATCAAGGCGCGGTCTCGCGCTACGCTTTCGCGCGCGCCATCTTGGACGCCTACGGCATGGCGGAATATCCAATCGCGCCAATTGTCAAAGCGCAATTCAACCGTCCGTCGCGTCCGCCGACTTACTCAGCCTTGCAGAATACTTTTGCTGCGCTGATCGGCATTGCGCTGCGCGATTGGCGCGCCGCGCTGGACGCATTTATCGCACGTGAGACACAGAGCCTATGAACGAGACGATCACAGTCACTTTTCAGCTGGAAGATGGCAGCCTTTTCAGCGGCGACATGCCGCGCCTTGCCATTGTCCATGAGGCGATGGAAAAGCTGCTGCCGCACGGCTTCCTGAAGAACAAGCGCATCAGCATCACGCAGCCGCACAGCGGCGACCTGATCTATCCCGATATGTTCTGCGGCGAGATTCACGATCAATGCGGCGCGGCAGTGCTGCACATCGCGGCGCGCGCCTTGCCCGAGCCGAGCGGCGCGCCGCGCGCATGGCGCAATGTCGGCTTCGATCACTTGGCGCTGAGCATGGCGGATCGGCGCGCGGCAGTGGATTTCTTCACGCGCGGCTTGGGCATGGTCGTCATGCGCGACGACGAGCATCTGGCTGTGCTGAGCGCGCCGAACGGCAACAACGCGCTCTTCCTGTTCGAAGCTGAGGCAGGCAAACCGCTCAGCGACGGCGTGCCAAGCCGCATTCATCACATCGGCTTTGTGGTGGACGATCTGGAAGCAGCCTATCAGCACTTGCGCGCCAATTTCCCTGCCTTCACCAGCGATTTCACGCTGCTCGAGCGCCTTGAGCGCTGGTCGCTCTACGGCAAAATCAGTTTTGGTGGCATCACGTTCATGATTCAGCTCTCGCAGATCAAAGATGCCTATCGCGGCTTTCCCGATCCGAAGGCGTACGCCGACCTGATGTACGATTACAGCAGTCGGCATTATGGCGTGCGCTTCATGCCCGGCTGAGCGGAGCGTTGTGCGATGAGCAAAATCGTGGCTGAACAAGTGACCATTCGCTACGCCGATCGCGGCGGAGTTGGCGAAGTGACCGCCGTGCAAGACGTGACCTTCAGCGTGACGGAAAGCGAATTCGTCTGTTTGGTCGGACCGAGCGGTTGCGGCAAGACGAGCCTTCTGCGTGCCATCGCAGGCTTACAGCCGATCAGCAGCGGCAAGCTGCACGTGGAGCGCAGCGACGAAAAACGACCTGCCACAGCGATGGTCTTTCAAGGCGCGGCAGTCTTCCCATGGCTGACCGTGTTGGAGAACGTCAGCTATGGCTTGCGCACGCGCGGTCTGCCGTATGCGCAGCAGATCGCGATCGCGCGCGAGTGGATTGCGCGCGTGAAGCTGGAGCGCTTCGCTGAGGCTTATCCGCACCAACTCTCAGGCGGCATGCAGCAGCGCGTCGGCTTGGCGCGCGCCTTTGCCTACAACGCTGAGATATTGCTGATGGACGAGCCGTTCGGCGCGCTTGACGCACAGACTCGGCTGATCTTGCAGGATACGCTGCTCGAGCTGTGGCAGGCGAGCGGCAGCACGGTCTTATTTGTCACGCACAGCATTGATGAAGCGCTGACTCTGGCGGATCGGCTGCTGGTCATGTCAGCGCGTCCAGGACGCATTCTGAGCGACGAGCGCGTGCTGTTGCCGCGTCCGCGCGAGGCGGTCGCGCTGCGCAGTGATCCGCAATACGGCGCGCTGTTCGGCAAGGTTTGGTCGCTGCTGCGCGCGCAGGTCGCCTAAGCGATCAGCACAGGTATCTGAGAGACGGCTGCGCCGCACAGCAGCTGATAGAGCTGTCGAGCAGCCAACACGGGCAGCTCGATAGCGCGCTGCGCGTTGTGTCTGCCGAAGCGATTGTGCCAGTTGGCGCCATAGAGCGGCACAGGCGCGCCGTGTTGCCGATGGAGCAGCATGTGCCAAGGGCGAGGCAGGAGCAGATCGGCAGTGTGTGCGCTTGGCGCGCTAGGCTGCAGCACAGCTTGGTCTGGCGGCAGCCAAGGCGCATGAATAGCCGTCTTGCCAAGAAACTGCTCGCCGTCGTACAAGCTGAGCGTCTGTTGCGCGCAATCCAGCCACACAGTCGGCTGACGGAGCAGCGAAGGTTGTGGCAGCCAGCGCTGTAAGCTCAGCGCGCTCGTCCAGCTGAGCGTGCCATTGCCTTTGGCGGTCGAAGTGAACGCATACCAAACTTGTCCGCGATCGTCCGTCAGCCAATCGCGCACATAGACGACTGTGCCGAAAGGATACGCGCCGTAGATGGCGGCGTAAGGCGTGCAAGCGGCGCGCAACGTTGTACTAGGCGCGATCACTTCGTAATAGCCTGTGTGCAGCGCGGTCGGCTCAGGCGGACGCACATAGGGCAGGATCGGCTGCATGGCTTCGCGCGGCAGATAGCCTTCGGCGATGCGATACCACCAGCCGTCGTCGCTGACGGCGCAGATCGGTTGTATGTGATCGGCGGGCAGCTGTTTGACGACCTCAGCGCTTGCGCGCGGCGCTGCGCGCACATCGGTCGCCTTGAACAGACGACCGAGCAGCTCGCTCTCAGGCGGCACGCCGAAGGTTGTGCCGTGCGCCAACGCCGCGAACGACATCGCGGTCATTTGGCTGTGCGCAATGCCGAGCAGCGCGGCGAAGGCGCTGTGCCGTAGAAATTGGCGGCGCGTGAGCATCACTCGTTCGCCAGCAAGGCTTGGATAGCGCGATCAAGCTCTTGGCGCGTCCGCAAGCCTTCGAGGATGCGGAACGTTCTGCCGCGCGAATCGAGCAGGACGGTATAAGGGATGAATTCCACGTTGTAGCGCTGGATCAAGCGCCGTGAGGCACTGTTATCCACGTCCACATCCCAAAAATTGACCTGCGCGCTGTACTTGTCAATCATCGCTTGCACAGCAGGGCGCATCTGACGGCACGGTTGGCACCATGTGGCAGTGAAGCGAATGTAATGCGGCTTGCCGTTCAAGGTGATCTCAGAGATGCCGGGCGTGGCAGTCGGACGGCTCTCAAAGGTGCCTAGGATCATGGCGTTGAAAGCGGTCAAGGTCAGCAGTGGCTCAGGGATGCTCGGCGTAGGCGAGGCGAGCGCGGAGCGCGGTCGCGTAGGTGTGGCGCTGGCGCCTAAGGCGAGCGTCGGGACGCTCAAGCTGGTCGGCGTGGCAGTCTTCACCTGCGATTGAGCGGCGTTCGGCGCGGCAAACAGCAGCAAGCTGCCGAACAAGGCGAGCAGTACACTTGCGAAAAGCGCGCTGCGCAAAGCGTTTGACATGGCGTTCTCTCACTCAAGATATCTTGGTTAGATACTAGCAATTGTACAGGCATTTGCGCAGCGCCGATCTGATCAGTTTTCCTCAGTTGGCAGAGTCGACCACTTCATAGGCGATGCCGTCCAGCACGACCAAGACGCGAATGCCGAGCGCGAAGTACTCGCGCAATTCAGGATATTGCGCCAGCAGCGCGAAGTACTCATCGCTCAGGAATGGCACAACGCGGCGCGGCAGCTCGGCTGAGGTGTAGCGCGTATCGATCCACAGTCCGTTGCGCCAGATGAAAGTGCGATCGCGCACGGTCACGATCAGCTCGCGGCTTGGCGCGTCTGAGCGCGCAGCGGCAGTTGGCGCAGGCAGGGCGGCTTCCGCCGCGCCCATTTGCGAGAGCGCTGAGGCAGTTGCTACGGCAGGCGCGCCGCTGCGCCGATCGCGATCGATGCCGCCCGTCTCGCCTGCAGGCGGCTGGAGCGGCACAATAGGCGGCGGCACGACAGGCGTGACAAGCGGCGGCTCGCCGATGCGCTCGTCTTCTTGGATCAGGAAGGAAGTGTACGGCGTGATGATGCCGTAGCGCACGCTGAGCAGACGCACGCTCTCCACTAACTCTTTATTCTCGCCGCGCAGCCGAATCGCATTCAGCAGCGCGCCTATCTTGCGCGTCGCCCATAGGCGCGCCACGAACGCCTCGCCGCCTGCATTCGCCGGAAAGCGCAGCCCGCTGTATGTGAAGCGGCGCGGCGCGCCGTCCACCGTGCCGCGCAAGGTCAGCGCGACTGTGCCTGCGCCACGATAGCGCCCTGTCACGATCAGCTGTGTGCCTGCGAACAGATCAGGCAGCGGCAGGCTTGGATAGGTATCTTCGAGGATCAGGTCGCCGTCTAGCTCCAACGTCGGCTTGGCGAGAATTGGCGCGCTGATCTTGCTGTAGAGCGCGCTCACAGCAGCCTCGATATTCTCGTTCGGCTGCACATAAGTGCTGGTGCCGCCGTGCGCGCTTGAGAGCGTATCCAGCAGCACGGTATCCACATCGTAGCCGACGCCAAAGGCGAACAGGCGCACGTCGCGCTGCGCCGCCGCCGCGCTGAAATTGGCGATGATCGCGTCAGGATTGGTGACGCCTTCCGTCGGCAAGCCGTCGGTCAGGAACAAGATGACGGCGCTGCGCTCAGGCTCAACTTGTGAGAGCGCCGCTTGCAGCGCCGCGTTGATATCCGTCGCGCCAATGGCTTCCAGACCGTCGATCCAAGCGGCGGCGCGCTGCGCTTCACTAGCAGGCTGTAAAGTGCGTCCGTAAATGCGATAGCCGCTGCTGAAAGCGATCACATTGAAGCGATCTTGCGGCATCAGCGCGCTGAGCACAAAGCGCGCCGCCGCGCGCGCTTGCCGCCACTTCTCGCCTGCCATGCTGCCACTCTGATCCAGCACGATCAGCACGTCTTTCGGGATGCTGCGCGCCGTCTCGACGCGCAACGGCGGCGTCAGCGCCAACATGAAGAAGCCGTCTTCAAGCGCACTGGCGCGGTAGGTGAGCAGCGCGGCGGCGATCTCTGCATCGTGATAGCTGTAGAAGACGCTGAAATCATCGCGCGCGCGGAAGTCGCTCAGCTCCAAGCTGGCGCGGAAACGTCGCTCATCAAGGCGCGTGAGCATGACCTGCGCGTTAGGACTGTACAACGCGCCGATCGGCGCGCTAGACTCTGCCGTCAGCGTCACAGAGACTTCACGGACGGGCAAGGCGCTCACATAATCGGTCTTGAGCGGATAGGTGTAGCGCAGCGTGCCGTCCTCAGCGCGCAGCAGGTGACTGTACGTGATCTCAACCTTGCGCTCGCTGCGCGGCGGAATCGGGAAGATGTTCAGCTGCACAGCGCGCCTGCCGATGTATTGCAGCAGCACAGGATCGCGGCGCTGTCGCACGATGCGCTCGTAGATTTGGCGCGCTTGGTCGGCATCCAACAACTGACCTTTGATCGGTTGTCCATCGAGGTATAGCACAAGGTCGCTGACAGCGGCATCTTCGGGCAACGGGAACAAATAGACGCCTTCGGCAGGCGCGCTTGTGCTGTTCACGAAAACTTGCTGCACAGCCGTGACTGCCAACTGATCGCGGATATTGACCGAGACGCGATGCGCTTGCAAAAAGACGCCTGCGCTGAGCTGCGCGCGAGTCGTCATCAAGCCTAGCAGGACGAGCAAGCCTGCCAACAGCAAGGCGAAGACGGCAAGAGATAGTTTACGTGACCACATAAAAGCACCTCTTTCGGAGCATGTCATCCGTATATGTGACGCAAAGGCGTGCGCAAACGTTCCCGTGCGCACATTTGTGAAACGACATCCAATTTGTGCAACTGCACAAATCAAGAGCAGCTTGAGCGCGTTCAGTACGCGGATTGAGATAAAGTAAGTTAAAATACGTTCCAATCGTTTAACAAATGGACGCGATGTACAGAAATTTTGTTCAGCTAGCTGCCTGTGGACTGAGCCTGCTGGCGCTTTTGAGCCTCATCACAGCGGCGCCGCAGCGCTCAGCACAAGGTTTAGAGACTCCCGAAGCGCCACAAAGTGCGCAGCGCATACGACGGATCATCGTCGAGTTGAGCGCGCCGCCGCTCTCAGTCGTCCACAGCAGAGTCGCCGCTGCACCTGCGCTGCAGCGCGAGCTGGCGTTGCGCGTCGGGCAGATTCGAATTGCCTTGGAGCAAGCGCTCTTCATTGCACAAGTGACCGACGCACGCATTGGCGCAGTGGTGACAGGGCGCGCGCAGATGACTGTCAACAGCGTCTCATTAGCAGTGAGCGCTGAGAAAATTCCTCTGATCAGTGCCTTGCGCGGCGTCAAAGCTGTGCATCCCGATCCAACTGTTGAGCGAGGGAGACCTTAAAATTGCAGAGAGGTAATCGTATGAGCGTTTTTTCGCGCAGAGCCATTATCTTCGGTCTGATTGCCGCGCTGCTGGCAGGCTTGCTCTCGCTGAACGCGAGCGCGCCTGTGCGGGCGCAAGATGGCGGCAACACAAAGCGTCCCGGCGCCGCGCCCGACTACAGCAGCGCGCTGCCCGAGCTGACGGCGGACGATCTGTGGGTGAATGCGCACGGACGCACGCGCATCATCGTGGAAATGAGCCAGCCGCCGACGGCGCTCGCTTTCAGCCTGATGGCAGGCGGCGTTTCAGTGGATGCAGTGGCTACCAACCTGAACGCTGCCATCGAGGCTGAGCAAACCTTCGCGGTCAATTTCATGGCGAGCTTGCCCGGCAATGTGCGCGTGCTGAACACGCTGCGCGCTGCCGTGAACGCCATCGTGGTGGAAGTGGACGCTGAAGAAGTCAACGCGCTGCGCCGCGTGCCTGGCGTCAAGAATTTGTATCCCGATAGCATTGTGGAGCGCGCCAATGCCGACGCTGCGCAGCGCATCTCCGCGCCGCCGGTCTGGCAGTCCGGCTTGACAGGCGCTGGCATCCGCGTTGGCGTGATTGACGATGGTCTGGACTATCGTCATGCGCACTTCGGCGGCACGCCTTCAGCCACGTGGGGCAGTTTTAGCGGACCGCTGGCTTCGAAGGTCGTCGGCGGCTACGACTTCGTAGGTGACCTGTATGATGCGCGCAATCCGCTCTCCGTGCCTGCGCCCGATCCCGATCCGCTGACCTGCTGGCCCAGCCCTGGCTATCCCACAGGCTTTGGCGGCGAGACTACGCCTATTCATCACGGCACGCACGTGGCAGGCTCGTTGGCAGGCTACGGCGTCGCGTCCGATGGCTCAACGTATCTCGGTCCGTACGGTACAACCACGCCGCTGGGCACCATGCGGATCGGGCCGGGCATCGCGCCGTTAGCACAGCTGTACATCTACCGCGTCTTCGGCTGCTATGGCTCAACGGCGACCACCAATGTGGTAGCTGCCATTGACCGCGCTGTTGACCCTGATCAGGATTTCTCGCCGGCTGATCGCCTCGATGTGATCAACATGTCGCTCGGCGCGAGTTATGGCAGCGGCTTAGGTATCTATGAGACGGCGATCAACAATGCGACCGCCGCAGGCGTAGTGGTAGTGGCTTCGGCAGGCAACGGCGGCGATAGCTTCTTTGTGACGGGCAGCCCTGCTGCGGCGTCCTCAGCCATCAGCGTGGCGAACACCAGCATGTTCACGCCGCTGTTCACGTTGAACACGCCCACCACGCAGTTTCACGCAGGCTTTGGCGCGGCGTTCGGTCCGCCCATCACGTCGCCCATCACAGGTAACATCGTGGAAGCAGAGCCCGTCTTGGCGTGCGGCACTGGTCCGCTGACCAACGCGGCGGCGATCAACGGCAACATCGCGCTCGTGAATCGCGGCAGCTGTCCGTTTGTGGAAAAAGTGAGGCGCGCGCAAGCCTCAGGCGCGATTGCGGTCATCGTCTGCTCAGTGACCGGTCCTGCCGGTCCGATGGGCGGCTCCGATCCAACCATCACCATTCCGTCCATCATGTTGGAAGGCTCGTCCTGCGCAGCTTTCCGCACGCTCAGCCCGCTCAACGGCACGATCTCGCTCAACACACAAGACGGCTTGAACACCAGCTCATCGCGCGGACCGCGCCGCGCCACCAACATCAGCCCACTGGTGCTGAAGCCTGATGTGGCGGCGCCTGGCACGAACATCCTCTCTTCGGTTGGCCCTGCGTTGCCCGGACCGCTTTACAATCAGAGCGCACGCTACAGCGGCACGTCAATGTCAGCGCCGATGATCGCAGGCATGGCAGCCGTGCTACGCCAGCTGCGTCCTACGTGGACGCCTGCTCAGATCAAGGCGTCGATCATGAACACGGCGGACGCTAACGTCTTCGTCCAGCCGGGCGTGCTGCCCGATATCTTCGGAGTCGGACGTGCAGGCAGCGGACGGGCGAATCTCTCAGCAGCGCAACAAGCCTCTGTGATCGCCTATGACTCGGCAGCGCCTGAGCGCGTGAGCGTCTCGTTCGGCTTGCTGGAAGTGGTCGGCAGCGGCACGTTCTCGCGCACGATCACGGTCAAGAACATGGGCACCACGCCTGTCAGCTACGCCGTCTCAGTGCAGAACATCGTGAACCAAAACGGCACGACGGTCACTGCCTCGCCCAGCAACATTGTGGTGCCAGTGGCAGGTACCGCGACGGTCACTGTGACCATCACTGCCAATCCTGTCACCAATGGCTCGCTCAATCGCGATCCGTCCACACCGACTGTGCAAGGCGGTGTGCGCCGCGAGTGGCTGCCAGAGGTGAACGGCAACATCCTGCTGACGCCTACCAGCGGCCCAGTGCTGCGCGTGCCGTATCACGCTGTGGTGCGTCCTGTCTCAGAGATGAAAGCGACCACGAGTCACTTGGAACTGACGACGACGAGCGGCACGTTCAATCTGGCGCAGAGCGGCACAACCTTCTCCACAGGTCCGCTGAGCGGTCCCGGCTTGGAATTCAACGCTGAGGCGATGGTCTCGCCGTTCCGTCTGCTCTACCAGAGTCCGAACGAGCCGAATGTGTACGGACCGACTGAGAATCACGCTGATATCCGCTATGTTGGCGTGACGAGCGACTACGGCGCGCGCAGCGGCAACCTGAACACAACGCAAATCTACTTTGCGATTGTGCCGTGGAGCAACGTGACTACGCCGAAGGAAGTGGAGTACGCAATTTACATTGACGTGAATCGCGATAACATTGATGACTACATCCTCTTCAACGCGCGCTTCAGCTCAGGCGGCGTGCAGGTAGATTTCTACGGCTCAAATCTCATAGTAGCAAGCGGCGCTGGCAGCATTGGCACAACGCCTGTCGGCATTCAGGACTTCCTGAATCCGATCCAGTTCGCCGATCCGCTCGGACCAGTGCAGACCTATAAGTTCTTAAACAACACTTATGTGCTAGGCGTCTCGGCAGGTGGCGCAGGCACCAGTCCGTTCGGCGGCGGCGGCTTGAAGCTGACGCCAGGGCAGCCCTTCAACTTCTACGTGGTCGCCTTCAGCTACGAGCATTTCGGAGTGATTGATGTCACGCCTGTCATGACCTACAATCCGACGGCAGACATCTTCGACTTCACAGGCGCCAGCGCCGGCGGTCCGTACATCGGCGTGCCGTGGTACTTCGCACGTCCATCTGAGGCTATCCCAGTGGATTACAATCTCGCCAATTACGTGCCGGGCAGCGGTCCTGCGCGCATCCTGCTGCTGTACTACCACAATCGCAGCGGCTTTGGGCGCACGCAAGTGGTCAACGTCAGCGGGCCGGGCTTGCCCAATCCGCTCACAGGCGATACGATCGGCGTGTGGCGTCCCAGCAACCAGAATACCTTCTTCCGCACCAGCCTGACCAGCGGACCTGCCAACTACGTCGGCTTGATCGGTCCGTCCTCAGCGGTCATCCCAGTTGTTGGCGACTGGAATGGCGATGGCACGGATACGCCCGGCTACTACGATCCGTCCAATGGCTTGGTCTCGCTCAGCAACAACCTCGATGGCTCAGGACCGTTCATCACATATGTGTTCGGCATCGGCGGCGACTATCCAATCGCAGGTGACTGGGACGGCGACGGCATTGACTCGCTCGGTGTCTACCGCCAATCCACAGGTCAGCTGCTGCTGCGCAACGATAACAGCACAGGCTTCGCCGATTTCTACATGGTCTTCGGCATCCCGGGCGATATTCCGTTCGCAGGCGATTGGAACAGCAGCGGCTCAGATGCGCCAGGCGTCTTCCGTCCGTCCAACAACACGTTCTACCTGCTCTACAACGTAGGCAATGGTTCGTTCTTCGCCGATGAGGAAGTGGTCTTCGGCGCTTCGACCGATCAGCCTGTGGCAGGTGACTGGGACGGCAACGGGCTGACCGATCTCGGCGTCTATCGTCCTTCAATGGGCATGTTCTTACTGCGGATGCCTGATACGACGGCAACAGGTGGCGGTCACTACACACTGCCGGTCGTGTACGGCATCCCGGGCGATTTCGGTCTGGCAGGACGTTGGTTCCCGCCGCAGCCGCTGCCGCCGAGCGGACCTGAGGCTGCGCCGACCTTCGTGCCGCGCCAGTGACGTTGTGAGCGCCTAGCGCTCAGCTCACCATCAGTTCAGGGCGGCGTGCAAGCGCTGCCCTGACTTTTTATGCAGAAAGAGCTACTTCATGCGTCGTCTATTGATGATTCTGCTCTTGTGCGCGTTGCCTGCGCAGGCGCAAGACGTCGCGTGCGCAGCGCTCCATGGCGAAGTGACCGAATACGCTTTCCAAAGCCAATTGGCAGGTCAGCGCCTGCGCTATGCGCTCTACACGCCGCCGTGCTTCGCCGCGCCTGAGCGCGCCAACTGGCGTTATCCGATCCTGTACTTACTGCACGGCTCAGATGCGACAGGCACGGACTATTGGCTCAAGCTCGGTCTGGCTGAGGCGCTTGACGCAGGCATTCGCGATGGCACACTGCCGCCGATGTTGGTCGTGCTGCCGTTCGGCGGCGACCTCGCCAACTTGAATGAGTTCGGCGCGCGCAGCTTTGCGAACGTCTTGCTCAAAGAGCTGCTGCCAACGGTCGAGCCGACTTTCCGCGCCGATGGGCAGCGCGCCACACGCGCCATCGGCGGCATCTCGCGCGGCGGCTTCTGGGCATTTCATCTGGCGTTTCTGTATCCAGGCGTCTTCAGCGCGGTCGGCGGACACAGCGCCTTTTTCAGCCTGAGTCACGCGCCAGCGGCGAATCCGCTCGTGTTGGCGCAGCGCGCGCCCGACCTAGACACGCTCTACATCTGGCTCGATCATGGGCGCGACGATTACGCTGCGCCGAATATCGCGCTGCTCAGCAGGCGTTTGAGCGCGCGCGGCGTGGCGCATCAATACGTAGTCTATCCTGAAGGTCGCCATGAGGCGGCTTATTGGCGTGCGCACGTGCGCGATTATCTCGCTTTTTACGGCGCGGCCTGGCGCGATTTTCAGCACGCACGCAGATGATCGATCATTGCGTCACCAAGCGCGGATTACGCCACATCGCCCAAGCGTAGCTCGCGTTCTCTTGGCGGACGAGCGTCTCGTAGACCAAAACGACCGCTCTGCCGCGCCAAGCGCTCAGATCGACGCGGATAGGAATTGGCGCGCGCTCTACGTTCACGTCGAAGCTGCCTTCGTAGAGCGTCTGGATGCGGCGTCCTTCGCGGACGCTCAGCCGAAAGTCTGCGCCTGTTTGCGGCACGTCAGGATGCTCGCGAATGTTGCGCAGGTCTACATAAATTTCCGCCTCAAAGAAGACCTGCGATGCATTGGGCAGCTGCAAATGCTGCTCGGCTGTGCT
>DAOTWB010000059.1:0-5042 GCA_034436235.1 Anaerolineae bacterium
CCTGAGCGCGCCTTCGCCTTCTACGATCCAATCATCCGCGCTTACAGTCAGAGCGGCACGCGCATCCTGCTCATCCTGCTGCAAGATACCTTTTTAGGCAACCTGCCTTGGGTGAACGGCGACTGGGCGCGCTACGCACGCGACTTCGCCATCCGCGCGGGACAAATTGCAGCGCGCTACCGCGGACAAGTGGCGGCGTACCAGATTTGGAATGAAGGCGACCTAGATGGCGCGCCAACTTCGCATTACATCAAGCCTGAAGATTACGCGACGCTGCTCGCATTGGCGAGCAAGGCGATCCATCAAGCCGATCCATCTGCGCTGGTCATCAGTGGCGGCTTGGCGAGCGGCGCCGCGAGCGGCATCGCTTACCTGCGCGCCGTGCGCCGCGCGCTCGATGGCAGTTTGCCTGTAGATGGCGTCGCTGTGCATCCTTACGGACACATTCCGCCGTTCCCAAACGTAGCGCCGTTTCCGAACTACACAGGCTCGCTCGATGCGCTGATGCGCCAATTCACCGATGCCTTTCCCGATAAGCCGATCTGGATCACAGAGATTGGCGTGGCGCGCGTGGACGTGACCAATCAGAGCTATTGGTCGCGCATTGCCAACTACATGGACAAGACGGTTGACTTTTTGCGCGATACATATATGCACGCGCTCGGCGCTGTGATCTGGTTTGCGTGGAGCGATACGATGGACGAAGCAGGCATTGTGAATGCGCGCGGCGAGCCGAAAAATCCAATTTTCAGCACATTCTTCCAAAATTTGCACGCCGATTATCCAATCTATGAGCGGCAGAACACGCCGTTTGCCAACAGCGTCGCGCTGGCACATCACGCCGCTGACGCGCTGCCCGATCCGAGCGCGGAAGCCTTCGCCGCGCGCCTGCAGACTGTCGCGCCGAATGTCAGCGCGCTTTTGCTGTGGTGCAGCGAAGGCACGGCTTGGTCAGGCGGCACAAGCGCGCTCGCTGTGCGCAACGCGACCGATCTCTCGCGCATTGCGGACGCTCTGGCGACCGCGCGCGTGCGCCTTCACGTATGGCACGGCTTGCAAGGCGCTAATCTGACCGCCGAGATCAGTCAGATTGTGCAGGCGACGCTCGCCAATGGCGTGCGCTCAGTCGTGCTAGACCTCGATCCGCAGCGTCTCGCGCTGCGCGACTCGCTCAGCATTCGCACGTTCATGATCGCTTTGCGGCGCGCCTTGCCTGCCGAGACGCGCATCGGCGTCAGCTTCGATGGACGCCCTGCCGCTTTCGGCGCGGTCAACTTGACGGAATGGCTGCCTTTTGTGGATAGTTGGCATCCGAAAGTGTGGTATGCCGATTGGAACGGTCGTCCGGCTGTGCTGATCGGTCAGACGCTCAACGCGCTGCGTCCTTACCGCAAGCCGATTGTCGTCTTGACGCAATTCGGCGCCGACGGCGACATGCGCGAGGCAGGTCGCGCTGCGCTTGAGCCGCAGCAAGCGGCTGCCGCCATTGGCTTTTGGCGGCTTGGCACAGCGCGCGCTGAGCAATTGGCTGCCGTGCGCGGCGTGGCGCTGCCGTGGTTGGCAGGCTACACGCCGACCAGCACGCTAGGCACGGTCGCCGTGCGCACTACGGCGCCATTGCGCATTCGGGCAGTGCCGAGCGAGCGCGGCGAGATTCTAGGGCAATTGCTGCCCAACGAGCCTGTCAGCGTGCTGGAGCGGCTCAGCCTGCCGCCTTTGGAGTGGATACGCCATCGGCGCGGTTGGTCAGTGGCGCGCAACACTGCCACAGGCGAGGTGTACTTGAGCTGAGCCAAACTGATCATTGCTCTGCTCCAGACAAAACGCTACAATCAGCTGTACCTACAAATGTAAAGCATTCATGCAACTTTTCTGACAAATTCTGCGCGCAAAGCGGCGCTATGATCGAAGGCAGCTGAACGTTTCAGGAGTGCGTGTATCTTATGAGCGAGCAATCCGTATCGAGCGCGCCTGCCGAGCCAAGGCAACGCTCGTTGCTGCCTTTGAAAGTGCTGTTCATCTCGCTAGGCGCTGTGGTCGCCGTCGTCGTGATCGTCGTCATCGCCTTCAATGCGCAGCGTGCAGCGCGCAGCGCGCCTATCGAGATCGAGATGTTCCCAAACCTCACGCTCATCAGCGCGACCGAGTACCAGAATAGCGACGTGCGCTATTTCACAACGGACGCGCCAATTGATCAGGTCTACAATTTCTACGCGACGCGGCTGGGCGCTCTGGCGTTTCGCTCAGGCGGCGAGCTAGGCGAGGATGTCACGCGCGGCTGCCGCAAAATCTATCAGGACGAGCCGCCGCGCGAAGAGCTTGGTCGCTACTTTGCGCGCTGCTTTGTAGATAACTCGCAGAGCGATCTGACGCATCGCCTGCTCTTGACAATTGTCTACGACCTTGACGCGCGCCAGACGCGCCTTGAGATGCAGCGCGATTGGAGCCGCTGAGCATGGACACTTCAACAACACATGCTGATGAGCGACAAAAAGGTCTGCCGCTTTGGATACCATTGCTCGGCTTGCTGGTGGCGTTGTGCTTCACAGTCTTCGTCGGCGTGCGCGTCTTTCCCACGCTCGGCGCGCTGCTCTTTCCGCCGCAGCCGCCGCTGCCGACGAGCGGCGAGGTGCGTCTGCTGCTGACCGAGTCGAAAGGTTTGGGCAAGGATGAGTGGCTTTACGGCACAGACCTGAACGCTTGCGAAGTCATGCGCTATTACGCTGACCTGCTCGGCGATTGCAAGTACGATCCTTCAGTGAACTGCAACGTTGGCACAGGCGTTGGCTTCGATGTGTCGCGCGGCGTGCCGATTCCTGTCGGCTTGTGCATGGGCAAGCAGGTCATTGGCGCATACAGCGTGACCTGGGCTGTGCAGGTTGCCACCAATTACGTCAAAGATGGGCAGACACATTTCCGCATCACGCGAGAAGTGAGCAACTGACGGAGATTTTCACGGGACGAGGATTTCTCATTATGAAGTTCAAGCCGATTTCGCCGCGTGTGGATATCCAAGCGCTGGAGCGCGAGCAGCTGGAATTTTGGCGCAGCGCGCAGGTCTTCAAGCGCACGCTGGAAGGACGCGAAGGCGCGCCGCGCTACGTATTCTATGAAGGTCCGCCGACGGCTAACGGCAAGCCGGGCATTCACCACGTCATGGCGCGCGCCTTCAAGGATATCTTTCCGCGCTATCACGTCATGCAAGGCAAGTATGTGCTGCGCAAAGGCGGCTGGGATACGCACGGCTTGCCTGTCGAGATCGAGGTGGAAAAAGAACTCGGCATTGAGCATAAGCATCAAATTGAGGCGTACGGCATCGCTGAGTTCAACAAACGCTGCCGCGAGTCGGTCTTGCGCTACCTTGAGGACTGGGAAGCGCTGACTGAGCGCATGGGCTTCTGGGTGAGCCTTGACGACGCTTACATCACGTTCACGAACGATTACATCGAGTCCGTGTGGTGGATTCTCAAGCAATTCTGGGAGAAAGGCTTGCTCTTTCAAGATTACAAGGTCGTGCCGTATTGCGCGCGCTGCGGCACGCCTTTGAGCAGCCACGAAATCTCGGATGCTTATGAGGACGTGGACGATCCGAGCATCTATGTGCGCTTCGCCTTGCGCGATGAGCCTGATACGGCATTTTTGGTCTGGACGACCACGCCATGGACGCTGCCGGGCAACGTCGCGCTCGCCGTCGGGCGCGATGTGGACTACGCGCTGATCGAGACGGAAGCGCAATACGCCAAAGGTCAGACCGAGCGCCTGATCCTCGCCACAGCGCTCTTGCCGCAGGTCATGCGCAAGCAAGCCTACACCGTCCTGCGCGAGATGAAAGGCGCTGAGCTGCTCGGCAAGCATTATGTGCCGCTCTTCACTTACCTGCCAGTGACGCAAGACTACGCTTACGTGGTGGACGGCTCGCAATTCGTCAGCACGGAAGATGGCACAGGCATCGTCCATCTGGCGCCCGCCTTCGGCGCTGATGACATGGAAGCTGCTAAAGCGAACAACTTGCCGACCTTGATGACGGTCAACGCGGAAGGCAAGTTCATTGACGCGGTGGCGGATTGGGCGGGCATGTGGGTGAAAGATGCCGATCCGCTCATCACGCGCCATCTGAAAGAGCGCCGCATCCTGTTCCGCAGCGAGCGCTACCATCACGCCTATCCGTTCTGCTGGCGCTGCAAGACGCCGCTGCTCTACTATGCGCGCGAGACGTGGTACATCCGCACGACGGCACATCGCGATCAGATGGTCGCCTTGAATCAGACCATCAACTGGGTGCCAGAACACATCAGAGACGGTCGTTTTGGCATGTGGCTTGCCAACAACCGCGATTGGGCGCTCGGACGCAATCGCTATTGGGGAACGCCGCTGCCGATCTGGAAGTGCGATCATCCTGAGAGCAATGAGATCGTCTGTGTCGGCAGCCTTGAGGAACTCAGCCGTTATGCAGGGCGCGACCTGAGCGACCTCGATCTGCATCGTCCGTATGTGGATGAGATCACATGGCGCTCCAAAGACGGACTCGGCACAATGCGCCGCGTGCCGGAGCTGATCGACGTCTGGTTTGACAGTGGCGCGATGCCTTACGCACAATGGGGCTATCCGCACCGCAATCAGAAGCTGTTCGAAGAGCAGTTCCCTGCCGATTACATCTGCGAGGCAATCGATCAGACGCGCGGCTGGTTCTACTCGCTGCACGCCATCTCCACGCTGCTGATGAACAGCGTCAGCTACAAGAACGTGATCTGTCTCGGTCACATCTTGGATGGCGAAGGCAAAAAGATGTCCAAGAGTCGCGGCAACGTGGTCGATCCATGGACGATCATGAACAGAGAAGGCGCAGATGCAGCGCGCTGGTATATGTACACTTCGGCGCCGCCCGGCGATAGCCGTCGCTTCTCCGCCAAGTTGGTGCAAGAAGTCATCAGCGGCTTCTACCTCACCTTGTGGAATACCTACAGCTTCTTTGTGACCTACGCCAACATTGACGGCTTCGATCCAACAGCGGCGCGTTTGCCCGTCGCCGAGCGCGAAGAGCT
>DAOTWB010000060.1:0-26495 GCA_034436235.1 Anaerolineae bacterium
GACGGCGACTTGTCCTGCGATTGAGATAGGCATGTGAAGCTCCTTCGTAATGGTGCGAGATCGTCAGTCAGGTTGCTGCTTGGCGAATTCTTGCAAGATCAGGCTGAAGACGCGCAAGCCTTGCCCTTGCTTTTCGATCACTAAGCCTTTCGCGCGCAGCTGCGCAAGCAATCCGTTATCCTGCCCAGTGCTGCGTCCTGTCGCCAAGCGCTTCAGCGCGCTGCGCTCAGCGCCCAGCAAGGATTCCCAGATGCGCTGGCATTCCTTCCACGTCATCTGCTCGTTGATCAACAATTCGCCCATGCGCTTTGGCGTAGTCGGCTGCTCTTTGATCGCCTCTAACAGGTTGAACGCGCTGCGCATCAAGCCGGGATGTCCGCCGCACAAGTCGATCAGCATATCGCGCGTCTCGTGGCGCAACGGAAAGTTCAAGCGCGCCTCAAGCTCTTTGATCATCGTCTCAGCGTCCTTCAACTCGTAAGGACCGATGGCGAAGCTGTTATCGGCGAACAATTCTTGGAATTCCTCGACCTCAGCTTGGCGCGCCAAAGGACGCTGATGCGGCATCGGATAGCGCGTGGTGACCAGATAGGTCAGCTGATATTTGAAGCGATTGCGCAAGGCGCGCAGATTGCGGAAGAGCTGCGCGTCGAATTCTTCGATCACGTAATCGAATTCGTCGAAGCACAGCGTGAATTTCAAGCGTGTGCCGCGCATCAGCTCGTCCAAGCCGCTCGTCAGATAGCGGAAAGCGATGTCGCGCTCGCGCACGACGGCATCGTACACGCTCTCCAAGCGCGGACGCACGTTCTGCACAATCGGATTCTCGTATGAGCGCAACGTGCTGACCAAGTTATAGACAATGCTCTCATAAGCTGCCCAAGGCGTGCGCTCTAACCAAGCGTTACATTCCACCAGGATCAGCAAATGCGAGAAAGCCTCATCGCCGAGGTGATACTGCGCAGTCTCAGGACGCGTCAAGTGCAGCATGAAGCGCGATTTGCCACAGCTGCCCACATCGACCAGCGCGCAGCACTCTCCGCGATGCAGACTGCTGAGGACGCTCGCCGTGAGCGCCATGCGATAATCGAGCGAATGGCGCGGCTTGGCTTCGCGCATTGGCGGCGTGTAGTAGCTGTAGCTCATCGCAGAACATGCTCCTTGTGTTATGGCGCGGCGATCGCCAAAGCGAAGGCGCGCCTGAAGATCGGACTGTTCACGCTTGACCAAACATTAGAGAGCGAATCGGCGAGCATCTCGATCAGCTCGTGCTGAGAAGCGCGCAAGGCTTCAATGGCTGCATCAGGCGCAGGCGCCGCCGCGTTTTTCGCCCTGCGACCGCGCCTTGGCGGCGCGGCAGGCATTCGCTCAAGGCGATTGATGAGCGCTTGTGCCACCTGAATGGCGACCAGATAATTCTCCAACGGCGTCAGCATGTCCAGCACTTGCGCAACTTCCGCGCCGAGCAGCTCGCGGAAAGCGACCAGATAGTCCTGCAGGCGGAAGACGGCAGCAAGCGCTTCGTCCACGCTGGTGCCTTGCTCCATCACAGTGCGCAAAGCGGTCAATTGTTCCCAGAGCAACGTGCCGACGTGATAGATCGCTAACGCTTTCTCGTTCGGATCGACATCATCGTTCAAGGCGACTCGCAAGCCTTCTGCCAAGCGCTTGAAGCGCGCCATATCTATTGCGTCGCAAGCGGCGCGCGCCTCTGCTTGCCAGGCTTGCATGCGCTCTGCCATGCTCAAATGCTCTTGTGCGTCTTCAGCAAGCATGGCGGCGCGCTCTGCCAACGCCAAGAGCAAGCGCGCCTCGTTGACCGTATCGGCGAACCATTTTGCCTCTTTGCGATGCTCTTTGGCGTCTGCCAAGGCGATGGCGTCGGTCAGGCGGAAGGCTTCGCGCGATAAAGACGGCAACACAGTCAAATTGCCGTGCTGCAAGTGACGCAACAGCGCCTCAACGCGATCTAGGGTCTTTGCAGCGAAGAGCCGACCAGCGCGCACGATGCTGATCGTCTCATCCAAGCCGACCGCTTGCGGCAGCACTTGGCGCCAGAGCGGCTCGCGCGGCTGTGCATCAGCGGCAGGACTCGGCTCGGCAGGCGCAGGCAGAACGCGCACTGTGACAGGGAAAACTTTTGCCCACAGATCGGCTTTTTTCTGAGATTGCGCTGCGTCTTCGGCGGCGTGTTCGCCGCTGACGACAATCTCGACTTCATTGGCGTTCAGGTGCAGCCCGTCAATGACCGTGCTTTGCGTCTGCGAATGATCCAAGCCATCGGCGACGCGCAAAATGGCGGAAAGCGCCAGTGTGTCGCGGCGCAAATCTTCGGGCAGCGCCGTGTAGATCGGCTCGGCATCAGGATGCACTTTCTTGCGATGAAAGGATGTGGTACACGCCAAAATGCGACGTTCATCGTCCGAGAAGCCGCGCAAAGGCGTGTTCAGCAAGATGTCGCGACCGCGCAAGTGATGATTGGGCGGATCGATCTCGTAGGCGATGTTGTGGACGAGCGCCGCCGCTTCCAGAAGCGACCGCATGTTCGGCGCAAGGCGATGCACGGTCTCGGTTGCATCGAAGATTTGCGTCGCCAATGCGCCGATGTGCTTTGCGTGCGCCATATCCACGCGATATTGCTGGCAGAGCGCCTCAAGGCTGATTCGATCATCAGCGATGGGCGCAGGCGCGCTCGTCGTCTCGCGCTGAGCGGGCGCGTCATCTTCAACCATGAACAGATCGAGACCTTTTTGGCGGTACTGACGCCATAAATACTGAACTTGGTTAACGCTCAGCTGTGTGCGCTTGGCAGTCTCGGCGGCGGTCGCGCCTTCGTGCCACGCCAAGATCGCCACAGCGCGTTGCCGCAGCGCCGGCGAGGCAGTTTCCGCAATCATCTTCAAGCGCTCTTCGTCTTCGGGCGGTAATAATGCACGTTGCCCTTTAACCATCTCTCAAATTCACCCCGAAATGTCAAAATATGGCGGCGCAAGCGAGGATGCGCCACTGCAGATAAGTGGTCACACACATGACTATAGCAGGTTTTGCGCGTCCCGTAAAACTGCGCGCGACAAGCCTGCTATGCCAGCGGCTCGCGCGGTGCGTACTTGCCAAAAGTAACCTGCGGCGTGCCGCTCTGTGCTGCCCAGCGCGCTGCATTGGCGATCACGCGCCGCACGTTCGGATCATAATAGGTCGGATATGTCTCGTGACCAGGACGGAAGTAGAAAATCCTGCCCTTGCCGCGCGTGTAGCAGCAGCCGCTGCGGAAGACTTCGCCGCCTTTGAACCAACTGACCATCACCAGCGTCTCAGGCGCAGGGATATCGAAGCGCTCGCCGTACATCTCCTCGCGTTCCAACTCAAAATACTCGCCCAAGCCTTCGGCGATCGGATGGCTCGGCTCGATGATCCAAATCCGCTCGCGCTCGTCCGCCTCGCGCCATTTCAGATCGCACGAAGTGCCCATCAACGCCTTGAAAATCTTCGAGAAGTGTCCGCTATGTAAGACGATCAAGCCCATGCCGTCCAGCACGCGCGCTTGCACGCGCTTCACAATTTCATCCGAGACCTCAGCGTGCGCGATGTGTCCCCACCAGATCAGCACGTCGGTCGCCGCCAAGGTCACGCCGCTCAAGCCGTGTTCAGGCTGATCAAGCGTGGCTGTGCGCACGCTGAAGCGCGGCTCTGCGCGCAGACCATCGGCGATCGCCTCGTGCATGCCGTTTGGATAGATCGCCGCTACTTTCGGATTGCGCCGCTCATGGCGAAATTCGCCCCAAACTGTCACACGGATCGTGTTCATTCTCGCTCACCTCGCATCTTTCAAAAGCCTATCGGCTGTCATGGCGGAGAGTAAAGACGGCTGCGCGCGTTTTGTCAAACGGCTGCCGTGCGCAAGTCGCTGCCAATATCTAGAACATCGGGCAAAAGGCGCGCCTTGCTGTACAATTCTAAACTGAGAACGCCTTGTGGAGCAGAACGGATGCACGTCGCGATCAACGCTTGGTTCTGGGAACAAAAGTACACAGGCAGCGGACAGTACATCCGCGAATTGGTGCGCGCACTGTGGCGTTTGCGGCAGAGCGAAACGCGCTACGCCGCTTTGCAGCTCTCATTGATCGCGCCTGAGCGCGGCGGCGCGCTCGCCGATGTGCCTGAAGGCGTGCAGACGATCCGCGTGCGCACGGGCAATGGTCAGCTGGGCAAGGTGTGGTTTGAGCAGCGCGCTTTTCCGAGAGCGGCGGGCGAGATCGGCGCGCAAATTGCGCACGTGCCGTATTGGGCGGCGCCGCTCAGCTCGCCAATCCGTCTGGTAGTGACCATCCATGACGTCATACCGCTCAGTATGCCGATCTATCAGGGCGGCTTGGGCGGCAGGTTGTACTTCGGCATGGTGCGTGCATCGGCGCTTGGCGTCTCGCACATCATCACTGACTCTGAATTTTCCAAGCGCGAGATTGTGCAGCACATTGGCGTGCCGCCTGAGCGCGTGACCGCTATTCCATTGGCGGCTGCCGAGTCTTTTCATCCGCGCTTAGGCGCCGAGCGCGACTCAGCCGTGCGCCGCAAGTATAACCTGCCTGAGCAGTACGCGTTGTACCTTGGCGGCTTCGATGTGCGCAAGAATCTGCGCGCCTTGATCGCCGCGTATACCTATGTCGGTCCGTCAGTTGGCGATGAGTTTCCGCTCGTCTTGGCAGGCAAGCCGCCTGCGCGCTGGGGAACGCCGCGCTTTCCCGATCTACCGTCGGAGATTGCGGCGCGCGAAGGCTTGGAGCAGTGGATACGCTGGCTGGGCGCAGTGGATGAGGAAGATAAACCTGCGCTCTACCGTATGGCGCGCTTGTTCGTGATGCCGAGCCGCTACGAAGGCTTCGGACTCGGCGCGCTGGAAGCGATGGCGTGCGGCACGCCTGTCGTGGCGGCGGAAGCGTCCTCGCTGCCTGAAGTGGTCGGCGATGCGGCTTATTTGGTGCCGCCGAACGACTCGCGGCAATTAGGCGGCGCGATCATTGCTGTGCTGATCCAAGACGATTTGCACGCAAGCCTGCAAAACCTCGGCTTGGCGCGCGCCAGCAACTTCAGCTGGGAACGCACAGCGCGCGAGACCTACGCCGTCTATGAGCGCGTGCTGGATCGCTAGAGATCGAACAAGCTGGCGCTGGCGAGCGCGTCTTCGATCTGCTCGATCAAGCTGTCGTCCTCGATCTCTTCAGCGTACTTGAAAAGTTCCTCTAGCACGCGCCGCGATTCGCCGCTGCCGATCTCGCCGAGCGACCAGATCGCCATTTCGAGCGTCTGTCGGTCAGCGTCAATCACCAACTTGCCGATCAATGGCACAGCTTCTTCAAGACCTATCTCGCCGGCTGCGCGCAACGCCTCGAAGCGAATGGCAGGATCGTCGCTGCTCAGCTCATGCAGCACAGCGCCTGCCCAGCGCTCATCGCAGGTCTTGCCCATAGCGTAAAGCGCAGCGGCGCGCAAACGCGAATCGCCGTCGCGATACGATTCCTCGATCATGCCGATCACTTCGGCGCGACTGCTGTTGGCGATCGCTTCTAAAGCACGGCAACGAACGCGCACATCTTCATTCCGATTGTTGTAGAGCTTCAGCGCGACGCGCTCAGCTTGCCGCGCTTGCATCGGGCTGAACTTGCCAAGCTCAGCTTGTAAGATGAAGCGTCCGAGCGCGCCAACGGCAGCCGCGCGCACAGTTGGCGAAGAGTCAATGGTCGCCATTGGCAGCAAGCGATTGAGCATCTCAACCGACTCGTCCGTCCAAGATGCTTCAATGGCTGCTTCGCGCAGGTTATCGTGCAGGTCGGTCAAGGCGAGATGCGTGACGGCGCTGAAATCGGTGTCGAAGTCAGTCTCGCTGAGCGTCGCGATCTCGCGCAAGACTTGGTAACGCCGCTTGACAGGAATACTTCCCCACGCCTTGATGAGCGCCTGACGCTCAGGTTCGCCCAAGTTTGAGAGACGGCGCACGATTCCTCGGCTGATCGGCACGTCATCGCTGACTAAATTGCGGATGATATCCTCAAACTTGATCGCCATGCTGCTGCCTGCACTTCGTCACCGTATGACCTGCCCAATTGGATTGACCAGATCGTTGACCACCAAAATCATAAACAGCCCGAGAATGAATAGCAAGCCGACCATGTGAATGACGCCTTCGCGCTCAGGCGCCATCGGCTTGCCGCGCACAATTTCGATCAGCACGAACAGGATGCGTCCGCCATCCAAGCCCGGAATTGGCAGCAAGTTGGTGAAGCCGAGCGCAAGGCTGATCAGCGCGGCGAAGTTGATCAAGCGCAGCGGCGAGCGATCCTCAACGGCAGCGCTGACCACTTGTCCGCCTAATTGCGAGATGCCGACCACGCTCACAGGACGCGCTTCCTCGATGGTCAGCGCGCCGCGAATCAGATCGACAGGGAAGCGGATCAGCTGCTCAAGGATCAGCCCTGTGCGCTGAATGCCCGCGCCGATCGCCTCGAAGAACGGCTTGCCTTCAGCGCGATCTTCAAGCGCCAAGCCTGTGATCAAATTGAACTCAAGCGCGCGCAGCCCAATGCCGACGGCAGGCTCGCCAGCTTGGACATCGCGGCGCGGCACAACGGTCAGCGTCAAGCGCTCATTGCCGCGCTGCACCACAAAAGTGACTTCCTCGCCGCCGCGCTGTCGCGCGTATTCCACAATCGACTCAGGTGAGCGCACTCTGCCATCCACGCTCAGGATGATATCGTTCGGCTCAAAGATGCCATCGGCAGGCATGTTGCGCGTCACGCTCGTGATCAGCACGGCTTGATTCGGAAACCTGCCCGTCTGCTCACCTAACACAACCTCGCGCGAGTCGCCGTTGCGCTGCACAGTCAAGCGGATCGGCTGATCGCGCTGCTCTGACTTGCGATGCGCTTCGATCTGCGCTTCGATCTGCGCTGTGCTGCTGACAGATACGCCATTCACCGCTGTGATCACATCGCCATACTGCAGACCGCTGACGGCGGCAGGCGAGTTAGGCGCCGCCGCCAACACCACAGGCGGCAAGGAGATGGTCGCGGCGATGATCAACAACACAACTGCCGCTACCGCGTTCATGCCTGAGCCTGCCGCGAGGAAAAACAGCCGCTGCAGCGGCGTCGCCTCTGCCACAGATTTCAGCTTCGGCACTTTTCTGCCGAGCGCCGCCAACTCTTCCTGATAGCGGCGATAGGCTTGGCGCTCGCGTTCGGTCGCTTCCTCACCGACGGGACGCACAAAATCCTCGCCGAGCGGACGCACAAAGCCGCCTAAAGGCAGCCAGTTCAAGGTGAACTCAGTGCCATTGCGCTCGAAGAGCTTGGCAGCGCGCGGCGGAAAGCCAAGTCCGAACTCCAGCACGGTCACGCCCGTCAGACGGCAGGCGATGAAGTGTCCCCACTCGTGGATCAGGATCAAAGGCGTCAGGACAATCACAAACGAGAGAACAGCCAGTAGGAAATCCATGCCGATACCTTCACTTCGCGACCGAAACACGGCGCTTCATCAAGATTTGAGACAATTATACAGCACTCAGCGCATGCGTGGCAGGCGCGAGATCGCCGCTCATCGTTTGCTCAGGCGGCAATAGCTTGCAGCAAAGCAGAGGCAGCTGCTACATTATACGACGGACTATCTATCAAAGAAAGGCAGTGAGTCAATGCATCGTTTCGTACGCATCTCGCTAGTGATTGCGCTCGTGTGCGCATTCTGGATGATGCAGGGATCGACTCGTGCGCAGTCAACGCTGCGCGTGACGCATGTGGTCAATGGCACGCTTGGCGACCGCTCGTTCTTCGATTCGGCGCAAGAAGGCTTGGAACGCGCCGCTGCGGATTTCGGCTTCAGCCTGAAAGTGATCGAGCTGGGCGAAGATCAGGCGCGCTGGGAACCAGGTATTGACGACGCCATGGCGGATACCGACTCTTACGATATCCTCGTCTTGGGCGGCTCGTTAGTGGCGGATTATCTGATGGCGCGCGCCGATCAGTATCCTGATAAGAAGTTCATCTTTCACGACGAACCAATTGACTTCACTAAGTGCAAGTGCGCGAACGTCTACAACGTGATCTACGCGCAAAATGAAGGCGCATACCTCGCCGGCGTCTATGCCGCCGCCATGATGAAGGAGAAGGCGCTGCCCAACTTGAGCGGCAAGAACACGATCGGCGTCATCGGCGGCTTGGATATCCCTGTCATCAACGATTTCATCGTCGGCTACGCACAAGGCGCTAAGTCGGTCATCCCTGAGATGACCGTGCTGACGCAATACATCGGCGGCGAGCGTCCGTTCTTCGATGTGGCGAAAGGCTTGGAGATCGCGCTCGCCATGTACGATCAAGGCGCGGATTTCACATTCAGCGTGGCAGGCGGCTCTGGTCTGGGCATGATCCAAGCGGCGCAGCAGCGCGGCAAGTATTTCATCGGCGTGGACTCGGATCAATGGCTGCTGACCAAAGATCGCGATCCTGAAGCGGCTGCCGTGATCCTGACCTCGATGATCAAAAACGTAGGCGGCGCGCTCTATCGCGCCATTGCGCTCGCGCTTGAGGATGAGCTGCCCTTTGGCGAGACTGAGATCGTAGGCATCGCCGAAGGCGCGGTCGGCTTGGCGAAGAATGAGTACTACGAGCGCATCACGCCTGAGTCGGTCAAGGCGATCATCGCGCAGGCTGAGGAAGACGTGATGATGTGCCGCGTGGTGGTCGAGACGACGCTCGCGCCGCGCCCGTGCGAGCCTGCTGAGTAACGCACCGTCTCTTTCAGGGCTGCCGTGCGGTAAAATGGTCAACGGACGTATTGATGCAATAAGAAACCTATGCCGCCACGGCTAACCGATCCTCACGAAATCTTTGAGACATGCCTGCGCGACGTGCGCGCGGGCAGAGTCTCTGTTGAAGAGTGCGCCCGACGCTATCCTGAGTTCACGGCGCTCGGCGCACTCTTGCGTTCAGCGCTCGCCTTGCACGCGCTCAGCGCGGAACGCATGGACGCTGCACAGCGCGAGGCGCTAGAACGTCGCCTGCGCGCTGCCTATGCCTTGCACGTGCGCCCTGCGCCGCGTTGGTTGCTGCGCACATTGGCAGTCGCGGCTGTTCTCGGCATTTTGATCGGCATCGGCACACTTTTGACGGTCGCGTCGCTCTCCAGCTTGCCCAACGAGCCGCTCTACGGCTTGAAGCGCGCTGTGGAAAGCCTTGCCGCGTCCCTGAGCGGCGACTCGCCTGAGCTGCGCGCTGCGCACGCCCGTGAGCGCCTGCAGGAACTCGAATTCATGGTGACCAGAGGCGACGCAGTGCCGCCTGCGCTGCTCGAAGCCGCTGCTGAGAGCCTGCAACGCGCTCTGGATACACTGCCCGAAGGCGCTGAGCGCGACGACCTGCGCAAGCGCGGCGCTGATACATTCTTGTTTGTGGCGCGTCTGCGCGCTGAGAGCCGCGAGACGGCGCTGCGGCTCGCGCAAGCCTTCTCGCCGACGCCTGAGGCGCCGACTCAAGAAGCTGTTGCCGCTCAGCCGAGCGCCACGCCGACTCCGACGTTGACGCGCACGCCAACTTTCACGGCGTCGCCGTCGTCTACGGCAACGCTGACCTTGACGCCTAGCGCGACGCGCACGCCGACTGAGACGCCGACTGCCTTGACCGTCATCATACCGTTGCCCACACAAGCGCCGACTGAGACGCCGGCGCCCAGCCCGACTGCCATTCCGCCTACGCGCACGCCGACGCCGACTTTGCCGACGGCAGCGCCGCCGCCTGTCTCGCCTGTGCCATTGCCCAGCTTGACGCCGACAGCGACGCCGCTCATCTTGCCGACTGTGATTGTGCAACCGACCTTGCCGCCTGTCCTGCCGACCGATACGCCGACCTTGACGCCTATCCCGCCGACCAGCACGCCAACTTTGACGCCGACCTTGCCGCCTGCCTTGCCGACCGACACGCCCAGCGCACCTGACCTCAGCGAGACGGCGACGCCAACGCCGACGCCGACCTTGCCGCCCTGCGATCCGAACGCGCCGCCGCCGCCGTTGCGTTTCAATCTTGAAGGCACGCCGCTGCCGACCTTCACGCCAACGCCGTGCGCTACCTACACACCATCGCCAACGCCGATGCTGGAAATTTCGCCGACTCCTTCGGGCGACCTAGAGAAGCCCGTCGAAACGCCGAGCAGTTCATGACCATCAGCCTGAGACATCCGCTATCCGCATGGTTTGCCGCAGCCGTCCTGCTCCTGAGCGGCTGCGGCGCGCCTGTGACGCCCGAAGTCATCCAAGATACGCGCAGCGAACAGACGCAGACCGCGCTCGCGCGCCCTTCCGCCACGCCGACCGGTCCGACGCGCACGCCAACCGCAACCAGCACGCCCTATGTCCGACCAACTGAGCCTGCCGCGCTCGATCTGGAGCAGCCAATTGCGCGCATCGGCGATCAGACCATCACGCTCGGTCAGTTCCGTGCGCGCGTGCGCTACGAGCGCTTTGCTGCGCTGGATGAAGCGCGCCGCATCGTCGAGATCGTCGGCTTGCAGGCGATCAACTTCACAGCACAAGGCGAAAACCGCGCCGCTGATCGGCTCGCTGCCATCTTCAACACGCTCGCCAACTCTGATAGCTTCGGCTATCAGGTCTACGACATCATGCTGCGCGAAGCGATCATCCGCGCTGAGTTCAAGGCGCGCAACCTGCGCGTGCCACAAGATGAACTTGACGGCTATTGGATTCGTCGCTTCAACCTTCAGGTAGCGCCCGATCCGCGCGCGGCGATGGCGGAAGAATTGCCGCGCTACCTTGAGCAAGCTGTGCGCTACTCAGGCATGAGCGAGCAAGATGTCCTGGCGACGGCTGAGTCGTTTGTGATGGCGACGCGCCTGCAGCCGATCATCGGACGCGAGCGCGCTGCGCAGCCCGCTGCGCTGAGCTTCCGCGTCAAGCGCCTGATCGCCGCGACTGAAGCTGAGGTGCAGCAGGCAAAGGCGGCGCTTGAAGCAGGCGAGTCGTTTCGCAGCGTAGCCTGCCGCTTTTCAATCGATCCTGCCGTGCGCGGACAAGGCGGCGCGCTCGGCTTTCGCTCGCGCGCGACGCTGCCGCGCGGACTGCCTGAACCTGCCGCGATCCTAGCGGCTGAGTCGGGCAGCATCACGGCGCCGCAGCAAAGTCCGCTCGGCTGGCACATTTTCAAGGTCGGCGCGAAGCGACGCGACGCCGACGGCGAGCAATTGGCTGAGCTGGCGATGATCGTGGTGGCGAGTCAGGCGCGGGCTGAGGAAATTGCGGCGCGCGCGCGCCAAGGCGAAGATTTCGCCGCGCTCGCCTGCCAATTCTCGCTTGATTCGGCGAGCGCAGGCAACGGCGGCGATTACGGCTGGCTCAGCGCTGAGGCGTTGCCGCGCGAGTGGTCGCGCACGCTGGCGGCGAGCGCCGAAAACGGCTTGTATGGCGTCCTGCGCACAGCGGCAGGCTACGAGCTGCTGCTGGTCGAAGAACGCCGTTTCAACGTGCCGAGTCCGCAGGAACTTGAGCGAGCGGTCGAGTCAGCGTTCAGCGCTTGGCAAGCGGAGCGGCTCGCCGTTGACCTGACTGCGCTCAGCGACACATGGCGCACAGCCATACCGCGCGATCCGCTGCCGCGCCAGGTTGCGCCATTTTTGAGCGAAGAAGCCTTCGGCTTGCCGACGCCGCTTCCGACGCCTGTGCCAACGCCATAGAAGTTGATAGGCAGTCTGAACAGACTGCCTATGTTGCGCGCTCAGCCTGCCGTCGGCGTATCGGTCAAGCCGCCGTAGGTCATGGCGCGCGCGTCGAGCGCTTTCTCAGCCGCTTCGCGCGTCATGTAGCCAAGCTCAACCACCACGTCAATGATGCTTTTGTTCTCAGCCATCGCCTTTTTGACGACCTCAGCGCCTTTTTCGTAGCCGATGATCGGATTGAGCGCTGTGGCGAGAATTGCATTCTTGGCAAGCCAGCCGGTCGCTTTCTCGCGGTTCGCCGTGATGCCGCGCACAGCTTTCTCTGTGAAGGCGCGCACGGCGCCGATCATCACGTGCATCTCTTCGAATAGGCAATGCGCGATGATCGGCATCATCACGTTCAGCTGCAGCTGACCTGCCTGCGCGGCGTAGGTGATGGTGGTATCGTGACCAAGCACGTAGAACATCGCCATGTTCAGCATCTCTGCCAGCACAGGATTCACCTTGCCGGGCATGATCGAAGAGCCGGGCTGCACTGGCGGCAGGCGAATCTCGTCCAAGCCTGTGGCAGGACCTGAGCTGAGCAGGCGGATATCGTTGGCGATGCGGATCAAATCCTGCGCGGCGGTGCGGATCGCGCCGCTGAAGAAGACGGCGTCTTGCATACTCGCCATGCTCTCGAACAGATCGTCGCTCGTGTGCAGCTCCATGCCCAAGAACTCGCCCAGACGCTTGACCATGCGCGCATGGTACTCAGGATGCGCGTTGAGACCAGTGCCTGTCGCCGTGCCGCCGATGCCGAGCCGCTTCAAGCCTTCGGCAGCCACCAAAATCTTCTCGATGTTGCGCTCGATGGTCTTGGCGTAGCCGCCAAATTCCTGTCCCATGCGGATTGGCACAGCGTCTTGCAAGTGCGTGCGTCCGCTCTTGACGACGTCATCGAACTCGACCGCTTTTTGGCGCAACACATCTTGCAATTCGCGCAGCGTCTGCACCAGCTCGTTCAGGCGCCACAGCGCGCCGACTCTGATGGCGGTCGGGATGGTGTCGTTCGTGCTTTGCGCCATGTTAACGTGATCGTTGGAGCGGATCGGCTTATCTTTGGCAGGCGCGCTGAGCGGATAGCCGAGAATCTCGTTGGCGCGCGCCGCGATCACTTCGTTCGTGTTCATGTTGTGGCTGGTGCCAGCACCTGCTTGGAACGGATCGACCACGAATTGATCGTGCAGCTTGCCTGCCATGATCTCAGCCGCCGCTTGATCAATGGCTTGGGCAAGGCGCTGATCGAGCAAGCCGAGCGCGCTGTTCACGTTCGCCGCAGCGCGCTTGATCGCCGCCATAGACCAAATGAAAGCAGGATACGGCTTCAAGCCGCTGACAGGGAAGTTCTGCACAGCGCGCTGCGTCTGCACGCCGTAGTAAGCATCGGCAGGCACTTGCAGCTCGCCTAACGAATCTTTTTCGATACGAAAAGCCATGTGAGATGCTCCTGATTTTTAAGTAAGCTCGAAGAGTCAAGTATCGCGCAATTCTAGCGTGAACAGAGCAGGTATTGCACCTGCCCTGCCATTCAGATCGCTTATCGGATTGGCGAAGCGCTCACTTGGCAGCGGCGTAGAGCGCTGCTACAGCGTTCCAGTCTACAACGTTCCACCAAGCGTCCACATAGTCGGGACGGCGATTTTGATATTTCAGGTAGTAAGCGTGTTCCCAGACGTCCAGCCCTAAGATCGGCACGACGTTCGGATTGTCCATCACAGGATTGTCTTGGTTAGGCGTGGAGACGATCTTGAGCGCGCCGCCGTCCACGATCAGCCATGCCCAGCCCGAGCCGAAGCGTCCAACTGCCGCTTTCTTGAACTCTGCCTTGAAGTTCTCAAAGCTGCCGAAGGTCGCCTCGATAGCGGCTGCCAGCTCGCCGCTTGGCGCGCCGCCGCCATCGGCGGACATCAAGCTCCAGAACATAGTGTGGTTGACGTGACCGCCGCCGTTGTTGCGCACAGTCTGCCGCACGTCTTCAGGCACGGACGCCAAATTCTTGATGACTTGCTCAGCCGTCATCTCAAAAAATTGCGGATGCTGCTCCAGCGCGGCGTTCAGGTTGTTCACGTAGGCGGCGTGATGCTTGCCGTGATGAATCTGCATGGTTTGCGCGTCAATGTGCGGCTCCAACGCCTCAGGCGGATACGGCAAAGGCGGTAGTTCAAATTTTGGCATAGGTGTCACTCCTGTTGTTGGAAAAAGCATAAAGGATCGCAAGCGTGTTGCGCGTTGCTGAGCAAGAGTGGTAGGATCACGCCTGCATACTGCACAAGACTCTAATCGAATTGCAGCGATTTTGCCAATTGAGCTGACGAGGCGTATTTCAGCGTGAAAACCGTGACATGGCGACCGTTCGCAGCGCTTGCTATCGGTCTGTTGGCAGCGTCATCTTCCTCAATCCTGATCCGCTACGCGCAAGGCGAGAACGCGCCTTCGCTGCTGATCGCGGCATGGCGCGTGACCGTCGCCGTGTTGATCTTGACGCCGTTCGTCTGGTCGCGGCACAGCGCTGAGCTGCGCGCGCTCAAGACGCCACAGCTCGGCTTGGCGATCGTCTCAGGCGTCTTTCTCGCCGCGCATTTCGGCACGTGGATCACATCGCTGGAATACACATCTGTGCTGATCAGCGCCACACTCGTCACTACCAATCCGTTGATCGTCGCGTTCTTGACGCCGCTCTTGCTGCGCGAGAAGCTGAGCCGTCAGACGCTTGGCGCGATCTTCCTCGCCATCATTGGCGGCGTTATCATCAGCGTCGCTGGCGATGCCGGCAACGCGCCGCGCCAAGACGCGCCGTTGCTCGGCGCTGCGCTCTCATTTCTTGGCGCGGTAGCTGTGGCAGTCTATTACATCATCGGACGCAAACTGCGCGCTGATCTGAAGGCACTGCCTTACATCTGGCTCGTCTATGGCAGCGCTGCATTGACCTTGATCGCAGTCACGCTGCTCTCAAGGCAAGGCAACGCCATGCCGACTCTCTCAGCAGAGGCGTTTTTCTGGATGACGCTCGTGGCAATTTTCCCGCAGTTGATCGGACATTCGTCCTTCAATTACGCGCTCGGCTATCTCTCAGCGGCATTCGTGAGCTTGGTCGTGTTAGGCGAGCCGATTCTCAGCACTGTCTTCGCCGTCTTCCTGCTCAACGAGCTGCCGCAGCCTTTGCAGTTGGTCGGCAGCGCCGTGATTTTGATAGCGCTCTTCCTAGCCAGTCGCGCCGAAGTGCGCGCTATGCGTCCTAAACAGGCAGAGCCTGAACAAGTTTTGGTGGTGGATTGAGCTATGTCGCTCGTCGTTCGTCCTGCGCAGCTCGCCGATGCGCGCGGCATCGGCATCGTTCACTTGGATACATGGCGCAGCACGTATACGCCGCTTGTGCCGTCAGGCTATCTGGATCAGTTCAACTACGATGAGCGCGAGCAGGTCTGGCGCGCGCGCCTGAGCAACACACAGGCGCAGCAGCACGTCTTCGTGGCAGAGCAAAATGAGCAGCTCGTCGGCTTTGCAAGCGGCGGCGTCTCGCGCACGGACGACTTGCCATACACAGCTGAGGTCTACGCGCTGTATGTGCTGGAAGCGTTTCAGAGACGCGGCATCGGCGTGCGCTTGGTGGCGGCGCTGGCAGAGCGCTTCGCGGCGGACGGACACACGCACATGCTGATCTGGGTGCTGAGCGAGAATCGCAACGGACGCGCGTTTTACGAGGCGATAGGCGGCAAATGGCTGCGCGAGAAGCTGATCAACTTCGGCGCTAATTTGCTCGAATCGGCATACGGTTACGTCATCGCGGATTTTCTGGCGCGCTACGGCGTGCAGTCATCGGAGTGAGCTGATGTCTGGCGACTTTGTGAATGGTCAAGATGATTCGCTTGAGCGATCCGAGCCGACGCCTGAGCTGCTGAGCGCGCGCGGCGTCTCGTTAGCAGGCGTGCTAGAGCGCGTGACCGATCAGTTCGCAGCTGAGACCGAAGCGCGCCCAGACATTCTTTCAATCGCCGATGCCGCTGAGCGCCGCCGCATTTTGGTCGAGATCGTCGAATACGTGCTGACAGTGGAAGGCATCCGCCTCTCGCGCGAGGATCGGCTGCGCGTGATCGAAGTTGCCTATAATGACCTGTTCCTGCTCGGCGTGCTACATCCGCTCTTGCGCGATCCTGAAGTGAACGAGATCGAAATCGCGGCAGCTGATCGCATTTACGTGCGGCGCGGCGCGCAAAAAACGCTGACCGACCTGCGCTTCCGCGATGAATCGCAGTTAGAGCGCGTGCTGCGCCGCGCCTTGATCGCCACAGGCGAGCAGCTCTACAGCGGCGAGCCGCTGATCGAAGTTGGCGCGCGCTTAATGGAACGTCCTGCGCGCTTGACTATCACTATGCCGCCTATCAGCATGATGCTGCAAGCGAGCATCCGTCTGCACGCAGCGCAGCCGCGCACGCTGAGCGATTTGATCGGTTCGCAAGTGCTGAGCGCCGATCAAGCAGCGCAGCTAGAGCGCGCCATCGCCGAGCGGCGCGGCGTGATGCTGGCAGGCGACGTGGAGAGCGGCAAGACGACGCTTTTACAGGCGCTCCTGCCGTTGATCGCGACGCAGGACGGCAAGCACGCGGCTGCGCAACGCGCCGCTGAGCTGATCTTGCCTGAAAACGTGACCAACGCTGAAGGCGTCACTTTTGCAGCGCGCCTGAGCGCAGCGCATGAGTTGGTCGCTGAGCGCGGCGGCTGGCTGATCGCCGATGAGCTGCGCTTCGACGAATCTGAGGCGATGTGGAACGCGCTGACGAGCGATCTCAACGCGCGCGCGCCGCGCTTATTGTGGGCATTTCGGGCTGCCACTGAGCCGACGCGCCTGCGGACGGCTTTCAGCATGGCAGTGCGGCGCGCCGTGCCGAGCATTGACCAAGCGGTCATTCACAGCGGCTTGCTAGATCGCTTGCCCGTGGTCGTGCTAATGGTGCGCCGCGACGGCAGACCGCAAGTGTTGCGCATTGCCGCTTGGCGCGCCGATGGCGAGTCGCTGACGCTTGCCGATCAATCGCTTTAGCGCAGCAACAGACGGCGAATTTTCAGCGCCAGATGCACGGCAAGGCGCGTCTCAGGATTCTCCAGATCGAAGCCGCCTAACTGTCCGATGCGCTCCATGCGGTACAGCAGCGTGTTGCGATGCACATGCAGCCGATTCGCCGTCTGGCTCAGGTTGCCATGCTCTTCGAAGAAAGTCTCAAGCGTCAGAATGAAATCTTCATTGCCCTGCGATTCATCCGCCAGCTCGCCGAGCGTCTCGCGATAGAAACTGCGCAGCTCAGGCGTCTCCAGCAGTAGCGAGAGCAGCCGATAGACGCCGAGATCGGCGAAGTACAGCGGCTGATTGACTCGCCACTGCTGTGCCACGCGCTGCGCGGCAATTGCCTCTTGATAGCTGGTGCGCCATTGTGCCAAATTTTCAGCCGGCCTGCCAACGCCAATGGCGAGATGCGCGTTTGGAAACTGAGCGCGCATTCGATTTGAGACGGCTTCCGCTAATTGACGGACGGCGCGCGGCATCACTTTGCGCGCTGCAGCATTCTGTGACGGCTGCTCGACTTGGCAAAAGATGACCACGCCGCCTTCCAGCAGCTGCACTAGCGCCTGATTGCCGAGCAGCGCGACCTGCTCATTGAACGTCGTCTCAAGGCGACGGTCGCTCGGCGCGTTCGGACTGATCCAGCAAGCAGCGAGTGCAGCATAAGCCTTGCTATTCGGCTGATAGCCGAGCCGCGTCAATTGGCGTAGCGCCTGATCGAGCGGCACGCTGCCGATCAGCAAGCGCTCCAGCACGCTGCCTTGCACACGCTTTTGCGCCTCGCGGATCGCTTTTTCCTTCGCCATCTCAAGCGCGCAGACGGCAGCGCCGTGCCGCACAAACTGCTGGTCGAGCGCTTCAAAACGCTCGTCGCCATCCGCCAAGAGTGAGAAGAAGCCGCGCCCTAGCCGATTCGCCACAATCGGCACGGTCAGGCGCTGCGCGCCGCACTCAGGCATGGCGAGCAAGATCGGCTCAGCGGCATGTTGCGCCGCTTCTTGCCGATCCAAAAAGTGCGCAGGCAAAGCTGACTCAGCGCGCAAGGCTGATTCGAGCGCGGCGAAGCGCGGCGACTCGACAAGGCTGCCGGCTGCCGCCAGAATATCGAGCCGCTTATCCTGCACGACGACCGTCCTGTTGCTGAGATCGGCGAGCGCTGCGATCACGGCGCGCAAGCCGCGATTTTCCGTGCTGAGCTGTAGCAGCTGCTCATGGATGATGGCGCCGCGCTCTTCAGGACTAGGCGGCGTGCCGAGCAGCACGCGCACGCAGTCGCGCTCCAGTTGGCGCATTGCCGAGCCGCTCGGCAAGCTCAAGAGCGGAATGCCGTGTTCTTCAGCAGCCTTGCGCGCCGCGCCATCAATCGCGCCGATCACGCCTATTGCCGCCACTTCCATCTGCGCCAAATCGTGGATGATCGCCGTCAAGGTCAGCTTATCGCTGAGCAGATGCAGCGCGTCCATCGAGAGCAGCGCCAGCTCGCGACCTTCTAGCGAAGGAAAGGCAGGCGGTCGCGTGTGCAGCACAGCCACCCAAGCCACTGGTCGCGCCAAGCCTGCACGACCTGCCACCAAGCGCGTGCCAACAGGCAAGGCATAGCGCAACAAATCTTGCACGGCGACTATCGGGCGCATGTTGGTCATGTTAGGCTGCCTAGTAGTTCAGCAAGTAGCGCTCTAGTTCCCAAGGCGAGACGCTCAGCACGTAGTCGTTCCACTCCAAGCGTTTCGCCTCTAAAAAGCGCTCGAAGACTGTCAAGCCGAGCGCGGCGTTTGCCAGCTCAGAGCGCTCGAAGGCATCGAGCGCTTCGTGCAGCGATGTTGGCAAGGTCTCGATCTGACGACGGCGTGCATTGAAAGCGTATAGCTCTTCTTCAGCGGCAGGCGGCAGCGCGGTATTGCGCTGAATGCCGTCCAAGCCGCTGTGCAGCATCACAGCGAAGGCGAGGTACGGATTGCAGCTCGGATCGACACAGCGCAGCTCAACGCGCGCGCGGTCGCGTCCGCTCGGCTGATTGCGCGGCACGCGCAAGAGCGCGGCGCGATTCAATTGCGCCCATGTCACATACACAGGCGCTTCCAAGCCTGCCACCAGACGCTTGTAACTGTTCACCAACGGCGCCAGCACGGCGCATATGCCGCGCGCGTGCGCCAACTGTCCTGCCATGAAGGCGCGCCCTAGCGCAGAAAGTCCATAAGCATCCTCAGGATCGGCGAATAGATTGACGCCGTTCAGATCGGTCAGCATCTGATGTGTGTGCATGCCGCTGCCGGCGACGCCTGCCAAAGGCTTTGGCATAAACGTTGCCAATAAGCCGTGATCGCGCGCCACAGAGCGCACTACCAAACGCGCCGTCATGATCGCATCCGCCATTGAGAGCGCTTCAAGCGGCGCGAAGTCAATCTCATGCTGACCGTCGCCGACTTCAGAGTGCGCCGAGTCGACCGCGATGCCCATCGCCTCAAGCGCATCCGTGATGGCGCGCCGCACGCGCTGCGTGTGACTATCGCTCACATCGAAGTAGCCTGCGTGATCGCCAGCTTGCGGCACGCTCACACCGTTTTGCGGCGGACGGAACAAGTAGAATTCCAGCTCAGGCGCAAGGACGTAGCGATAGCCTTGCGCCGCTGCGCTCGCGACAGCGCGCTGCAACACGCCGCGCGGATCGCCGCTATAAGGCTCGCCGTTTGGCGTGTACACATCGCAGATCAAGCGCGCCACGCGCTCTGTGCGGCTCGCCCAGGCTTGCACAGCGTATGTAGCCGGATCAGGGCGCAGAAACATATCCGACTCGGCGATGCGCGCAAAGCCTTCCAACGCTGAGCCATCGAACCAAACGCCATGCTCAAAAGCTGCAGCGAGCTGGCGCGTCGGAATCTGCACCAGCTTGACCATGCCTGTGATATCAGTGAATTGTAGGTCAAAATAGGCGATCTGGTCGCGCTCAGCGCGCGCGATCACAGCCTCAGCTGCCTCAGAGAGACTCATAGGGTCGCTTTCTTGAGCGCGGCAACTTGCCAGCCGCTGCCTTCATGTCCAAATCTGAAGACGCTCGGATGCAAAATCTCAGCCAGAATCTCTAACGACTCGACGAGGCGCGGACCGGGACGATTGAAATACTGATTGCCGTCCGTGAGATAGACGCGTCCTGTTCGCACAGCGCGCAGGCTCTGCCAGCCGTCTAGCGCTTGTAAGATCGGCAAATCTTCCGCTGTGCGCGCCATATCAAAGCCACACGGCATCAGGATGATAACTTGCGGATCGGCGGCGCGCAATGCGTCCCACGCCAGCCATGGCGAGTGCGCGCCTGCCTCGCCAAACAAATTGATGCCGCCTGCCATCTCAACCAGCTCAGGCATCCAGTTGCCAGCTGCCATCAATGGATCGATCCACTCTAAACAAGCGACCGTCGGTTTATCGGGCAGCGCGTGTGCGCGCTCAGCGATCGCCGTCATGCGCGCCTGCAGCGCCGCCACAACCTCAGCGCCGCGCTCAGGGACGCCGAGCGCTTCCGCCACGCGCTGGATATCCATGAACACATCGCTCAGCCGATTCGGCTCAAGCGAGACAATCTGCGCTGACGCTGACCACGTGCAGACCGCTTGTTGCACATCCGCCAGACTGACTGCGCATACTTCGCACAGCGATTGCGTGACGATCACGTCAGGTTGCAATGCTTGCAAGAGCGCTTCGTCCACGCGGTAGACCGAGAGCGCCTCGCGCAGCACTTCGCGCACGCGCGCGTTGATCTCTGCGCTGCTGCCCTGCGGATCGAACTTCGGCGCCGTGCAAACAGGCAAGGTTTTCACTGTCTCAGGATAATCGCACTCATGCGAGCGACCGACCAACTGCTCTGCCATGCCGAGCGCGCACACGATCTCAGTGCTGCTGGGCAAAAGTGAGACAATACGCATCTCTCAATAACTCCACATTGCTAAACCAACATTGTCAGCGCCGCGTTGATCGCCGCTTGCACTTGATCCAAGTCTGCGCTGGCGCCGCCGCCTTGCGCCATGTTCGGTCTGCCGCCGCCGCGACCGCCCAGCTGCTCGAGCGCTTTTTTCAAGAGCGGCAGGACGTCCAGCGATACATCCGCGCTGCGCGCAAAGACCAGCTGCGCTTTCTCGCCGGCGGCGCCCAACAGCGCGACCACGCCCGACTCAGCGACCAGCGCCTGTGCCAGCAGACGCACTTCATCGGCGCTGCGCGCAAAAGCGCGCGCCACAAGCCGATATGCGCCATGCGAACTAGCGCTCGCTAAAAGCGACGCCGCCTCATAGACTGCTAATTGCTCGCGCGCCGCGCGCAGTTCGCTCTGCAAAGCGCGATTTTGCTCCTGCAACCGCGCGACCGTCTCAGGTAATTCCCAATAACCGACCGTCAGCGCAGCCATCAGGCGATTGATCACCTCGTTCTTCGCTTGAAAGTCGCGCAAGGCGCGCGCGCCGCATTTGAATTCAAGGCGTGTCGTCTCACCGCGCCGCTCTGCCTTGACCACTTTGATGATGCCGATCTCGCCCGTGCGCGCCACGTGCGTGCCGCCACAAGCTGTGATATCGAAGCCGCCAACATCCACAATGCGCACCTTGCCGTCCACCTCAGGCAGCTTGCGCAGATTGAGCGCTACCAGTTCCTCAGGCGTCGGAAACCAAGCGCGCACAGGACGATCCTCGAGCACAATCTGATTGGCGAGCGCCTCAACCGCTTCCCATGTCTCAGGCGCAATGTTGACGCGATCCACGTCAATGGTCATGCTTGTCTCGCTCATGTGGACGCTGAGCGTGCGCGCTTGCGCCACGCGCTCAAGCGCCTGCGATAGCACGTGCTGCCCGCTGTGATGCGAGCGCAGATCGCGCCTGCGCTCACCATCTATTTCACCGATCACGCGCTGTGCCGTCAATGGCGATTCAAGCACGTGCAACACTGCCCGATCCGACGGTCGCGTCTGCACGTCCCGCACGCGCACGCCGTTCAACGTGCCGCGATCCGACGGCTGTCCGCCGCCTTCGGGATAAAAATACGTGCGATCCAAAACGAGCGCAGGCTGCTGCGCATGTGTGGTCACTTCGAGGACGTTCGCCTCAAAGTGCAGCGTATAAGCGTCATCGTAGTATAAACGTTCAGTGGTCATGCTGAGAAGTTTAGCGCAGCGGCAGCCATTTGAGCAAACGCGCCTGAGCTGTGCTGCCGCAGCGCGCTCACCAAGCCAGCAATGACGGCGTCTGGATCACGTCGCGCAGGTCGCGCAGGAAATGCGCAGCGTGCGCACCATCTACCACGCGATGATCGGCGCTGAGCGTCATGGTGAGCGTCGGCTTCAAGATCGGCTTGCCTTCGGCATCAGGCACAAAGCTGCGCACTGTTCGCCCGACCGCTAGGATAGCCACTTGCGGCGGATTGATGATGGCAGTGAAGCTATCCACGCCGAACATGCCCATGTTGGTGACCGTGAACGTGCCGCCGCTGACCTGATCGAGCGTCAGTTTACCTTCGCGCGCCAGCGCCGCCAGACGATCTACTTCCTGCTGGATAGCGTACAGCGAGAGCTGTTCAGCGCGATGGATGACAGGCACGATCAAGCCGTCTTGCAACGCGACCGCCATGCCGATGTTCGCATTTCGCCAGTAGGAAATCTCATCACCTTCCAAAGTCGCGTTCAGCGCAGGATTTCTGCCGAGCGCCCAAGCGCAGGCTCTGATCAGCACAGCCGTCACTGAGAGCTTCTCGCCGCGCGCCTTGAGCGTCGCGCGCAGCGCTTCAATCGCGCTCATGTCCACAGTCGTATCGAGGAAGATGTGCGGCGCGCTCTGGAAGCTCTTCTGCAGGCGCTGCGCAATCGTGCGGCGCATCCCTTCAAGGCGCACAACGCGCCGATCCGCGTGTTCAGCGATGTTCGGCGGCGGCATTTCTTGCGTGTCGCGCTTGATCAGCGGCGCGGCAGGCTCAGCGGCGCGCTGCGCGAGCGCCGCTTGAACATCCGTGCCTTGCACGCGCCCGCCGCGACCTGTGCCTTGAACTTCCGCCAGATCGACGCCGTGTTCAGCCGCCAGACGGCGTGCCGCAGGCGTCGCGCGCACCTTGCCGAGCGCTTGTTCCACGTCGCGACGCATGATCTTGCCATCGCGACCGCTGCCTTGCACTGCGGCGAGATCGAGCTGATTGCTCTCAGCGATGCGCCGCGCCAAAGGCGTCGCGCTCGGCGCGCTCTCAGCCGCGATAGCCGCTGTAGCTGTCTCTGCTACCTCGTTTGGACGCAACAAGTAGCAGATGACCTGCGTCACAGGCACGACGTCGCCCGCTTTGTAGAGAATTTGATGGATGACGCCGTCCTCAGGCGCTTCAACTTCCATGTTGACCTTGTCGGTCGTCACTTCGCAGATCGGATCGCCGCTGCGCACGCGGTCGCCTTCGCGCACCAGCCACTGCACGATCTCGCAGCTCTCCAGAGTGAAGCCGAACTTCGGCATGATGATCGGCACAGGCATGGCTCAGTACTCACCTCTCACCAATTTGCGTGCCTCGCGCACAATGCTCTCGACCTGCGGCACCGTGTGATATTCCAGCTCGCGGTTGTAAGGAATCGGAATGTCCAAGCCTGCCAAGCGGCGAATTGGCGCTTCGAGATAATCGAAGGCTTCGCTGGCAGCGATGCGCGCCACGACCTCGCCGCCGAAGCCGCCCATCTCAACCGCTTCATGTACGACAAGCGCGCGTCCCGTCTTTTTGACCGACTCGATGATCGGCGCGTCGTCAAGCGGCTTGAGCGTGCGCGGATCGATCACTTCCAACTGAATGCCCTCTTCAGCCAGTTGCTCAGCCGCTTGCAAGGCGCGCCCGACCATCACGGAAGTCGCCACGACCGTCAGATGTGCGCCTTCGCGCACCACTTTGGTCTGGCTGAGCGGCACAACGTATGGCGCCTCAGGCACATGCCCTTTGGTCTTGTAGAGCAGCTTATGCTCCACAAAGATGACAGGATTGTCGTCCAGCACAGCAGCGCGCAACAGACCTTTGGCGTCGTATGGCGTGCTAGGCATCACCACTTTGAGACCTGGCACATGCACAAACCAATTTTCAAGGCTCTCGCTGTGCTGCGCAGCCGCGCCTGTGCCGCTGCCGCCCGGCATTCGCAGCACCATCGGCACGCTCGCCTTGCCGCCGAACATGAAGCGCACCTTAGCCGCCTGCAGAACAAGCTGCTCCATGCTGAGCGTGACGAAATCCATGAACTGAATCTCGCCGATTGGACGCATGCCTGTCAGCGCAGCGCCGATGCAAGCGCCAGCGATGCCCGCCTCTGAGATCGGCGTGTCGATCACGCGCTCAGCGCCGAATCGCTCGATCAAGCCTGCCGTCACGCCGAACGCGCCGCCATAGACGCCGATATCCTCGCCGATCAAAAAGACGCGCTCGTCTTCTTCCATCAGCTGACGCAGACCTTCGCGCAGCGCTTCAGCGTAGGTCAGTTCGCGCAGCTCAGGCATACACACCGTCCATGATATCCGCTACGTCAGGCGCTGGACTCGCCTCGCTGAAAGCGACCGCCTCATCAATGATCGCAATGGCGCGCTCGCGCATCTGCGCCGCCTCAGCTTCGCTGATCAGCCCTGCCGTCAATAGCAGCTGTGAGAAGCGCATGATCGGATCGCGATTCTCCTGCCAGAAGCGCACTTCTTCACGGCTGCGATACGCCTGCTTATCGCTCTTCGAGTGTCCTTTGTAGCGATACGTCTTGGCTTCCACCAGCGTAGCGCCTTCGCCGCGCCGCGCGCGCGCCGCCGCCTCGCTGACCGCCGTGTAGACCGCCAACGGATCGTTGCCGTCTACAGTGACGCCCGGCAAGCCGTAAGCAGCTGCGCGCTGACTGATGTTCTCAATGTTGAATGCCTTCTGAACAGGCATGGACATGGCATATTGATTGTTCTCGCACAGGAAGACAATCGGCAGCGCCCAGATGGACGCCATGTTGAGCGCTTCGTGGAACGCGCCTTCGTTCGCGGCGCCATCGCCGAAGATGACGAGGCAGACTTGGCTAGTGCGCCGCATCTTGATGCTCAAGCCGACGCCGACCGCGATCGGAATGCCGCCTGCCACGATGCCATTCGCGCCCAGATTGTTGGCATCCACATCGGCGATGTGCATACTGCCGCCGCGTCCGCGACAGTAGCCTGTTTCCTTGCCCATGAACTCCGCCATCATACGGTTTGGATCGCTGCCCCAAGCCATGCAGTGACCGTGTCCGCGATGATGGTTGAGCAAATAATCGCCTTCTTGCATGGCGTTTGCCGCGCCGACCGCCGTCGCCTCTTGACCGATGGAAAGATGCATCGTGCCATGCACCTTGCCTTGCATGTAGAGCTGCTCAGCGCGCTCTTCAAAAGCGCGGATCAGATGCATCTCTTGGAGCATTGCTTTGAGCGTCTCCGGTCCGAGCGTCTCGATCAGGTCGTGGTAGCGCTGGATCAAGTCTTGTGAGAGCTGTATCATGTCAGGATTCCTCTATAGTCTAGTGAGCCGTCAATCGCCCTGCGCATTTTGATGCAGCGGCGGCGCAAACGGCAGCTTGCTGAAGAAACTGTTGAAATCGAAAGCGACCTGCGCGTTGCGCGTCAGGATGCGATGCAGCTCGCGCAGCAGCGGCAGTGCGTCCGCCGCGATTGTGCCTTGCGCGATCATATGCTCAATGGCAGGCATGACCGCCAAGACGCAATCCACGCCTTCAATCGTCTCGCCAGGCATCTCCTCAACGGCGTCGCTGTACGCTTTGCCCATGCCGAGCAGCCGTCCCATGCGCGAGTTGCGTCCGCCTTGCGTGGTGACATACAGATCGCCAGCGCCGGGCAGACTATAGACCGTCTCCAGATTGCCGCCGAGCAATTGAACGAGATAAGCTGTCTCTGCCAAGCCTTGTGCAAAGATCGCCGCTGCGTAATTGTGATTCCGAGCGCTTGCCACATCCTCAGGCAACGTCTCCAAGACGCCTTGCGCCAAGCCTGTGGCGAGCGCATATGGATTTTTGAGCGCCACGCACACTTCCACGCCGATCATATCGGTTGAAGTCCAGATATGGTAATACGGCGTGCTGAAGATCGCCTGCAGGCGCGGCAGAATCTCGGCGTTGCGCGAGACGAACACGACCGATGTGTGACGGCGCGCCGCCAGCTCACCTGCGATGCTCGGTCCGCCGATGGCGGCGTAATGCACCTGATTGCGAATTGGCTCAGGCAGGCGCGCCGCCAGCACGTCAGGCAGCACCATCAGCTTGCCATCAGGCGTGCTTTCCAAGCCTTTGGTCACCATCAAAATGATCTGTTCAGGCTGCAAATGCGGCGCGATCACATCAGCTGCCCAATGCACGCCGCGCGAGTTCACGCCTAAGACGACGATCTCAGCGCCGCGCATCGCCTCAGCGATCTCCGTGTGGAAAAACGGCTGTACAGTCTGCGGAATCGGACGCTTCAGCTTTGGATGAACACCTGAAGCCTTGCAACTGCTGATGATCTGCTCATCGAGGTGCGTGCCGACCAAGCGCACGGTGTGTCCGTTATCTGCAGCGGGAAAGGTCAGCGCCGTTCCCATCACACCTGCGCCAACGACGGTAATTGTGGTCACTTCTGCCCGCCTTTATTAAGCATTTTGCACAAACGTGAACCTATTTCACATTTTACCAGATTGTAGGACGGCGCTGCCT
>DAOTWB010000061.1:0-13671 GCA_034436235.1 Anaerolineae bacterium
CAATGTTCACTTTTGACGGCGCAATTTCAGCGCATTTCAGCACGTTGCTCAGCACGCGTTGCATTTTATCGCAGCGCTCAAGCTCGGCTTTGATCGCATCGGCGCTTGCCGTGCTTGCCGTCACACTTTCCTGCGCAGCGCGCTTGCCGAGCGCCTGCGCTGCGCTGTGCTTGCCGCGCTTAGGTTTCACAGGCGGCTCTAAATAGCTGGCAGGATTCGGGCGAATATCAAGCGGCAATTCGGCTTGCTGATCACTCATGGCGCGTCGTTTCCTTTCATCATGCTCGGATCGTAGCCATTCTCACTGCGCGCAACAGCGGCAAGCAAGCGCGCGAATTTTGAGCGAGCCGCTGTGAATTTCTTGCCGCCTTGCTTCTCACCGCCATTGAAGTAGCGCTTGATCGGATTATCAGGCGCTGTGCTGCGCACAAGGCTCAGCGTCCATAGGAATAGCGTGTTCATCGCAGGACGATAGCCTTTCTTGTGCGCACGGCTCTGATGTGTCAAGCCGCTGCTCTTGACCTGCGGGAACGCGCCGAGACACGCCTTGAATTGCTCAGTTTCCATTTGGTCAGCCTTGCCGTGTGTTGCCACGTGCAAGGGCGCGATGTACATCGGATTGGCATACGGCACGGTCATCCATCGACGTGTGATCACGTCGAATGGATAGTTCGTCACAATTTGCTCAATCTGCGCCTCTAGTTGCGTCACACTTTTTTGCAAGGTCGCCAAGCGCTCATACAGCTCTAGCGCAGTAGCGGCGACGATCTCGCTCGTGATCTCATATTCAGGCAAGAGCGCGCCAAACTTTTGTAGTCTTATCCAGTTTGGCGGCGTGATCTCGGCAGGACGCTCGCCTGATAGCCATGCCCTGATCTGACTCGGCGACGCCTTGCCATACTTCAGGCACGTGAACCACATCGTGCCTTCGCTGAGCGACGGGAACATGCCGTGCGCCAATTGGCGCATCCGATTCTTCAGGCGCGCCGCCTCGACCGTCGTGCGCGTCTGGCTATTTACTAGCAAGCGCAGGTGTATAACATAATTTTCCAGCTCTTGATCGTGGTATGACACGCCGCGCACGGGCTTACGTTCGCGGATGTCCTGCGCAATGAGTGCGAGCGCTCTTGCATCCGTTTGATCGGTCTTCTGCGATGAAACGTGTGCAGCGCGCACCTTGCCGCTGATCTGGTGATCCACTAGAAACAGGCGCGCTTTAGTGGCGCGCTGGATCACGTTTGCAATCGGAGATAGATAGTGCCAGCCCGTCGGCTCGGCGACGAGCACTGTTCCTGGTCGGCATAGCCCTGTGAGCGTGATGTACCAATCGGGATTCTCTTTATAATCGAAGTACCAAACTGCCCAAGTTGCAGGCGGCATTCCCGGAGTCGGGATGCTGATGTGAAAACCTGCCCTTCCAACGTCTAAGCCGATAGCATCGGCATGTTGCGGTAGCGCCGTCATAGGCTGCACCTTATCCTGCGCTTTCTGTTGCTTTGTGCGATACCGTTTTGTCATCGTCCATCCTTTTCATAATCTGTGGGCGGTCGTGCCGCGATTGAATGCGTGAATTTCTGACGATGCTCATCCGTTACAAGAGAGAGTGGGATCACCTAATTACTCGGGCGCTTGATGGCGCAATTGTATGTGCGTGCTTTCACTCTCTCGCCGAGAGGATATCAAAATGTCGTACAATTACTCCTTGAACTCGAATGTCGTTCAAGGCGACTGAACGCGCCGCAAACAAAATCTTCGTATTAGAGAATATTTTCACATGCCAATGGCTTGAAAAGCGCCCCAGATCACAGGATGCAGGTCGTGCTGCGCAGTGCGGAACTGCTGGCGGAAAGCCTGCTGCGCTTTCTGAAGCGCCGCTGCGCTTGAGTCACCTTTGCGCAGCGCGCTATAGAACGGCTCGATCAAGGGCAGTGTGAAGCCGTCGAAGACGTTCCACAAACTTGTGATCAACGCGCCCGCGCCTGCGTACAGAAAAGCGCGCCCTAGACCGATGAGATCGTCGCCAAAAGCGCGCTTGCCGTGCGCACGTTCCATGTGCAGCTGTCCGATGCTACATGAATTCAGGAAAACCAAAGCGTAGTTCAGCCGCTGTTGCAAAATTTGCGACATTTCAAGCGCTTGCCTGCCAAGCCAGATGCACGCTTCAGTTGGATACTGCGGATCGTACTCGGCGTGCGCGATTAGATGAACAGCATCAACATCTTGCTTGAAGATATCCTCAGGCGCGATTGACTCAACGTGCATCATGTACGATTCGGGCATGTTGGCGCAGATCAGCTGCGCCGTCCGTTCAGCGTGTTGAAACGAGCGCTGCGCGTTCCAGCGGCGATCGTCCCAGACGACAAGCACGCTGTTTGGCAGCTTCGTTGGGCGGCGTGCGATCAAGTTAGCCGTTGGCAAGATGGTCACTACGTGACGCTCTATCAAATAGTAGGCTGTCTCGTGGTCATCAGCAGGCGCGCGGAGCAGATGGAGCGGCACGTTATGTAAACCGCCATACGGGACGATGAAGAGCTGTCTGTAACGCGCCAATTGTTTGGCGAGCGGCGCCAAGAAAGCCTGAAATGCCTCTTCCATGTGCCGAGCAAAGCGACGATGGCGGCGTGCGAGGTCGGGATCGGCGGCAGCGAAAGCGAGCGACGCTTCAGGCGTAGCATCTGAGGCATAGTTGGCGAGTATAAAATTGACGGCGTCAGTCTCAAACTTGGCGCGCTCGATTAAGTCATTCACAGTTTGCGTATCGCAAGCTAGACGCGCGTAGCTCGGCGATGCGCTTTTGGCATCGAACCAAAAAACGCCGAAGTGCGCGCCATCTTCGTAGAATGCGATGAGCAATCCGTCTTCAGGCAGGTAGGTTTGTAGTTCCTGCCAAGGCAACACTTGGCGCGGATCGCGCTCGTGCTGCACCTGCAGCGCGCTGTAGAGTTGCTCAGTGAGCGCTTTTAGGCGCTCGCGCTTGGCAAGCATTTCAGCGCTCGGCAGCGGCTTATCCATCTCAGCCAAGTAAAGTTGGGCGCGCAGCTGCCCGATTTCTTCAAGCACAGGCGCGATGTGTGCCTCTGGGCTAACCTGCAGGCTATCTTCGCCGATGATCAAGCTCAAAAAGGCGCTTGCCTTGGCGCGCTCGATAGTATCGAAAGCGCGGCTGTAATCGCCTTGCTGGATGTGGATCGCGATCAGTTGGTGCAACGCGTCGCCTTTATTGCTGAGGAAACGCGCACGGAATAGCATCACCAGATCGCGTTGCATCGTCTCGACGCACGCTACGGCTGCCTGCAGACTTTGGACGGCTGACTCAACATCGCCAGCGGCGGCTTGTGCTTTGCCTAAAGTGAGTTGAGCGTCGTATTGGAGCGGCAAGATATCAAGGGCTTGCGCTGCGCGCACTGCTTCTTCAGCGTGAGATAGCGCTGCGCATGGATCGCCCAGAGCCTGCGCTTGTGCCACTAGCAGTTGCGCTTCTGCGCTGTGCAGCGCGTCAGCTTGCAACTTTGCGCGTAGCGCGTCAGCTTCCGCTTGCAAGGCGAGCAGGCGTTCAGGGCTTGACTCAGCCTGATCCGTGTAGCGGCGCAGCTGAACAGCAAGGCGCAGCAGAAGCAGACGGTTGCGATTGATCTCGTCTTCAGCATTCAGCGCATCAAGAGCGCACTGAAAAGCTTCAAGCGCTCGATCATAATCGCCCAGCTCAGCATAGGCAGCGCCTAGCTCGCGCTGAATGTAGATATAATCATGATCGCGCTCAGCTGTTGGCGGAAAACGCTGCATGAACTGTTGCAAAGTGCGCAATGCTTCAGCAGGACGATTCAAGACTCGCAAGCAGGCTGCTTCGTTGTGAGCGAACTGCGCGTGCGCTTTGCGCGCGCCTGATACGGATGCGTCGGGCAGGCGCGGACGCACAGCCTGTAGATAGCGCAGCGCTTCTTGGATACGTCCGATGCGGCGCAGGCTCTCAACAAGATTTAAGTGTCCGACCAGATAAGGCTGCAGCTGGTCGGGAACTGTGCTGAGCAGCTCGCACGCTTTTCGATGATAGGCGACAGCTTCGTACTCTCTGCCGTGCTGCGTGTGCCAATAGCCAGCGTTATCGAAGATGCGCGCACGGCGCACCACGCTCAGCTGTGGCAGCTCAGAAAGCGCCAGATATTCCGCGATGAACTTCTCATCTTTGCGATCCAAGTGCAGGTGAACGGCGAGCGTGTTCCCGTAGAGTATGGAGAGCGATTCATAATCACGCCGCTCAGTGAAGATTCGCTTGGCGCGGGCAAAATATGCGTCGAGTGCGTCTTTCTTATTGAGGTGGAAAGCAGCCCAAACATAGCTTATCACAGCACGCGCCCAGCCATACTCGTTCTGCGCCTGTTCGAAGTATCGCATGGCGCGTCGCAAGTGACGATAGGCTTGTGAGAAGCTGCCGTTGATGTTGTAGCGAACGCCGTGAATCAGGTGCGCGTAGCCAAAAGCGACCGCACGACCGTGCCTTGCATGCTTGCCGAGCAGGAAAGTAAGCACACCGCTGTGCGGATCAGGTTTGAGCGCGTTGCGAAGTCCGTCGCTGTAGCTTTTGAGCGCTTGCGCAAGCCTTTCTACTTCTTGCTCGGAGAGGTGTGCAGCTTCTTGGCGAAGGTGCGCTAGTTTTTCTGAAAAAGAGCGCTGCTCGCTACATAGCACCTGTTCTAGCTCAGCAACAGACATCCTCTTCATTCCAAAGGCAAGTTATAGAGCGCGACGATTTGCCCTGCTAACGGCTTGAAGCGCAACGTGACTGTGGAACGCGGCACTGCAGAACATTGAAATTCGCCATAGCGCAGCAGCGTCGTCGCAATTATCTGATCGCCTTGCGAGAGCTGTAACTGCCCGCCGTGCCAGCGCTCTTGATGGCTTGGATCGGAAGCGTCTATCGAGCCCATCAAGCGCACGCCGTGTCTCTCAGGCATGATCTTGAGCATGATTGTAACGCCTTCTGCTTCGGCTTGCACCATGCGCGCTGACGCCAACAGCTCGCTGCCAAAGTAGGCCAAGCCGTGTCCTGAAGCTGGCGCAATGCGCGCAACACGCTCGCGACGGTGCGCAGAAGCAGCGATTGGTTGCACAAGATTGCTCGCCACGGCTTGCTCCATCAGCATACGGACTGCCTCACGGCATTGACGGCACTCTTTCACATGCTCTGAGACTGCTTCGTGCTGTTCTTCAGAGAGCAGATCGTTCACGTAATCCACCAACGTTTGAGCGCTCGGATGAAAAGCGCGTTGTAGTCTATTGTGAAATCTAGCTAACGCTTGATAACGCCCCTGCGACTCGCTATCAGCCTTCAAGCAATCTAGCAAACTTCGATCGGCAGTGCCGATCAGAATTTCCAGCAGATCGTCATCGCTGAGCGGAAGCGCGTGTGTACAAGTCATCTTTGCTCCTTTCGCACGAATTTGGATTTCGATCTACTAGAACGCAGAAAGTGCTTTTTTCGATCACATTTTGTGTATTGAATTTGTTAAATTTTGTTTGCGCCGCGTGCTTCAATCTGAAGAGCCTTGGAGCAAGGCGCGCAGGTCAGCGTCGTTGCGCAGCTTTTGGAAGAGGCTTCTCAGGCGCAGTCGGACTTGGCTATCCGTTATGCGAAGGCGCGCGGCAATTTCGTGAACAGGATAGCCTTGCATGTATAGGTCATAGACGGCGCGCTCTTCATCCGTCAGCAGCTGCTTGATGCGCTGCTGAACGTCAATTGAGTCATTCAACCACTCGTCAGGTTGGTAGGTCATATTGGCAATTTCTTCGTCAAGCGGCAGTGAGTTATGGTCGCGTTTGCGCGCCATGCTGGTCACGACGCTGCTGCAGGTGCTGTGAAGATAGGCGAAGACCTTCGCAGGACGACCGTCGAACTTCTGGTAAAAGGTCAGGCGATCCATGCCATGCCATGTCCTGAAAAGGCACATATAGACTGAGGTAACTAGGTCGTCCATGTTGCTGTCAAGGCGCGATAGGACGAGCGCCGCTTGCGAAGTCTGATGCAGCCACTTGACGAGCAAGCGCCGATACTGCCCGTCGAAAGCCTCGAACAGGCTGTTTGCGCGCAAGGCAAGCGCCCGATACGCCAGCTCAAACGTCGCACAATTTCTGATGGGCTGCAGCTTTTGCGGCAGCGCTACTTCAGCTCTGAATGCGATTAACAAGTCGTCATCAGGCTTTGCACACCAATCGGGCAAGTTGTACAAACTAACTCTCCGCTGTGAGGCTATGAAAGCATGAGGTTGCGCCATTGTGAGCTTGATTATAAACGATGCTCGCCAGAAGATGAAAGCGCTGCGCTGCATTTTTCAGAAAAATTTCAGTACAATTGTTCAGAGAACTGAACGCTCAAGGATTGTGCCATGCGCATTCAATTTTTGTACTATGAAGAATGTCCTTCGCACGAGGCGGGCTTGCAGCGCTTGCGCGAGGTGATGGCTGCCGAAGGCATTGACGCGCCAATTGAAATTATCAAAGTGGAGACGGAAGCGCAGGCTGAAGCGCTACGTTTCGTCGGCTCGCCGACCATTTTGATTGACGGCGCCGACATCGTGCCGAGCAGCGGCGAAGCGCTCTATCGCCTGACCTGCCGCACGTACCGTCTGGAAGATGGACGCTTCTCGCCGTTGCCTTCGGCGGCGACGATCCGCGCCGCTTTGCAAAAAGCGCAGGGACGGACTTAAACTTAAGCGGGCAGACAAAACAAGGAGGTCATTTTTGATGATTCCACTCGCTATTGGCGCGCACGCCGTGCCGTTCAGCCTGATCGGCGTGGATGATCGGACGCACAGCCTTGCCGACTACGCCGAAAAGCCTGTCTTGGTCGTCATTTTCAGCTGCAATCACTGTCCATACGTACGCGCATGGGAAGATCGCATGGTTGCCTTGCAGGCAGAGTACGCTGCGCGCGGCGTGCAGTTCTTGGTCATCAACGCCAACGATCCTGTCAAGTATCCTGAGGATGATTTTCCGTCAATGAAGCAGCGCGCCGCTGAAAAAGGCTTCAACTTTCCGTATCTCTACGACGAGACGCAGGAGATCGCGCGCGCCTATGGCGCTACGCGCACACCTGAAGTGTTCGTGTTCGATGCAGAGCGCGTGCTGCGCTATCACGGCGCGATTGACGACAACCACGAGAATCCACAAGCTGTGACGCGCCACTACCTGCGCGAAGCGCTGGACGCTGTGCTGAGCGGCACACAGCCTGCGGCTGCACAGACACCGCCTGTCGGCTGCACGATCAAGTGGCGCAGCTGAGCGCAAACGTGGTCGGAGCGCGCTCCGACCACAGACACTATCTCATTCGCTGAGCGTGTTCACGCGCTGCGGATGCGTCGCTTCGTAAGCGGCAATGCGATCTGCCATATTCAGCAAGTAGCCGAGCTGATCCACGCCGTCTAGCAAGCAGCGGCGCGCGAATGGATCAATTGGAAAGGCGACGGCGCGACCGTCAGGCAGCACGATGTGCTGCGCTTCAAGATCAACCTGCACTTGCGCCTCAGGCGCTTCTTGCACAAGGCTGAACAGCTGGCGATGCGTCTCGGCATCCACTTGAATCGGCAATAAGCCGTTCTTGAGCGCATTGTTGCGGAAAATATCGGCAAAGTAAGTGCTGATCACGGCGCGGAAGCCGAAGCCTGTCAGCGCCCAGACCGCGTGTTCGCGCGAGCTGCCCGCGCCGAAGTTATGCCCTGCCAGCAAGATTTGCGCGCCCTGCGCCTGCGGCTGATTCAAGATGAAATCCGAGCGCGGCGCGCCTTGCGCGTCATAGCGCCAGTCGTAGAAGAGCGCTGCGCCTAGCCCTTCGGCGCTCGTGGTCTTCAAAAAGCGCGCGGGAATGATCTGATCGGTATCAATGTTCTCGATGGGCAGCGCCACAAGGCGGCTGCTGAACGGTCGAATTGGCTCCATAGCGTCTAATCCTCAGCGTCAATAGTCAGGTCAAGTTGCGAGAAAAGTTCACGGATTGGCAATGAGAAGTTCGGCAGCAAGTCGCCGCCTTCGAGCGTATCATTCGCGTCAAGAATGCGCACACGCTTGGGCGCAGTGTAGAGATAGAGCGTGCGCGATGTCGGATAGATGATCCATACTTGGCGTGCGCCTTTTTCAAAATACTCGACGATTTTCGCCTGCAGAGCGCTCGCTGAGTTGGCAGGCGAGACCACTTCAACGGCAAGGTCAGGCGCGAAAGGATAGTAGCTGCCTTGTCTTGGCATAAGACGCGCACGGCTGACAAAAGCGACGTCAGGCGCACGCACAGTGTCAGGATCGGAAGCGAGCTGAAAGCCTGTCTCTGTCATCAACTGCCCAAGTTGGTGCGATTGAATGAATGGCAAGAGCGCCGCAATCAGCGAAGCGACGATCAAGCCATGTTCTACGCTCGGCGGCGGCATCTCGATCAGCGTCCCTTGCAGCAGCTCATAGCGCTTGTCCGAGTCGGCAAGGCGCTCAAGGTCTTGCGCGCGATAACGCTGAGTCGGTCTGTCGATCTCTGCCATTGCAGCACCTCACAACGCTAGGCGAGTTCGAGCATCTCGCGCGGATCGGTCACACAGCCGTTGATGGCGCTGGCAACTGCCGTCAGCGGACTGGCGAGGAAAGTCCTGCCGCCCTTGCCTTGCCGTCCCTCGAAGTTGCGGTTGCTCGTGCTGACCGCGTACTCGCCCGGCTGCAGCTGATCGCCGTTCATGGCGATGCACATGCTGCAACCTGCCTCGCGCCACTCGGCGCCCGCCGCCTTGAAAATCTCGTGCAAGCCTTCTGCCTCAGCTTGGCGCTTGACCTGCTGCGAGCCCGGCACGACCAACATGCGCACGTTCGGCGCGATTTTGCGTCCTTTCAGCAGCGCTGCTGCTGTGCGCAGGTCGCTGATGCGCGAGTTGGTGCAGCTGCCCAAGAAGACCACGTCAATCTTGTGACCGAGCAGCGGCGCGTTCGGCTGCAAGTCCATGTATTTGAGCGCCTTGAGCAGCGTCTCGCGCTGGCTTGGATCGGCGATTGAGTCAGGATCAGGAATCCTGCCCGTGATCGGCATTCCCATGCCGGGATTTGTGCCATAGGTGATCATCGGCTCAAGCGCGTTTGCGTCAATGAAGACCTCGGCATCGTACGCGGCGCCTTCGTCAGTCGGCAAGGTGCGCCAATCGGCGATAGCGCGTTGCCATGCCTCGCCTTTAGGCGCGAAGGGACGCCCTTCAAGGTAGGCGAAGGTCGTCTCATCCGGCGCGATCATGCCTGCGCGCGCGCCGCCTTCGATGCTCATATTGCAGATGGTCATCCGCTCTTCCATTGATAGAGCGCGAATGGCAGAGCCGCAATACTCGAAGACATAGCCTGTGCCGCCGCCAACGCCGATCTTAGCGATCAAGGCGAGGATGATATCTTTGGCGGAAACGCCAGGCTTCAGCGCGCCTTCCACGCGCACAGCCATCGTCTTCGGCTTGTTCTGGAGCAGGCATTGCGTCGCCAGCACGTGCGCTACCTCGCTAGTGCCGATGCCGAAGGCGAGCGCGCCGAAAGCGCCGTGCGTGCTGGTGTGGCTATCGCCGCAGACGATGGTCATGCCGGGCTGAGTCAAGCCACGCTCTGGTCCGATCACGTGGACAATACCTTGATAGGCGCTGCCGAGCGCGTAGAGCGGAATGCCGAACTCAGCGCAGTTGCGCTTCATCTGCTCGATCTGAGCGGCGGCTTGCGCGTCGAGGATCGGAACATCCAGCGGCGTGGTCGGCGTGCTGTGATCCATCGTGCCGAGCGTGCAGTCGGGACGGCGCACGCGCAAGCCGCGCTCGCGCAGGACGGTGAACGCCTGTGGCGAGGTCACTTCATGCACAAGGTGCAGGTCAATGTACAGAACGGCGGGCGACTCGTCGGTTTGTGGCGCGACCAAATGGCGCTCCCAGACTTTCTCGAACAAGGTGCGTGGCTGAGACATCTCGCAATCCTATCTTCACGGCGTCTGTGCAGTATGGATTGCTAAGCATAGCCGATTTTTGGCGAGTTGGGTAGAGCGCTGCGCACAAAGGCTGCTGGGCAAGCATAACTTGGCAAGCTGGGCAAGGCGTGTTAGTGTAGAGCCATTCCAAACGTCGTGAGAGGTGGTCTCAGGAGTTGGTCACGGTTCGGCTTGCCACGCTACAAGATACAGCGGCGATCTGCGCCATTCACTGCTCGGATGTGCCGCAATGGACGCGCTTGACGGCTGACGGTCAGCTGGTGGCGACCGACTACGAATCGCTCAGCTTGTATGAACGTTGGCAACACGGCGGCGCTTGGCTCAGCCTTGAGACGTGCGCTGTTCACTTGAATCGGCTATTGGCAGGCTCAGGCTTTCCGCTGGTCGCCTGCGTAGATGGACAAGTGGTGGCAGAGGCGGAAGTCTATGAGAGTTTTGAGCCGCCGCCATTCGGACATAACCTTGAGATCAGCGTGATCAACACACACATCGCTCATCAACGGCGCGGTTACGGCAAGGCGCTCATTGCGTACATCCTGCAAATGGCGCGCATGATGCGCTGCGAGCGCGTGTGCGTCTCGGACGCGGACGCGCAAGGCTTTTATGAGAAGCTGGGCTTTCGGCATACGCTGAGCGGCTACGGCGTGCGCTTTCCAACCGAGACAGGGCGGATTCTCTACCAAGCCGTTGAGCTGACACAACGCGATCCAAAGCAGGTGAAAGGTTGGCACATGCCGTTTGGCAGGTATCGCGGCAGCCGCCAGGAGTGGGACAAACTTTTTCCGCAGGATTGGGCAGCCGGCATCCCTGAGCTGCTGAACCGAGCGACCGTTCATCTGCAGATGACTCTCAGCGGCGGTCAACGCCTGATCGCTTTTCTCAGCGAGCCTGAGCAGAGCGATGCTTTGGCAGGTGAGATGCATCTCGCCTGCTGGACAGAGCGTCCGCCGACGCCGCTCTTGGTCGCCGCATTGCGCGATTGGGCGTATCGGCAAGGCATTCCGTCGCTGCTCACTTATGTCTGGGAAACGGACGCGCATCTTTTGCCGAGCGCCGCGACGCCGACGGATTACGTCCAAACTTTCTACGAGCAGCGCTTGCAGTGATGTCCGCGCCTGAGACTTCTGAGACGCCATCGCCGCCTGAGCGACCGCCGTGGATGAAGGCGATTCTGCCGCCCGACGCTGAGACGGCAGCATCTGAGGCTGCGGCTGACGCCGATGCGCCTGCCGTGCGCACTGCGCCGAGCCAAGCGAAAGAAGCGCTCGATGACGCGTCAATCGAGTCACCTGATGAAGCGCATGATGAAGCGCTCGACGAGACGCCCGAAGAATTTGAGGAAATGGAGCGTCTGCTGACGCTCGATCCGCTCTTCATCTACGGCATTGCGCTTGTGGTGACCGTCCTTGGCTTAGGCGGCATGCCGCTCGAGACGCGCTTGACGCTCGTCTGGACGGCGCTGAGCGCGCTCGGCTTTTTGGCGATTCTAGTAGATGAGATCGAAGTCTGGCGTCCAAGCGTGCGCGACGTCGCGATCGGCGCGGGCTACGCGGCATTAGTCGGCGCGCCGATCTTCGTGATCGGCAGCGCGCAATTGGCGCGCATCGCCGGCGAGCTGTTCAGCGGCATGAGCGCCACAAGCGTCTTCTTGCTCTTGATCTTCGCCATGCCTGCTGCGGAGACGCTCTTCTTTCGCGGCGCGTTTCAGGCGGCGCGCGGTCTGGTGCTGAGCGCGCTGGCAGGCGGCGCGTGGTCATGTTTGCTGCTGCTGGCAGGGCTGAACGTAACTGCCTATCCGTTCGTGGCGCTCGTGATCGGTCTAGCGCTCGTCGCCTTGAATTTTCTGTACAGCTATCTGGCTGCCGTTTACAATCTGTTCAGCGCTTGGACGTGCCAGATCATCATGAACGCGCTTTTGCTGTGGCTGCCTAGCTTGCTATAGCTCAGGCGTTAGCGCGCACTGCTTCGATCAAGAACCAGCCGATCATCAGCAAGACGAGCGCGCCGCCTTGTCCCATGACCAGCGCCGTGAAGCCTAAGCTGGCGACCAGCAGCACGGTGAAAATGCCGACGAGCGCACGTTCCACTGTGACGCCTTTGCCGCTCGACTGACGGACTGTCTCTGTGAGAAACCATGCCAGCACAATCGGGATGAGCGCCGCGCTTTGATTCATCACAAGGGCAGCCGCGCCTAAGCCTGTCAGGCTCACCATGCTGAAAATTTGCAAAAGCGCTGAGGCGAGCGCGTTGTGTCGGCGCTCGGCAGGTTGCGCTTTTTTGCGTCCCGCTTGCACTAGCGCTGATAAGCCGACGACATCCGCGGCTTGTTCTTCTAGAGAGTGACCGCATTTGTGGCAGAAGCGCGCTTGGCTCGGATTGAGCGCGCCGCATTGCGTGCAGTAGAGCGGCTCGCCTGCTGCTTGTTCGATCAGCTCAGGCAGCTCGCCGTCGTCGCTGAGCTGTGCGCGCCATTTTCGGTCAGACATGCGGATCGGTCTCCATAGCTTCTGTGTCTGTGCTAACTATACGTTTTCGGGCAAGGCAGGTAGCGCTATCGTGAACGTTGAGCCGCGTCCGACCTCGCTCTCAAGCCAGACCTTGCCGTATTGCAGCTCGACCAGCTGGCGCGTGATCGGCAAGCCTAAGCCTGTGCCTGCGAACTCGCGCGCCACAGAGCCATCCACTTGACGGAAGGCGTCGAAGATCAGCTCGAAATGCTCAGGCGCAATGCCGATGCCGCTATCTTCTACAGCGATGCACAGCCAATTGCCGGGCATCAGCGGCACGCCTTCCAGCGGCGCTTCGATCTGCAAAGCGTAGGCGCGCACGGCAATGCCGCCTTCGCGCGTGAATTTCACGGCGTTGCTGAGCAAATTGAGGACAACTTGGCGCAAGCGCACCCGATCTGCTTCCACTTTGGGCAGCACACGCGGCACGTCAATGTAGACCGAGAGCCGCTTGGCTTCTGCCAAAGGCGCGATCTGCGCAATGGCGGCTTGCAACACAGGCTGCACTTCGAGCGGCTCTAGATTCAACGTCATGCGCCCTGATTCAATCTTGGCAAGGTCTAGCACATCGTTGATGAGCGCCAACAAATGCGTGGAGTTATCGTAAACGCGCTGCAGACGCTCGCTCTGCCGCTCTGATAAGGCGCCATACACGCCTTTGAGCAGCATTTCCGTGTAGCCGATGATGGCGTTCAGCGGCGTGCGCAGCTCATGGCTCATCGTGGCGAGGAATTGGCTCTTGAGTTCGTTGGCTTCCAGCGCGCGCGTGTACAGATCGGCGTTCTCGACGGCGAGCGCCACTTGTGTCGCCAGTGTGCGGCATGTCTCGATCTCATCGTAGGTGAAGGCGCGTTCAGCGCCGATCACGTCCACGCCAATGGAGCCAATCAAGCGTCCTTTGGCGAACATGCGCGCGATCATCAAAGCGCGAATGCCGTTATAGCGCAGGAAAGGCAAGAGTTCCACCATGCGCTCGTCCTGCTCAATATCGTTGCAGACGATCACTTCTTGCTCGCGCAGATACTTGAAGAGCGTCGTTGGAATCTCACCTAGTCCATACGGACTGGCAGGATATTCCGCGACCAAGTGCGCTGTATCGCCGCTCGCCGATAGCAAGACGATGCCGCAATGATCGGCTTTGAGCAGCCGCACGATCTGCTCAGCGGCAAGCGTCAAGATGTGATTGCGATC
>DAOTWB010000062.1:0-9356 GCA_034436235.1 Anaerolineae bacterium
GCTGAGCCGCTTGATCATATCTGTGGCGGAAGGCGCTGAGATATCCAGCGCGCGCGCGATCAGCATAGTCGGCACAGGATCAACCTGCTGCTGAATTAAATAGACCTGCTTGAGAAAATCCTCGACGGCAGGCGTGCGCCACTCGCCGCGCAGTGTGTCAGACATGCCGCTCTCCAATCGCTCGCTCGCGCTTTGGAGTTAGTATAGCACAGCTTACCTGTACAGCTCAATAGCGCAGGCTGTGCCGCAACGCTTAACGCGCGCGCAGCGTGAGCATGTAAGCGACTAGATCGTTGATCTCTTCAGGCGTCAGCTCTTGCGCGTAGGTCTGATGCATCAAGCTCATGCCGCCGACAGCGTAGACCTTATCGCCTTCGTTCGGCACGAGATACTTGTTCGGCTGCGTGATCGAGTTGCGCAGGTACGAGACGGCGCTCACTTCGTTCGGATCGCGGCGCGCGGCGCGATCTGCCAAGCCGTACATGACCGGTCCGACCAGATCGTTCACTTCCACTGGCTCAACGTAGTGGCACGAAGCGCAGGTCGGCACGTCAGGTCTGTTGGGAAAGCCGTTGGCGAATAGGACGGCGCCGCGCGCAGGATCGGGCTGCGGCGTCGGGCTGGGCGTCGGCGTCTCGGTCGACGGCACGGGCGTGTTGGTCGGCGGGATGAGCGTGATGGTCGGCGTTGGCGAAGGGCGCGCGCGAGTCGGCGTGCGCGTCGGCGCAACGGCGACGACGGTCGGCGCGGCTTGCGGCGTAGTGACGGCGACGCGGCTATCCGGCGTCGGCTGAATTGGCACGCGCGTCGGCAGCGCGAGAGTCGGCGGGAAAGACGCGGCAGGCGTGGCAGGCGTGCCGCAGGCGGCGAGAGTCGCCAACAGAAGGATACACAGGGCAGTTGGCGCGTGCTTGACGATCATGCGCTTCAAGCCTTTCTGAATTTGGCGGGCGATCAGTGTGCAACTCTCGGTATTATGGCACTTTGTGAGCGATTTCGCAAAGGCAAAATGCTGCAAGGCGCGGCGCACGCTATGCCGCGCGCGCCGCCTGATCTCCCAGAACATCGCGTTTTCGTTAGGCGTGATCGTGTTGGACTTGGCATTGCCGCTCGGTTTGATCGGACATCAAGGCAGCACGATCATCGTCGTGCTTGAATCAGTGTGTAAGTGTCTGATGGCGTCGGCGTCAGTATGAACGTCGGCGTGAAAGTATGTGTTGGCGTGAAGCTCAGAGCGATAATCGCGCGCATCTCGGCTGTAGCAGTCTGACCTTCGATTCTAGCGTCGACAGTGCGCGTCAGGTTCAATCCGCGCTCTTGAATTGCAAGCGCTGTTTCAGTCGCTTGAAAATCTAAAGCGCGTGCAGCCGCAGCGCGCTGCTCCAAGGATACGATGATGAAAGCAGCAATTAAGGAAACTAGTATAATGATTGCCACAGCGCCTGTTGAAACTATAGCACAGCTGCGCTTACTTTTTTCAATCTCACTAAGTTCGCCTCTCCAGATTTCGGCTTGTCGCTCTGCGTCGCGTACGCTGGACGGTCTGTAGTGCTTGGGCACAGGCCCCGTCATGCTCGTCTGCGTGCTTTGCAGCGGCGTCATCGGGCGCTGCGCTGCGACGACATCCATGCCTCGCGGAAGGCGCTCGCGAATTCTGAGGCGCTCTGGAAACGCGCTTCAGAGCGCTTTGCCATGCCTTTGATCAGCACCTTCTCGACGCTCTGCGGCAAGTCGGGACGCAGGCGACGGATCGGCGGCGGCTGATCGTTCAGATGCTGATACATCAGCGTAGGCGGCGTATCACCTGTGAAGGGCAGCGCGCCTGTCAGCAATTCATAGGTCATGATGGCGAGCGCGTAAACGTCCGTGCGCGCGTCCACGTCGCGGCCGTACCACTGCTCAGGCGCCATGTAAGATGGCGTTCCCATCGCCATGCCGCTGCCGGTCATGCGCGTCATATCGCCGGCGATGCGCGCGATGCTGAAACCGCTGAGAATCGCGTTGTTGTCCTGATCGAGCAGCACATTCTGCGGCTTCAGGTTGCGATGGATCACGCTGCGACTGTGCACATAGTCGAGCGCAGCGCCGATCTGATCCAAATAGCGCGCTACTTCCTCAGCGCTCAACTTGCCGTTTGCCTTCAGGCGCGCCGCTAGACTGCCGCCTTCTTGCAGTTCCGTCACCAGATAGAGCAAGTCGTCCTGCATGCCGAACTCGAAGATTGTCAGGATGTGTGGATGATTGAGCGCAACCATGATCCGCGCTCCGCGCTCGAAGCGCCTGATGAATTCAGGATTGTCGGTCAGCTTGGTTTTGATAACCTTGATCGCCACGTCGCGCCTGATGCTGGTCTGCTGCGCGCGATAGACGGTCGCCATGTCGCCGCTGCCGAGCATCTCGGTAATCGTGTACTGTCCGAGCTGACGTCCGATGAGACCTGCCATGAGAACATCTCCTGCGTCGCTGTTGCGCTAGGACGAGCATAGCACAGACTGCGAGGCGCTGCAAGCAGCTTGCTAGTTACAAGCGCTCGGCATTCAACGCGATGCACGCGCGCCATGCACAATATAGCACAGTCTTTCAAATGCCGTGCTGAGCGAGTGTTCAGCGCGGCGCGGACTGCGCTACAATGAAGGCGTAAAAATTTTAGGAGATATGACCGATGACTTTACCGACGAAGATGAAAGCGATCCTGAAGGCTGAGCGCGGCGTTGGCTTGCGCTACGTGGAAGATTATCCTGTGCCGTCGCTGCGGCATGGCGATGTGCTGGTCAAGGTGCAGGCAGGCTCAATCTGCGGCACGGATATTCACATCTATAGATGGGATGACTGGGCGCAGCATCGCTTGAAGCCGCCATTTGTGGTCGGGCATGAGATCACAGGCACGGTCGTCGCTATCTCGCCTGAGGTGACGCACGTGGCGATTGGCGATCAGGTCTCGCTAGAGAGCCATGTGGTGTGCAACACTTGCTACTTCTGCCGCACAGGACGCGCGCACTTGTGCGAGAAGACGCAGATCATCGGCGTGGATCGCGACGGCGGCTTCGCTGAATACATCGCCATCCCTGCGCAGAACGTCTGGAAGAATCCGCCGAATATGCCGCTCAGCATCGCAGTCATCGAAGAGAACTTGGGCAACGCCGTGCATACCGTGATGGCGCAGGATGTCTCGGCGAAATTCGTCTTAGTCACAGGCTGCGGACCGGTTGGCTTGATGGCGATCGCCGTCGCCAAAGCGGCAGGCGCGCGCGCTGTGATCGCCACGGATATCAGTCCGTATCGGCTGGCTTTGGCGTGCCGCATGGGCGCTGATCGCGCAGTGGACGTGCGCCATGAGAATCTGGCGGCAGTGATCGATGAGATCACTGGCGGCGAAGGCGTTGACGTGCTGCTGGAAATGTCGGGCGCGCCGAGCGCCATCAACGAAGGTTTCGCAGCGCTCAAAGAAGGCGGCGAAGCAGCTTTGCTAGGCTTGGCGCCGAGCGCCTTCACCTTCGATCTGAACGCGCATATCGTCTTCAAAGGCGCGATCGTGCGCGGCATCGTTGGCAGGCGCTTGTGGGAAACGTGGTATCAGGCGCACGGCTTGCTGGAGTCAGGCGCGTTGCGGCTTGAAGGCTTGGTCACGCACACCTTTCCGATGCATGACTTTGAGCAGGCTTACCAGACTTTCATAAGCGGCGAGAGCGGCAAAATTATGTTAATTCCTTGATCATCTGCAATGCGCTGCATCTGCTGGGCGTGGTTGCAGCGCATTGCGTGTTTCAGTTGCAACTCACTTGCTAAGCCTTACAGTCTGTGCTATGCTTGTCCTAGCGCAACAGCGACGCAGGAGATGTTCTCATGGCAGGTCTCATCGGACGGCAGCTCGGACAGTACACCATTCTCGCAACGCTCGGCAGCGGCGGCATGGCGACCGTCTATCGCGCTCAACAGACCAGCATCAGGCGCGACGTGGCAGTCAAGGTCATCGAAACCAAGCTGACCGACAATCCTGAATTCATCAGGCGCTTCGAGCGCGAAGCGCAGACTGTGGCTGCGCTCGATCATCCACACATCCTGAAAGTCTTCGATTTCGGCAGTCAGGACGATCTGCTCTATCTGGTGATGGAGCTGAAGACAGGCGGCAGTCTGGCGGCGCGCCTGAAGGCGAACGGCAAGCTGAATGCTGAGGAAGTGGCGCGCTATCTGGATCAGATCGGCGCCGCGCTCGACCATGCGCACGGACGCGGCGTGATCCATCGCGACCTGAAGCCGCAAAATGTGCTGTTGGATCAGTCTAACAACGCGATCCTGAGCGATTTCGGCATCGCGCGCATCGCCGGCGATATGACGCGCATGACCGGCAGCGGCATGGCGATGGGAACGCCTGCTTACATGGCGCCTGAGCAATGGTACGGACGCGACGTGGACGCGCGCACGGATGTTTACGCGCTGACCGTGATGACCTACGAATTGCTGACAGGCGCGCTGCCCTTCACAGGCGATACGCCGCCTGCGCTGATGTATCAGCACCTGAACGAGCAGCCGCCGCCGATCCGCCGCCTGCGTCCCGACTTGCCGCAGAGCGTCGAGAAGGTGCTGATCAAAGGCATGGCGAAGCGTCCCGAAGCGCGTTTTCAGAGCGCCTCGGAATTCGCGAGCGCCTTCCGCGAAGCGCTGAGCGGCAAGACGCCGAAAGGCGTGGACGTCGCCGCGGCGCAACGACCGATGACGCCGCTGCAAGGCACGCCAACGCGCACCTTCACGCCGACGTATACTTTCACGCCCAGCTATACGCCGACGCCTGCGCCTATCTCTGCTGAAAACCTAGACCGCGTGACCGAACTGCGCCGACTCGGACGTGGCTACATCAAGCACATACAGTACTCGCCCGATGGAAGGACGCTGGCAGTGGCAAGCAGCATCGGCATCTGGTTATATGACGCGCAGAATTTCGAGCGGGCGCCGCGCTTGATTGGAGAAAATACATACGCCCGTTCAGTCGCGTGGTCGCCTGACGGTCGCTTCCTCGCCTCAGGGTCGTTGGATCGCACAGTCCGCGTCTGGGACGCGGCAGATGGACGGCTGCTGCGGACGCTCGCAGGGCATACAAGCTGGGTGAATTCAGTCGCATGGTCGCCTGACGGTCGTTACCTCGCTTCAGGCTCATCATGGGACGACACAGTCCGCGTGTGGGACGCGGCGTCCTGGACGCTCCTGCGGATGCTCGAAGGGCATAAACGGGATGTGACTTCAGTCGCGTGGTCACCTGACGGTCGCTATCTCGCCTCAGGATCAGATGACCGCACAGTCCGCGTGTGGGATGCAGGGACAGGGCGGCTCCTGCGGACGCTCACGGGACATACTGGTCGGGCGCAGTCAGTGGCATGGTCGCCTGATGGGCGCTATCTCGCCTCAGGCTCACGGGGCAACACAGCCTGTGTCTGGGACGCGGCGTCAGGGACGCTCTTGCGAACGCTTGAAGGGCATACGAGTGGTGTGAATTCAGTCGCGTGGTCGCCTGACGGACGCTACCTCGCCTCAGGCTCAGCCGATGGCACAGTCCGCATCTGGGGCATCAACCGAACAGCCTCTGCTGCTACGCCGACGCCTGTGGCTATCTCTGCTGAAAACTTAGACCGCGTGACCGAACTGCGCCGACTCGGACGTGGCTACATCAATCACATACAGTACTCGCCCGATGGAAGGACGCTGGCAGTGGCAAGCAGCATCGGCATCTGGTTATATGACGCGCAGAATTTCGAGCGGGCGCCGCGCTTGATTGGAGAAAATACATCCGCCAGTTCAGTCGCGTGGTCGCCAGACGGGCGCTTCCTCGCCTCAGGCTCATCGGACGACACAGTCCGTGTCTGGGACGCGGCGTCAGGGACGCTCTTGCGAACGCTTAAAGGGCATACGAGTGGTGTGAATTCAGTCGCGTGGTCGCCTGACGGACGCACCCTCGCCTCAGGATCAGATGACCGCACAGTCCGCGTGTGGGATGCAGGGACAGAGCAGCTCCTGCGGACGCTCGCAGGGCATAAGGAGTTGGTCAGGTCAGTCGCGTGGTCGCCTGATGGACGCTACCTCGCCTCAGGGTCGTTGGATCGCACAGTCCGCGTGTGGGACGCGGCGTCCTGGACGCTGCTGCGGACGCTCGCAGGGCATACAGACTATGTGTGGTCAGTAGCATGGTCGCCTGACGGACGCTACCTCGCCTTCTCACGGGACGGCACCATCCGCATCTGGGGCGTCCCTGAGCGTTGAGGCGGATCAGGAGATGAGCGGGCGGGCATCTTTTGTGCAAGATTTCTAAGGGTTTTCCAAGCTGAGCATGGGCAAAGTGTGCTACACTCTATGCACAGACATTGAACGCTATCTAGCAGGAGCAATTAAGCATGGGCAAGCCGAACAAGCCGAGCATCGTCGCACGACTTCGTGAGCTACTGGACGAACTTGGTCGCCTTTTGAAGCCGCCGAAGGTCGTGCCTGCGCGCGTGCCTGTTCGCAATCGCCCGATGCCACAGCGCCGCTGATCTCTCACAGCCTTCGCCTTCAAAGGAAGGTCAGGTTCGTCCGATGAACCTGACCTTTTTGCGTGTTTTTTATGTGTTAGGATTAATGCATCATGCGTTGGAGGAAAAAGCGATGCCTGAGAAATATTCACCACAAGCTATCGAGCAGAAGTGGCAAGCGCGCTGGGAAGCCGATCAGCTCTACCGCTCGCGGATCGATCACAGCCGTCCTAAGCACTACGCGCTGACCATGTTGCCGTATCCGAGCGGCGATCTGCACATCGGGCATTGGTACGCCATGGCGCCATCCGATGCGCGCGCGCGCTACATGCGGATGCGCGGCTACAACGTGCTATTTCCGATGGGCTTCGATGCCTTCGGCTTGCCTGCCGAAAATGCCGCCATCAAACATCGGACGCATCCCAAGACGTGGACGTATGCCAACATCGAGCGGATGCGCAAGCAATTGCGCTCAATGGGCGCTATCTTCGATTGGGAACGCGAGGCGATCAGCTCTGATCCTGAGTACTACCGCTGGACGCAGTGGTTCTTCCTGAAATTCTACGAGAACGGCTTGGCGTATCGGCAGCGCGCCAGCGTAGATTTTTGCCCGAATTGCAACACGACCTTAGCGCGCGAGCAGGTCTGGGGCGAGGATCGGCACTGCGAGCGCTGTGGCACGCCTGTCATCAAAAAGGAGCTGGAGCAATGGTTCTTCCGCATCACCAACTACGCCGAAGAGCTGTTGCAACATCCTAAAGATTGGCCCGAGAAGGTGAAAGTGATGCAGACGAATTGGATCGGGCGCAGCGAAGGCGCGCACGTCACTTTCCATACCGAGCAGGGCGATCCGCTGCTGATCTTCACCACGCGACCTGACACGCTCTGGGGCGCGACGTTCATGGTCTTGGCGCCAGAGCATCCTTTGGTGGAGAAGGTGACGACGGCTGAGCAGCGCGCTGCCGTCGACGCATACGTTGCGCAGGCGCAACGGCAGAGCGAAATTGACCGCACGGCTGCCGATAAAGAGAAGACAGGCGTTTTCACAGGCGGCTATGCGATAAATCCTGTCAACGGTGAGCGCATTCCGATCTGGATCGCGGATTACGTGCTGATGACTTACGGCAGCGGCGCGATCATGGCGGTGCCGGCGCACGATGAGCGCGACTTCGCCTTTGCGCGCACGTTTGGCTTGCCTGTGCGCGTCGTCATCCAGCCTGAAGGCGAGCCGCTGGATGGCGAGCGGATGACTGAGGCGTTCGTCGCCAATGGCGTGATGGTGAACAGCGCGCACTTCGATGGCACGCCAACTGCCGATGGCGTGGCGATCAATCGCGTGATCGAATGGTTGGAAGCGCAGCACATCGGCAAGCGCGCGGTCACCTATCGCCTGCGCGATTGGCTGATCAGCCGTCAGCGGTACTGGGGCGCGCCAATTCCGATCATCTACTGTCCAAGCTGCGGCATTGTACCTGTGCCTGAAGATCAATTGCCTGTGCTGCTGCCTGACGACGTGGAATTCATGCCGACGGGCGAATCGCCGCTCAAATATCATCCCGCCTTTTTGAACACGACCTGTCCGAAGTGCGGCGGCAAGGCGCAGCGCGAGACCGACACGATGGATACGTTCATGTGTTCCTCGTGGTATCAGCTGCGCTACCTGAGTCCGCATTACGATAAAGCGCCGTTCGATCCTGAGGAAGCGGCGTATTGGCTGCCGGTCGATCAATACACGGGCGGCATTGAACACGCCACAATGCATCTGATGTACACGCGCTTCTTCACCAAAGCTATGCGCGATTGCGGCATCTACAGAGACGCCGTGGCGCGCCGCGCGCCGAATTTGCCGCCGATCGATCACGAGCCGATGCTGGCGCTCTACAATCAAGGCATGATCTTGGGCGAGCCGATGGAGGGCAGTTACATCGTAGCTTTTGGCGCATGGCAAGCTGACGTGCTGCACGCGCACAAGGTCGTGGTGATTGATGAAGCGGCGGCGAAGGTGATGCAGGACGCGGAGAACACGGTCAACGACTTGCTGAGCGGCTTGAACGATGTGGCGCGCGCCTTTGGCGAGCCTGAAGACGATGCGCGCATGACGACTGCCATCGGCGAGATCGTCAAGCGCAACGATAACGTGATCGTGATCGAGCGCATGGATGAATCGCAGGTGACGCTTGAGCTGGTTGAGAATGCGCAGATCGTGGATCGGGCGGGCAACGTTGTGCCGATTGAGTCGCTGCGCTACCGCTTGGGCGTGGAAAAGATGAGCAAGAGCAAAGGCAACGTGGTGGCGCCGGACGTTCTGGTGGCGCAATACGGCGCGGATACTGTGCGCGGCTACTTGATGTTCGCTTTCCGCTGGGAGAGCGGCGGTCCGTGGGATTCGCAGGGCATTCAGGGCGTGGTGCGCTGGCTGAACGATGTGTGGAGCGTGGTGACCGACTCGCCGCCTGTGCAAGGCGAAGCGGATGAGAAGGCGCTGCGCGCCGTGCGCCGCAAAGTGCATCAGACCATTCAGCGCGTTGGCGAAGGCTTGGAGACGTTCAGCTTTAACACGGCAGTGGCGGCGCTGATGGAGCTGAAGAACACGCTGGTGGCGGCGCGCAAGACGCCTGTGTGCGGCACGCCAGTCTGGCGCGAGGCAATCCGAACCATGCTGCTGCTGATGGCGCCGATCACGCCGCACATCGCTGAAGAGCTTTGGCAGCACATCGGCGAGCCGTACAGCGTACACAATCAGCCGTTCCCTGCCTTCGATCCTGAAGCGGCGCGCGAGGAAGAGATCACGCTGGTGGTCTCAGTGAACGGCAAGCTGCGCGCGCGGCTGCAGGCGCCGGCAGGCTTGCCTGAGTCAGA
>DAOTWB010000063.1:0-16079 GCA_034436235.1 Anaerolineae bacterium
AACAGCGCCAGACGGACTTGATCGGCGTGAATGGCGACCAGATTCTCTTGCACAGCCGTGCGCAGCCATTCTGAGGCGCGCTCTTTGACCAGACGGCTGAGCGCGACGGTCGCTTCTAGGCGCACGGTCGGCGCGGCGCGTTCGAGCAGCGGCAGCAAAGCGCTCACGGCAGGTCTGCCTGAGCGCACCAACGCTTCGACGGCGGCGGCGCGAATATCAGCGCTCGGATCGGCAAGAAACTGAATCAACACTTGCTCGGCTTGGCGCACTTTGGCGCAGGCGAGCAGAGTCAAAGCTGCGCGGCGCACGCGCTCAATCGGATCGCGCAGCAGCGCGTCCAGACGCTGGCGCAAGGCAGCTGCCAAGTCATCGGGCAGTTTGCCGAGCGCGCAGAGTGCCTCAGCGCTCAAAGCAGCCGCAAGGCGGACTTCATCGCTCGGATCGTCCAGATGAGGCAGCACGTGCGCAATGTGCCGTACGTGAGTCGCCTTGCCGAGCGCTTGCAGCGCGTCAACGCGCAGACTCGGCTCAGCGGCACTCAAAAATGGCGCGAGCGCGTCAAGCGCAGCCTTGCTCAGCGCGTCATCCGTTCCCAAGAGAATTGGCGCTGCTTCAAGGCGCACGCGCGGATCAGGATCGCCGATCAAGCGCACCGCGAGCTGATTGATGCGCCTGCGATCCTGCTGCGCATCCTGCAGCAAGCCGCGCGCAGCGGCGCGACGCACCTCGCCATCAGGATCGGCGAGCAGGTCGCTCAACAGACGGCGCACTTCTTCGCCGCCTAGGTCAGCCGCGCTGAGCAGATCGGCGATGGTGGCGCGCAAGGCAGGCTCGCTTTTGGCAATCTCAGCCAGAATCGGCACTGCGCGCTTGCCGCCAACTTCAAGGATCAGCTGCGCCATGAAAACTTTATGCTCTGTCTCAGCGCGCTCGTGCAGCTTGCGCTTCAAAAGGTCTAGAGTCGCCTTATCCGCGACAGCTAGATCGGCAGCTGTGGCGAGCAGAAAAGAGTAATCTTCCTGCGCCAACATGCTGACCAAAGCGCGCGCGTACTGTCGGCGCAGCACAAAGGCGCTCAGCGCATAGGCGAGCGCAAAAATGCCGATCAAGGTCGGCAGCAGCCAAGGTACTTGCGGCAACAATGGACGCAACAGCAGCAAGCCGCCGCCGATGATCGTGCCGATTGGCATCACCAAGCCGCCGATGAACGCGCGCGCGCGGCCTTTCACGCGCAGCGGAACGGCGTTGTACATCAGATTGTCGAGCGTGTTGCGAAAAGCAGTCCGATAGGTTGTGCGCGCAAAGTGCTGCGCTGCTGCGCTGAACAACGCGCGCGGAAACAAGATCAGGCTGCCGCAAATGCCCAACATGCTCAGCGGATAGATCAAATTAGCAGTGCCGAGTCCAAGCCGCTGCACAAGCCGTCCTAGCAAGAAAAGCTGGACAGGCAGCATGACCAAGTTGGTCACGCCTGTCAGCGTGCCGAGGTAATCGGCGATCACTTTCTCATCTTTCAGCTCTGCCACGAAGATTGCGCTGCCTTGAAAAGTGATCAGCGTCGTCAGCACGATCAGCAAGAGCGTGGAAGCAGCCATCCAGCGCAAAAACGGCGACTTCGCCACGAAGCCATAGCCTTCGCGGATGTTGTTGATGTACGCGCCGATGCCGCCGCGCTTCTGAGCGCTTGGCGTCATGATAGCAACGCTGCGCGTCTGTTGACGCTCGCGCAAAAGACGCGGCATTGACCAGACCATGATCGCCATCAGGAGCAACGTGCTGATCCATGCGAATGAGATGTCAATCGCTTGGCTGAACAGCGTCGTGACAATCAGCATGGTCAAGCCTGCGATGGCGCCTGCGATGCGCGCCGCAGTGGCGATCACAGGGACGATGCGCTTGGCGGCGCGCGTATCGTAGAAGCCGTTCACATACGTCCAAAATTGCACATTGAACACATCGCGGATGACGCGCGAGGCGAGATACAGCATCGGAAACGCCAGACTCTCTTGTCCAACGCCTGCCAAAACGCGGCTGAGCAGCACGCTGAGCGCGCCGAGAAGCAAAATCGCGATCAGCAGCACGTCGTCGCGGATGCGATCGGCGAAGGCGCTGAAGACGGCGAGCGCGACGATCGTGATAAGCGCTTCCAGCACGAAGAGGACGGGCAAATTTTCCACGCCCAGCCGACTCAGGAACAGCGCATCGGCAATTGTTTCGCCCCACGTCAAACCGATCAAAAAGACGACGCCCATGCCGTAGAGGAAGAGTAAACGCGCCCATTCGTTCGGGCGCACATTGAACAGACGACTGAGTGCGCTGAGCATGATGTGCCTCTATTCTGCAGGCGCTGTGGCAAGCAACAGACTCAGCGCCGCCTGCATGATGCGCGTGTTAGGATGTTCAGGATATTTCAAGGCGAAAATCGCATTGCGCTCAAGCGCCGCCATTTCATCGGCGTACGGCAATATGCCTGCCATAGGGCAGCCATACAGCTCGGCGACTTTCGCCTCGAAGTCGGCGCTATCGAAGCTCGGCGGCACTTCGTTCATCAGCAAGAAGATTTCAGCGACCTCAAGTTGGCGCGCCAGCTCGACAATGATGCCTGTGCCTTGATAATCGCGCTTATCATGCCGCATCAGCACCAAAAGTGCATCGCTGAGCGCGATCAAGCTCATCGTGCTGATATCAATGCCGAAATCCAGATCGAGCAGCACTAAGTCGAGCGCCAAACGCTCGACCAGCGCTATCAAATTATCAGCGAGCAGGTCAGGATCGTAGCCGTCGCGCCGAATCTGCTCGACTTGCTCAGGCGTCGGCTTGGCAGGCACAAGGTAAATGCGTCCGTCAAGCGACGCGCCAAGCCGCGCGGTCACTTCATAGGCAGCTTGCCATAACGCGCACTGCTCAGCTTGGACGCTGTGGAAAGAACACGGCACAGCTTCCTCATCAAGACCGAAACTTGCGCTGAGGTTGCCTGCGCGCAGGCACGTATCTATGACCGCGACGCGCTTGCCTTGCACAGCTGATAGCGCTGCCAAGTTAGCGGCTAGGCTGGAGCGACCTGTGCCTGCCCGAAAAGAATGCAGCGCAATGATCTTTGCCTGTCCTGCCATGCTCGCCTTCCTGAAATACGTGCGCGCCGTGAAGACTATGGTAGAACACTTCAGGCGCAAGAGCAAGCTGTGTCTGTCTCGCCGCGTCTCTCGGCAGAATTTCTTTTGATGGAAAGCCGTGCTATATTTGTGCAAGCAGTGCAGCGTTGCCCGTCTCGAAATGTTAGAAGGTTGCCATGAGCGCAATAACCATTGAAAATGATCTGGTTCATTACGAAGCGCTGGGACGCGGACGACCGGTCATCCTAGTGCATGGCTGGCTCGGTTCATGGCGCTATTGGGTGCCGACCATGCAGCATCTCAGCGGCAAATATCGCGCTTACGCGCTCGATCTATGGGGCTTCGGCGACTCGGGCAAAGACATTAACAAATACGCCGTCAAAGACCAAGTCCACATGCTCTTCAAGTTCTTCGAAGGCATGGGCATCCGCAAAGCCGTTTTGGTCGGACACTCGCTCGGCGCGGCAGTCTGCCTGAACTTTGCGCGGCAATATCCTGAGTTCACGCACCGTCTTTTCTTGATCAGTCCGCCGCTGGTGGATATGGGCGGCTTGGGCGATGACTTGCCGTCACGACCTGCTACGCTGCCGCCTAAACCTGCCGAGCCGAGACCGAGCGCGCCGCCGCCGACAAGCGTCACCTACAGCTCGACGAGCGAGACCTTGCCTTCTAATCCATTTCGCGCTGCACAACAAGCTCAGACGCCGCCTTCATCTACAACATCGCCTGCCTCATCTGCGCCAACGCCGCCGCCTGAGAGCCGTCCCGTGCCGCCCGTGTTGCCGCTCTCAATTGCCACTGTGCCAACGCCACTGCCTGCTGAGCCGCCTTCGCAAGGTTTTGCGCCGATCCTCGCCGCCCTGACCACAAACAAGCCCGCTGCGTTGTTGGCGCGCCACATCGCGCGCGACCTGCCTGAGCTTGAGATGCTGCGCACTGAGGTCGCCAAGGCGGATGAGCAGGCATTTGTGCGCACGGCGCAGTCGCTCAGCGCGCAGAACCTCGCCCTTGAGCTGAAGCGCTTGATGACTCCCACGCTGCTGCTGCACGGCGAAGACGATACGCTCTTGCCGCCGCCCAGCGAGACGCTCGTCCAGCGCATCAATCGCGGCAAACAGAGCGGCTACTTTCTGCCCTTGATCGAGCCGACCGTCGGTCACTTCCCGATGTTGGAGATCACGGCGAAGTTCAATCGGCTCTTGCTGGACTTTCTAGAAGCGCCCGATCTGACAAACGTCCAGTTCAAGGATCAGTGGAAGCGCACCATTCGTTAGCGCTCAGGCTTTTCGGCGATCACCAACACAGCGAACGCCGTCCACTGCGGCGCGAGCAGCCGTCCGAGCTTGCCCATCAGCTCTGCCAAACCTGAGGTCTGGTAGTAGCCCTTGCCGCGAAAGACGCGATGCACGCCGTAAAAAGTGAAGCTGTGCGAATATGGCACGACGCGCAGCACGCGAAAGCCGACCGCACGGCAGAATGCCGCCAGTTGAGCGCCTGTATAGGCTGTTTCGTAGTACTTGGCGCGCCGCGGACGCGCGCGCCGCGCTGGAATCAGCCGATCCGCTAGGCTGCGCAGCGCGTCCACAACGTTAGGCGTTGGCGTGGTCAGCACCAAGATGCCTTTCGGCTTCAGAACGCGGAATGCCTCGCGCAGCGCGTCCGTCGGACCCTGCTCAAAATGCTCCACCACGCCAAAGGATAGATACGCGCCGAAGCTATTGGCGGCATACGGCAGATGATGCACGTCGCCGAGGTGCAGCGGCAGGTCAGGGAATTGTGCGCGAGTCGGCAAGAGCGCCTCAGGCGCGTAATCCAAGCCGAGCGCCGCGTAGCCGCGCTGCCGCAAATAGTAGACCACGTGACCAGGACCGCAGCCCGCTTCCAGCACAGGCGCGTTACGGTCGAGGTAAGGTAGGTACAAGTTCAATAGCGCACGTGCGCGCGGATAGTCGAGCGTCGCCAATTCGCGCGCGAAGGTCGTCTCTTGCCAAATATCGCGCCAGGCTTGCCGCGTTTGCTCGTAAGTGCTTGTTCGCATGTTTTCCCTACGGTTGACGAAGGCGTTGGAAAATGACGCGATAGCTAGTGCGCGTGCGCGTGCCATCTTGCGCCGTGCAAGCGCTCGCCTCAAGCGGTCGCGTCGGCTCGCTGAGCGCGGGCAGCTCAGCGCGGTAGATTTCATCGGGCGTCATTTGAAAATCGGCGTAACCGCTATCGCGCTCAGGCTTCAAGCCTGTGAATAGCCGCTGACGGACGTTGCCGAAGCGCACGTCAATTGGCACAGCAGGAATGCCGTTCCCATTCGTATCGCGCACGGAGAACTCGATCACGGCGGGCAGGCGCGGATCGCAGAACGGCACGATGTTCGCTACGATGAACTCGCCGCGCGGCGTTGGCGTCACCTGCAGCGCGAGCGGCAACGGCGTGTTGAGCGGCGGCTCGGTCGGCGTCTTGGTCGGCACAGCAGGGCGCGTCGGCGTGGCAGTCGGGCGCGGAGTTGGACTTGGGCGCGGCGTGGCGGTGAAGACAGGGATCAGCGCGGAAGCGCAGCCGCTGTACCCTTGCGAGCCTGCCAGCTCCACCATGCTGCGAATGGCGCGCAAGCCTGTGTTAGTGCTGGCGTAGCCCGTCTGTGCCAGTTCGCAAGCGGCATCCGCCACAGCTTGCCAGTCTTTGTCAAGGTTGAGCAAGCGCTGCGCAGCCACCTCAATGCGCCGATCTTGTGCATAGGCAAGGCTGATCAGGATCAGCACATTGCGCTTATCGCCTTCGCTCAGCTGTGAGAAGTTCACATCAATCGTCACGCGCGGATCGACGCGCAGGGCGTAGAACAAGCCGATCAGCGCGCCGATTATCGCGCCGATCAAGAGCGGCACTGCCCATAGCAACGCATTCGAGCGCATGATCACGATCCTGGCGGCGCCGTCGGCAATAGAAACGGCTGCATCGGCTCAGTGCAGATGCCCATCGCGCACGAGAGCTGCACCAACGTGCGCGCCTCGCGCTCGCGCGTGATGCCTGCTTGCACAATGAAACGCTCGGTCAGGTCGCGCATGTAGGTGAATGGATCAGACATGCCGAGCAGCCGCAAGCGCTCAATTGCAGCGCCTAGGTCGTTATCCACCTGATAAGCCGCAGCGACCATCAACGCGAATTCTTCTTTGTGGCGGCGCGCCAATTGGTTCAGCGAGCTGGCGCGCTCAGGCGCAGGCAGCACCAGCCAACCGAGCGTCAAGCCAAGACTGACGCCGATCAACACGCCGATCAGCATCAAAATCATGAAGCGGCGCATAGTGCGTTCAGCAGATGCTCACAGTCCGGCGCGCATGGCGCGCTCGCGCAGCCAAGCCGACCAAGCCTGAATGCCTTCGCCTGTGCGACACGAGACCTGAAAGACCTGCACGTCAGGATTCAGCAGCCGCACGCCTTGCAAGAAATATTCCGTATCGAAATCCAAGTAAGGCAGCAGGTCGATCTTGTTCAGCACCAGCACGTCTGCGCCGCGATACATGCTCGGATACTTATACGGCTTATCCGCGCCTTCTGTCACGCTCGCCACCACCACGCGCGCATGGACGCCTAAGTCCCAGCCAGCAGGACACACCAAATTGCCCACGTTCTCCACGATGATCAGATCGAGCGCGCTCAGATCGAGCGCCGCCAAAGCCTGGCGCACCATGTGCGCCTCAAGATGACAATTGCCGCCTGTGTTGATGTGTACCGCTTGCGCGCCTGCCTGCGCGCCGCGCTCAGCGTCCATGCTAGCAGCCGTCGTATCGCCGTTGATCATGCCAATGCGCACCTGCGGACTCAATGCGCGCAACGTCTGCTCGATCAACGCCGTCTTACCTGCGCCCGGCGAAGACATCAGGTTGATAGCGTATACGCCTGCCGCGTCCAAGCGCGCCCGATTCTCCGCTGCCACTTGCTCATTCGCCTGCAGGATGTTCTCCAAAACTGAGATCACTTTGATGCTCATCGTTCACGCACCTTGCTCAACTTCATCCGCCGTCTGCACGCGGATAGCGCGCACGTAAAATTCCTCGCCCGCCACCACTTTGACGCGCAAGCTGCCGCATTGCGGACAGCCCTGTCCGATCTCTGCCAAAGGCGAGCGCACGCCGCAGACCTGACAGACAACTTCCGCCCTGACGCGCTCAAAGTGCAATCGCGCACCTTCCGCCTGTGTATCACGACTCAGCGCGTCCCAGTAAAACTGAATCGACTCGTCAATGAACGACGAGAGTTGTCCGATCACAAGGTAAATATCGGTCACGCGCGAAGCATTTGCCTGCTCAGCATGGCGCAGGACGATCTCCAAAATGTGTTGTGTGACTGGCAATTCGTGCATCTAGCGCCTTTCTGCGCCATTTGCGCCTATCATGACTCAGCGTCGCCGATTTCTCAAGGTCTTCTCGTCCAGCTGCGCGTGCAACGGCGTCCACAGACCGCTTGGACGTAGCTGACAATCGGAGAGCGGCACACGATAGCGATACGCGCGCAAGGTCTGCGCGTGCCAGCTGCGCGGCAGCAAAATGGTCAGCATTTTGCTGAGCGGATCGAGATAATACAGCAGCGGGAAAATTTCCAGCATGGCGCGTTCCATCTCGCGGATGCGGAAGGCGCCCGCCGCTGCCTCAAAAGCGCGGCGCGGCACAGGACTCGGATCGTAGAGCGAGATCGGACGCAACGTCTCGCTGCGCGCTTCGGCATAGCGCGCCTGCCCTAAAAACCAGATCGCCTGAATGCCTGCGCGCTCATAGAGCTGCTGACGCTCGCGCCATTGCTCAGCGCTGTTATTTGCCTGCTGAAACTCTAGGACGAAATTCGGCGCGATGAAAACGTCAGCGCGTTGGTCGGTCGCCTGAATGTGCCATTCCATATAGGCAGCTGATGCATTGCGCCGAAAGTGCTGATAGAGCGCTAACTTGCCCATGCGGTGAGTTTCCGACTCAGGCTCAGCGTAGCGCACAGCGCATTGCGCTAAGTTGACGTGCGCAAAATGATGCTGACGCACAGCGCCCGCTTTCAAGCGCAGCAAGCCGCCGCAACTTGGACAGCGCAGCTCGCCGCGCTCGGAACAGACGCGCAAGCGCTCTAGCGGCACGTCGCCAATAGTCAACAAGTTGCCTGTTGGCGCGTGTCGCGCCACCAAACGTGCGCCTGAATCTTCGCTGTGCGTTGCCATTGAAGCACTCAACCTACGCGCAAGCGTAACATGCCGATGATCACTAAGCCGATGCCAAGCACCAGCCAGAGCGTGAACGGCTCGCCCAAGAAAATGATCGCCACGAATGCTGCCACAATCGGCTGCAAGTTGACGAAGATCGCCGTGCGCGACGCGCCGATGCGCTTCAGCGCGAGATTGAAAATCGTGCCGCCGATGGCGATCGCGACCATGCCTGAGTATAGCACTGCCAAGCCAATTTCGATCGTCAGCAGCGACCAATCGAAGCTGAGCGCGTCAGGGATCGCGATGAACGTATCCAAGATAGCGCCGCATACCAGCAGCCAAAAAGAAACTGACATCACAGGATTGCCTGCCATCAGCTCGCGCAGCGAGAGTGTCATGGCGACCCATACCACAATGCCGATCAGCGTCAAGACGTCGCCCAGCAACGTCATCTGATTGCCGATCTCGATCTGCCCGGCGTAACGCGAGAGAACAACGGTCAGCACGCCGCCGATTGCCAGCGCCATGCCGCTGAACAGCCGCCAGCCGCCGCGCTCGCGGCGCAGTGCGACATCCACCAGCACCACGCCAATCGGCGCGATTGTGTTGATCAGCACGCTATTGGCGACCGTCGTGTAGCGCAGTCCATTGATGAAAAAAGCCTGATAGACGACGTGCAGCAAAAACGAGGTGAAGATCAGGCGCGGAATAGCGCTTCGCTTGAGCGCGAACGACTCGCCGCTCGCTTTCATCACGGCGTAGAGCGCCGCCATGCCTGCGCTGAAGCGAAGCGCGTTGAACAGAAACGGCGGCAAGACCTCTAAGGCTGCTTTAGCGATGCTGTAATGCGTTCCCCAGATGATCATGCACAGGATAAGCAGCCAATCCATTGAGGTGAGTGGCGCGGCGAAGCGCGCAGCAGGCTTGCCTTCAGCGCGTGCATCGGTGATTGGCAGAGCGGCAATTGTCTTTTGCGGCACGTCACATATCCATACGCATCAGCAGGTAGGCTGATTGTAGATCGAATCGTGCGCTTGTGAAATAACAAAAAGCCGAGCAGCGGCTGCTCGGCGGCATGATGCCGTTTTATTTTCTCAGACGCAGCGTGCGTCAATCGCCGCTGGCGGCAGCTTTCTCGGCTGCGGCTGCGCTCTTGCTCTCTGCGCTACCGTCGCCGTTCGCCGATTTGCCGTTCGCGCTGTTGGTCGAGCGCGTGTCCGTCACATAGAAGCCTGAGCCTTTGAAAATCACGCCCGTGCCGCGCCCGACAACGCGCTTGACCGTCCCGCCGCACACATGGCACGTGCTGATCGGATCGTCCGTGAACGCCTGATTGACCTCGAAGCGCGCTCCGCAATTCTTGCAGCGATACTCGTAGAGTGGCATCTCCGCACGTCCTCCTGAAAAGTAGATTGGCTGTTGCGATATACCTAATCGCCTATTCTAGCAAACTTCTCTAAGAACTGCGTTAGCAATTTTGCGCCCTGCGCAATTGACGCGCCGCGCCGCAAACGCTAGAATCTGAGCATACAGCCAAGATTGGAGACACAAGATCATGAGCAATAAGCCTGAAGTGAGTTCAGCGGCTGCGCCGCAGCCTGCAGAGAAAACGGATGCTTCGTTGAATGCACGCCGCTTGCTGACCTGGGCGATCTCAGCAGGCACGGGCGTTGTTTTGACCATCATCACGCTGATTCTGGTCAACATTCCGCTCGATGCAACCTTGCTGATCAGCTTTGTGGAAGTGCCATTCCTGCCGTTGGCATCGCTGCCGATGGTGCTGCTGTGCTTCATCTGGGTGGATTATTTCCTCGGCACGCGCATCCTGCCCGACTAGTCCGCTCAGTCCGCTGCGCTGCCCGTCACGCTCACGCAGGTGACGGGCTTAAAAATATCTCGCGCAACTTCGCCAGCGTCTCCGCGCTGACGCCTGCTTTCTCCACCAAGTACCTCTCGATGCTGCCGCACTCCTCGCGAATCGCTTTGAGCGCCGCCTCAAGGTAGACAGGATCGCTGACCAGCATCGGCTGCAGGTCGTCTAGCGAAAGGCGCAGCGCGCGCAACCGATGCTCTTGCGGCTCAAGCGACTTGCGAAACGCTTCATAGTACAGATTGCTGAGCGTGTAATCGGCGATGATCAGCTCATCAGAGACGCCGAGCGCGCCTAGCAACAGCGCCGCCAAGATGCCCGTCCGATCCTTGCCTGCGCTGCAATGGAAAACAGCGGGTAGATTGGCAGGATCGGCGAAGCGCGCAATTGCCGCGCCGAAGATCGGCGCTTTGTCGCGCACAAAGGTCTGATAGGTCTGAATCATGACCTGATCGAGCCGATGACGGTCGAACAGGAATGTGCGCGCCTTCACTGCCGATTCTTCTTGCTGAATGACAGGCAATCGCCATAACATGACGCCTTCCAGCGGCACGTCTGGCGCTTCTTGCGCCTCAAGGTCAGTGCGCAGGTCACAGACCAGCTTGATACCTAGCTTGCGCAGCACGGCGACGTCTTGCTCGCTCAGGTCGGCGAGCGCGCCTGAGCGATAGAGCAAACCGCGCCGCACGTAACGTCCGTCCGTAGTTGGATAGCCGCCGAAATCGCGGAAGTTCGGCACGCGCTCCAGTGGCACAATGCGCCCTTCGCGCAGCGACGGCTCGCGGATGAGCGACTCAGGCGCAGGAAAGGCGCGCTTTTTGCGTCCGCGCAACGTTTGGTAGGCAAGCACGCCGCTCACCACGCTCGCCGTCAGCAGCGCACGGATGAAGTGCTTCATCACGGCACGTCCTCAAGGCGCGGCGTGCCTGCCAACGTGCCGTCAAAGCCGAGCAAGGTCAGCGGCTGATTGTTCAAGACCACGAACCATAGCGGCACCCAGCCGATGCCAAACGCCTCAAGCGCCACATCTTTCTTGAACGGCTTGATGCGATACTCCTCAACAGTTTGCGCGATTTTGCGCCACTTCTCGTTGATCTCGTTGAGCGCGTTCTGCAAGCGCTCTTGCTCAGCCTCAACCTGATCTTCGATCTGCTGAATGGTCAGTTCGGCAGCGCTCATGCGCTCTTGCGATTGCTTTTTGAAGCGGCGCGCACGGCTCACGCGCGAGAGCGTGTAGGACGTGCGTCCGCGCAGCAAGCTCATGATCGCCTCGCCAGTGGTGTACAGGTCTTCGCGGCGCAGCTCGTCAAGGGCGCTTCGTTCACCTTCCAGCTGGCGCATGGCGCGTTGCAAGCGCTGCTCAAGATCGGCGAAAATTTTCTCGGCGCGCGCCGTAGCAGCGTCAATTTCCGCGTCGCGGCGCTCGCGCGCGATCTGGCTGACGCGATTGATGAACTCGCTATGGCTCTCGTTCGGCTTACCATACAAATCTAGCACGCTGTTGTAAGGCAACACAAGCGAGGCGCTGCGCGCTACAAAATCCACCACTTCTGTGCGCAGGGCGCGCATTCGCTTGGCATCGGTCATGCCTGCCGATGGCGCGCCATAAGCAGCCTCGCCATACGGCTCACTGGCGAGGTCATCGAGGTCAACGGGCGGCGCCTGATGTTGACTCCAGCGCACAAAGCCGGATGTTTGCACTTCTGGCACGTGGAACGCCCAGTGTTGCTCTGCCTCAGCGCCGCTCTTACGGTCGAGGTAGCGCACGGCGACTTGGGCGAAAAGCACGGGACGATACAGCAATTGCGCGCCGCCAAAAGCGCTTTGCACCACGCCGTTGCGCGCTTCCCATCGCTTGATCGCCTGCTGCAGATTGATCACGATGGGCAGGAAGTATTGCGCAATGCCTGAAGGCAGCGAGACAGGGCGCATTTCATAGCCGCTCGGCAGCATTGGCGCGCGCGCCGTCTGCGACGTGCCGCCTGAAGGCGGCGGCGTGAAACCGACGCCAACGGGCATAGTATCGCCGCTGTAGCGTACATCGGCGGCGCCGGATGGTGCGGGCAAAGGCGCGCTCGGCGGCGCCTGCCAGAACGCTTCACGGTCGGGCGGCGCAGCAGCGGACGTTTGCGCTTGCTGTGGCGGCGGCGTGCGCGTCAGCGCGGCGCCGAACGGATTGCTCGGCGCTTGCGCAGTGGTAGCAGGCGTGGCGCGCTGCTCAGCTTCTTGCCGCAAACGGTCGAAGAGCGAGAAGCGCGGCGGAGTGAGCGTGACGCGGTCGCTCGTGCTGCTCGGCGGCGCGCTGCGCGGACGCTCGTCAGGCAGTGTTGGCGGCGGCGCACTGCGCGGACGTTCATCAGGCAATGTTGGCGGCGGCGGCGGCGCTGCCGTGCGCGCCTGCTCAGGCGCAGGCGTTGAGGCGGCTACGCTGGCGGTCAAATTGACTGAATTGCTGAGCGCAGGCGGCTCAGGTGGCGCGATGCGCGGCGGCACGGCGCCGGTCGGCATGGTGCGCAGGTCAGGCGGCAGCGTCGGCACAGGCGGACGCTCTAAGCCTTGCCGCTGCGCTTCCATCAGGATGCGCACTTGCTGACGCGTCAGCGGTCCGCGCAAGTAAGACATCGCCCAGCGCGAATGCACCAACAGCGGACCGCCGCTGTTGTGGACGTTGTGCAGCACGAACACGCGCGGCGCCAAGCCTGAGATCAGCCGATCCAGCGTGGCGATATCGAACTGTGTGTCGGCAGTGGCAGCCGACTCCAAGCCGCCGAGGACGCGCCGCTTATCGTTCTCAGTCTGCAGCTTGCCGATGAACCACGTGCCGGCATTTGAGAGCCCTTTGTAATCGAGATCGCCCGGATTTTGCGTCGCCAGCACCAAACCGATGCCGAAGGCGCGCGCTGTCTTGAGCAAGCGCAGCATCGGCTCTTTGGTCGGTGGATTGCGCGGCGCCGGCGGAATGTGACCGAAGATTTCATCGAAGTACAGAATGGCGCGCAAGCTGGTGGTGCCGCTCAGCGAGCGCATCCACGCCAGCATGTTCTCTAGGATCAGCGTGATCATGAACGTGCGCTCGTTATCGGTCAGATGAGCGAGGTAGAAGATCGCCACGCGCGGACGACCTTCAGGCGTGTACAGCAGACGGCGCATGTCGAGCGGCTCGCCGCTGATCCAAGTCTGGAAGGACGGCGCGGCGATGATGTGGTTGAGTTCCTTCGCCAAGCGGAAGCGGTCGCGCTCAGGGAAGAAAGTGTTCACATCGAAGACGCCTAGACGGCTGAACGGCGGATTTTGCACGCGCAGGATGATCTCTTCCAGCGATAAATCTTCGCCGCGCCGCCAGGCTTCTTCGAAGATATTGCTGATCAAGACATGCTCACGATCCTTGACAGGCTCAACTTGCCTACCGATGAGCGCCATCAGCGCAGTCACGATGCCGCTGATCTGCTCGCGATGGAACTCCTCGTTGCCTTCCCAGCCGTCGCGCGGTGCTTGGAACGAGGCGAGAATGCTGATCGGCAGCCCTGCATCCGAGCCGGGCGTGTAAATGCTGTACTGAGCGGCGTTCTTGGCAGCCGCCATGCGCGCGCCGCTGATGCCCCAGCTTGCCAAGCCTTCGCGCCACTGCTGCGCTACCTCAGCGGCGTATTCATCAATATCCAAGCCGGCGCGCTGCGCATCGCTCGGATTGACCCACGGTTTGAAGTCTTCTGGGCGCAGCTGCGGAAAGTTCAGCAGCAAATTGGTGATATCGCCCTTCGGATCGATCACAATGGCAGGCACGCCGTCTAGGGCTGCTTCTTCCAGCAAGGCGATGCACATGCCTGTTTTGCCGCTGCCCGTCATGCCGACCACAACTGCGTGCGTGGTCAAATCGCGCGAGTCGTAATAGATCACCTCATCAGCCAGACGCTGCGTCTCAGGATCGTAGCGCCGCCCGAGATAAAAGGTGGTCGGTGCCTCGATAAATGGCATGGTTCTGCTGCCCTTTCTCTCTCTCGTCAATGCAGATGCTGCTCAACGCATACCGATATCTATAAGCATACCACATTTGCGAACAATTGGTCGCGTTGATCGCGTTCAGCGCGCCTTTCGCTGTGATGGAGATGTTACTCAGAAGCGCCCTTCAAAACGGCGCTCATACTAGACGCAAATGAAATAAATACCTGTATAACGGATTTATAAAAGATGACAAGCATCGCATTAAAAAGGCGCTGACAGGCAGGTATAATTTGAGCGATGAACATAGACCTGCTGCAAGCGATAAGGCAATCAACATGACTGCTCTCGAAAGCCAACCTTGCTCCATTCTGCTCGTGGATGATGAAGCCGACTTGCTGACTTTGTTCGAAATTGCGCTGGTCCGCCTGAATTGCGCGCTCTATAAAGCTGAGAGCGGCAGACGCGCCCTTGAAATTCTCTCAGAACTCATCCCGACGCTGATTGTGCTAGACCTTGCCATGCCCGAAGTGAGCGGCATTCAGGTATTGGAAATAATTCGTAGCAATCCTGCCTACGACCAGACTAAAATTGTGGTATTGACGGCTGTTCCGCTGATGCTGGAGCGTCATCATGCGTTCATGGTGGATATGGTTTTGACTAAGCCTGTGACGCCGCGCAGCCTTGAGAGCATCATCCGCAATTTGTTGAATGGTTAAGCGCAAGTTGGAATGAAACACGTCGGGATATCGCTGAGCGCAGCGCGCCATCGTTGGAAAGTTGGTCTGCTCATCATCCTCTCAAGTCTTCTCGTAGCAGTTGTCTGGATCGCTGCGCTTGGACATGCGCATCATGAGCGCCAAATGGCGCTCAGCGCGTTTGAGCAGCGCAGCAAAAGTGCCTTGCAACAAGCGATAAACGTCCTGCGCGCCATGCTCGGCTGGCAGGTCAGTGCGTTGATGCCGAGCGACGCGGATGCGCTCGTCACAGGACAGGCGAATCGCGTGCTGGCGCCTGCACAGACCTTCGCTGATGTCACAGTCTGGTCGCGTTGCCTCAACTGCCACGCTGAGCCGCTCGCAAAGCCTGCCGAGCATTCTTTGCCAGAGTCTTTGAGCGCGTTGATGGCTGAACGCGATGGTTTCAGTGGCTACACTGATGAGAACGGTGTGCCGATGTTAGCGGCGTGGACGACGCTCGACCTAGTTGCGCAGACTTGGCAGGTAGGCTTCTCGTCACCTTCGCAAGCTGCTCTGGCGCAGGTTGAGCTGCACACACAGAGCGTCGCTTTGCTGGCTGCGCTCTGCACGGCGCTCATCCTAGGCGCAACGCTGCTCACATGGCTGACCACGCGGCGCGAGCTCCAGCTTTTGCGCCATTTGCGCGCCTCTCAAACGGATGCACGCAAGCAGCGCGCTGTGACCGAGGCGCTCAGCGAAATTGGCTTGGCGCTGACCAGCGTCTTGGAGCTTGAAGAAGTGATGGAGCGCATTTTGCGCAGCGTCAGGCGCGTTGTGCCATACAAAAGCGTGAGCATCCTCTTCGCCGATGAAAATACCTATCGCCTTGCCTACGGACGCTTCCCTGAGGACGAAGTGGCGCATGTTGAGCGCTATGCGCTCTCGCCTGACTTGCATCACGTCTTTGACGAGATGGTGCGCACGCGCCAGACGCGCTTGATCAAGGATACCGAGACCGATCCGCGCTGGATCGCGACCGAGCGCCAAGCGTGGGTGAAATCTTACGTCGGCGTGCCGATCACAGTCAACGATCAGGTGATCGGCATCCTGAATTTGAGCAGCGATCAGCGCCATCACTACACCGAGCAGCACGCGGAGCTGCTGCGCCTTTTCGCTGTGCAGGCAGGCGTCGCTTTGCAAAACGCGCGGCTCTACGCTGAGACGCGCCGCCACGCCGCTGAACTTGAGCGACGCGTCCAAGAGCGGACGCTGCAGCTGACGCAGCGCAGCGCGCTCTTCGAAGC
>DAOTWB010000064.1:0-33963 GCA_034436235.1 Anaerolineae bacterium
GCCGTCCGCTTTTGGCGTGGAAGTCCACAGCCAAGTCGCGCACCACGCCGTAGCGCTCAGGCAAAAAGGCAGGTGCGTTCGGCACGCACTCGCCGATGATGTAAGCGACGACGGTCTGTTGCTCGTCAACTGCCACACAAAGCGCCATGTTCGGCTGCGCAAGCCATTGATCGAGCGCCGCTTGCCACACAGCGGCGGCGTTCTCCGCCAAGCGCACGCGCGGATCGGCTTTGGCGAGCGCCTCAGCCGCTTCGTGCCAGATAGCTACCATGCGCGCTGCATCGGATTGAAGCGCACGCCGCACGCTGAAATTGACTACCGTGGGTGTCACACACTCGCCTTTCATGTATGCTATTCAAGCATAGCGCAGGCGAGCAGCATCGGCAAGCTGCACGCGACGCCTGAAGCAAGAATGCGTTATAATCGAGACACACCGTGTCTTGTGTCCTTAGAGTGTTTATGATGAGCGATTTGCCAATTGCACCTGCCTTGAATATTCAAGAGACGCTTCTCCAGCTCCTTGAGCGCGCGCGCGAAGTGCTACCTTTCGATGACGGCGGCATCGCTCTGTATGACGCGCAAAAAGGATATCTTGTGCCTTATGTAGCGCTGCGCGGTGAGCCGCGTCTGCCGATTCAGCTAGGCGAAGGCGCGATCGGCGCAGCGGCGCTCTCACAAGAGGCAGTGATCGTGAATGACGCAGGCGAATCGCTCGACCGAGAGGCTATTCGCGCCGAGTTAGCCGCGCCGATGCGCTTCAATGGCGCGCTGCTCGGCGTCTTCCACGCGCAATCAAGGCGCGCGAACGTCTATCAGGCGCAGCACGTCGCCATAGCGCGCCTGATCGCCGATCAAGCCGCGCTGGTGCTGAACACGGCGCAGCTCTACGACATGCTCAGTCTGCGCTATGAGCGTCTGCACGATTACAACGAAGAACTCTACCTGCGCAACGAGATCAGCCGCCTGGCTGCCTCAGATATGTCGCTGGAAGCGCTGCTGCCGAAAATGCTAGAGCTGTTGGCGCGTTTGGTCGGCGCGGATGCCTGCCTGATCTCGCTGTGGAACGCGAGTGAGCAGCGCGCTTATCGCACGGCTGCCTACGGCTTAGACGTAGGCGATCTGGTGATGAACAAGCGCGAGACAGGCGGCACAACGCTCGCCGAGCGCATCATCCTCTCAGGTGAGTTGCTCATCCTGAATAACGCGCACCAGATGAGCAATCCGCCGACCAGCTTGATCGCGGATTACGAAGTGCGCGCGCTATTGGCGATGCCGCTTGTAGCGCGCGGACGACCGATCGGCGTCCTGTTCATCTTGAACCTGCGCGACGGCGCGCTGTTCGATCAATCACACGCTGACCGCGTCCTCTCGATTCTCGATCAAATCGCGCTCGCCATTGACAATCGCACGCTGCTGCAAGACACGCAAAATCGCCTTTCGGAGACAGCAGCGCTGCTCGAAGTGGCAGCAGTGGCTGCCAGCAGCTTCAGCGCGGATGAGATGTTCAGCGTGGTGCTGAAGCTCAGCCGTCAGATGTTGGGCATCGGCATTGGCGCATTCTTCCTGTACGATCGGCAGACCAACACGCTCAGTTTGCCGCCGAATGCGTCGTTCGGCGTGCCAAGCGATATTGAACAAATGCGTTTTCCTATCAACGCGCCGGGCAGTTATCTCGCCATCGTCTTCTCGGCAGGCAGTCCGTACTTCACGAACGATATCCTCGGCACTACGCACGATAGCAGCGCAGGCTACTATCAGCTGATTGACAAGCTGGCGCTCTACAACCTGCTCCTTGTGCCGTTGCGCGTGCAGGATGAGCCGATGGGCGTCTTTTTGGCGGGCAACAAACGGACAGGTTTCAGCCGCGCTGATGCACAACTGCTCATGGCGATGGGCAGCCATGTGGCAGCTGCGCTGCGCGGCACAGAGCTGCTGCGCAGCATGAGCGAGCGCCTGCGCGAGACCATCGCCTTGCGCGAGATCGCCGAGATCACAAGCACCACGCTCGATCTTGATGAGATGTTGGCGCGCGTGGTGCATGAAGCAGCCGAGTTGCTGGAAGCGCAAGGCGCTTTTCTCTACCTGCCGAACGATGAACACGACGCGCTCGTCGCGCATCGCCGCTCGCGCTATGGCATCGCGTTCGACGCTGAATTGCCCGACCTTCCGCTCACCTCAGATCACGCCATTGTCTACGCCTATCATACAGGCAGGTATTACCTCAACAATCAGCTCGATAGCGCTGAGCAAATGCCTGCCGATTGGCGCAACATCATCACATATCCGTTGAACACGCGCAATCGCACGCTTGGCACGTTCAGCGTCGTCAATCGCAGTCAAGGCGATTTCTTAGAATCGCACCTCGACCTGATGCGCGCCATCAGCGCACAGGTCTCGACAAGCATTGAAAACGCGCAGCTCTTCGCCGCTGAGCGCCAACGCGCCGACCTGATGGCGCTGGTCAGTCGCATCAGTCAAGAGCTGACTGCCACGCTCAGCCTGAACGAGCTGACGCGCAAAGTGGCGCGCGCTATTCACTTACAGCTCGGCTATGAAGTGGTGAATGTATGGCTGCTGGATGCCAACGGCGCACAATTAGAGCTGAGCGCTTCCGCCACCAGCATCGCCAGTGCTGCGCTCAGCGAGAATACCAAGCTCGCGACGAACGTCGGCATCGTTGGACGCGCCATCAGCACGACCGAGACACAGGTCGTGATCGATCTGAGCGAAGACGGCGATCACGCCGCTGCCTGTGCGCCGCCCAATCGTCCGATGTGGATCACGCATGGCAGCGCGCTGGTCGTGCCGATGCGCTACAGCACGCGCACGCTCGGCGTCATTGAGGCGTATTCGACGAAAGTGAACGGCTTCCGCGTAGCGGATTGCATCGCGCTCGAGACGCTCGCTGCGCAGGTCTCAATCGCCATTGAGAACGCGCGCTTATGGGATCAAGCGCGCCGCCGTCTGTTGGAACAAGGCATTGTCTACCAGATCAGCCGCGATCTGAGCGCCATTCTGGATTACAGCGAGCTGGTCAATGCTATCGTCAAGCACATGGGACGCGCGCTAGACGCGGCATGGTGTCTTTTGGTCAGCTACGAGCAATCGCGCGGTCGTCTGACGGTTGAGGCCGAATATCGCCTGCCTGAGCTGCCTGAGCATTTGCTGCCAGCTTTGGTCGGGCAGACGCCTGCCTTCGTGCAGTACAGCGCGATTGAGCGCGCTATTCAGACGCAGCGCCATGTGATCGTCACTTATCCTATCACGGCGCTCGGCGGCACGAGCAGCGGTCTATGCACACAATTGACGCTGCCGATCGTCGTTGGCGACCGCGTGATCGGCTGCATGTTATGGGTAGAGCCGCGCACGCCGCGCGAATTCAGCGGCAGCGACGTGCGCCTAGCGCAGACTTTGACAAGTCAGGCGACGATTGCCTTAGAGAATGCGCGGCTCTTCCGCCAAGCGCAGCGCCAAGCGCACGAACAAGCGCTCTTGCGCCAAGTGGCGATCGGTCTGAGCAACGCGACCGATGTGCTGAGCATGTTCACGCAGCTGGCGCGCGTCATTCAGGCGCTGGACGGCGTGGATAACACGGTAGTCGCCATTCAAGATGAGCGCGGACGGCTGCGCATTCTGACAACGCACTTGACCACGCGCACTTTAGAAGTGATGGCGACGCCTTATCTGCTGAATCGCGCGCCACAGCTGCTCAGCGCGCTCACGCAGAGCGTATCAGCGCGCGCCGGCAGCACGGCGTTGCCTTTCGCTGAGCATCTGGCTGCCTATCCGTTGCACGCGCACGTGAGCATCCTCTTTGTGCCGATTTTGCGGCGCGGCGAGCCGATCGGCGTCATCGAGATTGCCTCAGACAATCCGATGCGTGTGTTCGATCCGCAAGAAGTGCAGCTGCTCGAAGCGCTCGCCAACCAAGGCGCCATCGCCTATGAGAGCATCACGTACCATCAGCGCGAGCAGCGTCGCCTGCGCCGCTTGGAGCGCCTGCAAGTCAGCAGCCGCAACCTGAGCGGACAGCTGAACACAGATGTGCTGCTCGATGCGATCGTGCGCGAAGCGGCGCAAACCTTCGAGCTGCCGGCAGTCAGTTTGATGACGCCTAGCCCTGATCGAAGTATTTACACGCTGCGCGCGGCGATCGGTCTCTCTGAGCGCTACGTCCGCGAGCGCCACGCCGTCATTGTCACTGAGACACAGCCTTACATCCTGACGCCTGAGAGCGTTGAGGTGGATGACGAACAGCGCGCGCTGATCGAAGCCGAAGGTTGGCGGCAAGTCTTGGTTGTGCCGATGCAAAAAGGCGAGCAGCACTTAGGCGTCCTGAACTTATACGCCTTTGAAGCGCGCACTTTCAGCGATGAAGAGAAGGAATTGGCGGCGCTGTTCGCGGCGCAAGCGGCAGTCGCGCTGGAGAACGCCATGCTCTTCGAAGCGCTGGAAGAGCGCGCCGTCGAGCTGATGCAAGCCAATCGGCTCAAGAGCGAGTTCCTCGCGCGCGTCAGCCATGAGCTGCGCACGCCGATGAACAGCATCAACGGCTATAGCGAGATGTTGCTGCGCCAGACCTACGGCGCGCTCAACGAAAAGCAATCCGATCGGCTAGAGCGCATTCTGCGCAACGGACGCAACTTGCTGGCGTTGATTGACGATCTGCTCGATCTCTCGCGCATCGATTCAGGTAGGATGGAACTGCACCTTGAGTCAGTGGATGTATGCGAAGAAGTGAACGCCGCTATTTACAACCTTGAGAGCCAAGCCACTGCGCGCGGCTTGTATCTGCGCTACGAGCCTGCCGAGAACTTGCCCAGAGTTTACGCGGATGCCACGCGCTTGCGCCAGATCATCGTGAACTTGCTGGGCAATGCGATCAAGTTCACCAAGCAAGGTGGCGTCTTTGTGCGCAGCCAACTGACCTACGAAGGCGAGCGCGCCTTCATCCTGACCACTGTCCGCGATACAGGCATCGGCATCCGTCCTGAGGATCAGACGATCATCTTCGATGAATTCCGCCAAGCGGACGGCTCGATCACGCGCGAGTATGGCGGCACTGGACTAGGGCTTGCCATCACGCGCAAGTTGGTGGAAATGATGGGCGGACGCATCTGGGTTGAGAGCGAAGTTGGCGTAGGCAGCGCTTTCAGCTTCACCTTGCCCGTCGCCGATTAGCGCGGCAGCCAGCCGAAAGGCGGCTCATCTTCGTCATCCGACAACGGCTCTGAGCGCACGGGCGCGCTCGGCGCTTGACTCTGGCGCAGACGTCGTTCTGCCGCCATGCCGAGCCGTCGCAGCTGCGCAGGCGCAATCAAGCGATTCTTGAAGCTATCGGCTGAGAGCGCCAGATGCGCAATGGCGCGCGCCGCCAGCTCTGCCGTCAGCGGACGCGCGTTGCTGAGCGGCAAGCCGATGATGGGCAACGCGCCGAAAAAACTGAGCAGCAAGCCGAGCGGACTGCGCGGCTCGTTCGGCGCGTAAAGCGGCGGCGCGTGAATGATCGTCCACGCCAGACCGCACTTTTGCACGTAGCGCTCTGCTTCGCGCTTCGCCTCTAGATAGCCGCTCGGCACGCCGGCAGCCGCTGCTGCGCTCAGGAGCAGGAAGTGCGGCACGCCGTCATTGACCGCCATTTGCGCCACGTTGCGCGCTGAGACAAAGTTCAAGTGGCGGAAAGTCAGCCCGCGCGATGGATTTTGGCGCATCCCGCCGACTAAGTGGATGACCGCGCCGTGTCCGCGTCCGCGTCCGCGCAAACTAGCAGGATTCCAGACGTCGCCATGCACCACTTGCACGTCAGCGCGCAAGATGCCCAGTTTTTCTTCTTGATCTGCGCGCACCAACGCCGTGACCTGCGCACCTTCATCCAGGAGCGCACGCACCACGCGAAAACCGAGAAAGCCTGTGCCGCCTGCCACAAAAATCCGCGAACGGTTGCGAGTCGGCATTGCACCTTAGAATTTCCAGCTTTTGAGCTGTTCGATCATCGGATAGGCAGTCATATCCAGATGGACGGGCGTGATCGAGACGTAACCTTGATGGACTGCCCAGATATCCGTGCCTTCGGCGCTGACGTCGCCGCTGGGCGCCTTGCCGCCGATCCAATAATAAGGGCGACCTTCAGGGTCGAGGCGCGTGACCAGCTCGTCATGGTAGATGCGCGTGCCTTGCCGCGTGATCTGCGTGCCTTTGATCTGATCGTAGGGCAAGTAAGGGATGTTCACATTCAGGAGAGTCATCGGTGGCAGGCTGTGTTCAAGCACAAGCGCCGCGACATGCCTTGCAACCTGCGCCGCTGCGCTGTAATCCGCCTCAAGCGAGCGCGAATCGAGCGAGAAGGCGACGGAAGGCTTGCCGTGAATTGTGCCTTCGAAGGCGGCTGCCACAGTGCCGCTATAGGTCAGGTCTTGCCCGAGATTCGCGCCGCGATTGATGCCTGAGACGACCAAATCTACCTGCACGCCGAGCAGACCGATCAGCGCGATGGCGATGCAATCGGCAGGCGCGCCGTCAGTGCTGTACGCCTCGATATTCTCGCCGATCTTCACAGGCGTCACGCGCAGCGGCTTGGTCAGCGTCTTGCGATGTCCATTCGCGCTCTGATTTTCTTCCGGTCCGATCACGATCACGCGCCCGAACTCACGCATGGCTGTGGCAAGCGCCAACAGACCAGGCGCGAAGATGCCGTCATCGTTTGAGACGAGGATGCAGCGCTGTGATGTCTTTTTTGCCGTCATGTTGTGTCACAATCCTTCCAAAGTTGACCTGCTTCAGGCGTATTATAACACGCCACAGCGCCACCCTTTTCTCGCAAGAAGGCTGCTGTGCAGCTCAGCGCGCCAGCAGCCGTGATATTTTGGTTTGTGCGGCAGCGCTTGGTATAATCCGCAGCCGACTTCGCAGCAGAGAAAGTTCGGACGATTTGGAAAAGCAACCTCGCCAAGCGACCATGCCCGAAAAGCCTGTGCCTTCGGCGCGTTACACAGAAGAGTATTTTTTGACCGCTTGCGAAGGCTACGATGAGTTTGTGCGCAGCGAAGGCGAGCATCTCTCGCGCCGCTTGCGCGCCGCCTTCGCTGTGGCAGCTGTGGAAGCAGGCATGACCGTGCTAGATGTTGGCTGCGGACGCGGCGAGATTCTGCGGCATTGCGCCAAGCTCGGCGCGAACGCTTACGGCGTTGATTACGCTGTGGCAGCCGTGCAGCTCTCGAAAGACATTGTGCGCAACACGAGCGGCGCGCGCGGCAGGATAGGCGTGGCGCAAGCTGACGCAAAGCGCTTGCCATTTCCGAGCGGCTATTTCGACCGTGTGTTGCTCTTCGACGTGGTGGAACATCTGCAGCCTTGGGAGCTGCATCAAGCGTTGTGCGAGATTCATCGCGTATTGAAGCCTGACGGTCGCTTGATCGTCCACACAGCGCCGAACGTCTGGTATGATCGGTACGCCTATCCATTGGTGCGCACTTTTCGGCGCTTGCTCGGGCAGGGCGCGCGTTATCCTGCCAATCCGCGCGCTTTTTTGGTGCATGTCAATCAAGAGGTGCATGTGAACGAGCAATCCATGCTCAGTTTGCGGCGCGCTCTGGCAAAGGCAGGCTTTCGCAGCCGCGTCTGGCTGGATTCGCCGCCACAAGGCAGGCAGAATCCACTTTGGATCGATCTGCTGCGCAGCGCAGCGTTCCGCTTGCCGCCGTTCCGCTGGTTTTTCGAACGCGAGGTATTCGCCGTCGCCGCGAAACGCCGATAGCTGCTGAGGTGAAATCTGCCATGCGCGATAAACGTCCGGTGGATGAGCTTTCCATTGAAGAGCTGGAGCGCATTCTCGCCATTCGTAAGCGCGAGGCGCGCCTTGCACGCTTGCAGACCTACGACGGCAAGGGACGGCGCGTGCGCGGCGTGCGTCCTATCGAGGTCGAGACGCCTGAGCGGCTCGCGCCGCACCTTGCGCCTGTGCCAACCGAGCCTGAGACGGCGACAGCGCAATCGCAGCCGCGCCACGCCGATTACTTCGCCGATGTGACCTTCGAAGACGAGCTGGAACTGCGCGCGACGCGCCCTGATCCTGAGCGCGCGCGCAGACGGCGCAAACAGCTCTGGAATGCGGCGCTCACCGCCGTCGAAATCGCTGCCGTGATCGGCTTGATCGTCCTGATGATCGGTTTGCTGCAATCCTTTGAGGAAGTCTCGCGGCAGACTGCCGCCTTGCAAGCTGAAGCAGAGGCGACGCGACGTGCGCAATTCGTGCCGCCAACGCCGACGCCGCTCATCAACCTTGCCGCAGTCGTCCTGCCCGGCGGACACACTTTCCGCGATGATGAGGCGATCTTCAACCTTGAGGAAGTGCCTGCGCAGTACCGCGATCAGTTCGTCAATTTCGCCGCGAGCCTACCTGTGCGCCGTCCGACGCCAAGCCGCGAAGGACCTGTGCGCATCCGCATTCCGCGCATCGGCGTGGATAGCCAAGTGGTGACGGGCGATGACTGGGAAGCGCTCAAGCTCGGCGTCGGTCATCACATCGGCAGTGCCAATCCGGGCGAGCGCGGCAACATGGTTCTCTCAGCGCATAACGATATTTACGGCGAGATTTTCCGCCATCTCGACCGTCTGCTGCCCGGCGATGAGATCATTGTCAGCACGTGGACGAAGGACTACACTTATGTGGTGCAGCCGAACAACGAGCGCGGCGTGGTCAAAGGACATCAAATTGTGGCGCCGACCGACGTCTGGGTGCTGGCAGGCGGCGGCGATACGCGCCGTCTGACGCTGATCTCATGCTACCCTTACCGCGTGAACACTAAGCGCATCGTCGTCTTCGCCGTCCTGAAAGAGTGACTCAGTCCAGCTGCTCGCGCACAGCGCGGTAGAGCGTCTCAGCGCGCAGATCGGCAAGCGTGAAGCAAGCGCCGCCAAGATGTTCCGCCAATTGGCGCGCCAAGCCTTGATCGAAGGCAGGATGTTCCATGTTGATGGTCACGTTGCGGATGTTCGCTTCGCGGATGCGGTCCGCCAGCTGATGCGCTTCTTGCTGCGGCGGCAAATCGCTGAGCGAGACGTTGCCTGCGCCATCCGTCAGCAGGATCATGAGCGGCATTACGTCAGGATGCAGGCGCTTCTCGCGCTCGAAAACTTCCAACGCCAGCAGCAAACCTGCCGAGAGCGGCGTTTTGCCGCCGACAGGGATTTCCACAAGCGCTTTGCGCGCCAAGACCACTGAATTGGTCGGCGGTAAGATCAAGTTCGCCCGATCTTTCTGGAAGACGATCAAGCCGACGCGGTCGCGGCGCTGATAGGCATCTGTCAGCAGTGAGAGGATCGCGCCTTTGGTCGCTTGCATCCGCTCAGTGACCGCCATGCTCCACGATGCATCCACCACGAATAAAATCAGGTTTGCAGCGCGCTTGACGCGAATCTTGCGCTGCAGGTCTTGCAATTCGATGTTGTAAGCTAACTTCTGGTGCGGACGCTCGCGCTGGAAAGGCGCTGCAGCGCGCAATGTGGCATCGAAGGCGATATCGTCGCGGCGCTTGCCGGCTGGGCGCGCCTGAATGTAGCGTCCGCGCTTGCGCTCAGTGCGCGTCTGGCTGCGCCGACCTGCCATTTTGCGCGTCAGGCGGTCGAGCGGCGTATCCAGCTTGCGCGTATCGAATTCAGCGCTTGGCGCGACCTTTCTGCCGCCGTCCCACCAGTGCGCGTCGCGCCTATCGAAGACGGATTGTAAGGCAGGCTCTGCGCTGCCCGCCTCAGGCGGCTGATCGGTGCGCTCGCTCTGCGCTGCGTTCACAAGGTCGCTTTTTTTTTATCGGCGCGGTCATTTTGCGGCGTCACCTGCAGCTGATCGGTCTCTTCGTATTGCGCTTGCAAGTTTTGGACGCGCTCGGCGAGATCGCTCAGGCTCGCTTGCGCTTCGTGGAACGGACCGCGCTTCAGGCGATGTGGCAAGGCGAGTTCCGCCGCGATCATGATATCGCGCTCGCCGATGCGCGTGCGACCTTCAAAAGCGGCGTGCGCGCGCGCCGTCTTCAAAATGACCAGATCGGCGCGATGTCCGTCCACGTGCAAACTGGCGGTCAGGTTGGCGATGGTGAACAGATCGCGGCTGGTGTAGCCGACTTGGTCAACAATGCGGCGCGCCGCTTCGATCTCATCGCTCAACTTCTGCTCAGAGGCTTGCCACGCGCTGCGAAAAGCGTCAGGATCGGCATCGAAGGCGATGTGTCGCTCTAGGATTGCCATGCGCTCGCGCGGCGTGCTGATTCCGCGCACTTCCACTGAGAGCGCGAAGCGATCCAGCAACTGCGGACGCAGGTCGCCTTCCTCAGGATTCATCGTGCCGACCAGAATGAAGCGCGCCGGATGCTGAAAGCTGATGCCTTCGCGCTCAACCGTGTTCACGCCCATCGCCGCCGAGTCGAGCAGCAAGTCCACCACGTGATCGTCGAGCAGATTCACCTCGTCCACATACAAAATGCCGCGATTGGCTGCAGCCAAAACGCCGGGATCGAAATGGCGCTCGCCGCGCTTGATGGCTTTCTCAATATCCAGCGTGCCGACCACGCGATCTTCAGTCGCGCTGACGGGCAAATCTACAATGCGAATCTTGCGGCGCGCTACAGGCAGCTCTTCGCCGCGCTCAAGGCGCGCACGGCAATCGTCGCATAGCAAGTCAAGACGGTCAGGATCGCAGCTGAACCGACAATCGGCGACCACGCGAATTTCAGGCAAGAGCGCTGCCAAGGCGCGCACAGCGGTTGATTTGGCTGTGCCGCGCTCGCCGCGAATCAACACGCCGCCGATGCTCGGATTGATCGCGTTCAAGCTCAGGGCAAGTTTCATGCGATCTTGCCCGACGATTGCAGTGAAGGGATATACAGATTGTCTAGCCATCGAGATGATCTCTAACTCGGTTCGTTGTGGAGCACGTGCTTAGAGTATAGCGCGCCTGCGCAGGAATGCACAGAGTCTAAGCGCCCGTTTGCTGCGTCTCTGGGAACAATTGCGCGACGGCGAGCGTGAACTCAGGCAGGACGGCGCTGCCGCTGAGCGTCTCGCCTTCCGTGAATTGGCGCACGTTCGCGCCTTGCGCAGCAGGCGTGTACAGGCGCACCATGCGCTCATCGGGATAGATTATCCACACCTCGCGCGCGCCATAGGCAAAGTACAGCAGGGCTTTGCGCAGCAGGTCGCGCTCGGCGTTGCTAGGCGACCTGACCTCAACTGCTAGATCAGGCATGAGCGTGAAGCGCTCAGGCAGGCTTGGCGCGCGCGCATACGAGACAAACGAGAGATCAGGCTGCACGATCACGCCGTCCGCTGGCTCGTAGTCGAGATTATCGCCGAAGACGTAGCCGAGCGGCTGTATGCGCAGGAACGCTTTGAGCAGGTAGAGCAGCTCAGCGACGATCCACTGATGTAGCGGACTTGGCGAAGGCATCTCGACGATCTCTCCTTCGTGCAGTTCAAAGCGCTTGTGAGCATTGTGCGGCAGCTCACAAAATTGGCGGAATTCAGCGCTGGTCAAGCGCGTGCGCACATCTGTCATCAGGCTCACCTCACTTCTCTGGGAACAATTGCGCGACGGCGAGCGTGAACTCAGGCAGGACGGCGCTACCGCTGAGCGTCTCGCCTTCGATGAATTGGCGCACGTTCACGCCTTGCGCAGCAGGCGTGTACAGGCGCACCATGCGCTCATCGGGATAGATTATCCAGACTTCGCGCGCGCCATAGGCGAAGTACAGCAGGACTTTGCGCAGCAGGTCGCGCTCGGCGTTACTCGGCGACCTGACCTCAACTGCTAGGTCGGGCATGATGGTGAAGCGCTCAGGCAAGCTCGGCGCGCGCGCATACGAGACAAACGAGAGATCAGGCTGCACGATCACGCCGTCCGCTGGCTCGTAGTCGAGATTATCGCCGAAGACGTAGCCGAGCGGAAACTGCTCCAAAAATTTGCCGAGCAGAAGCACAAGCCGAGCGACGATCCACTGGTGAAGCGGACTAGGCGAAGGCACTTCGACGATCTCTCCTTCGTGCAGCTCAAAGCGCTTGTGCGCGTTGTGCGGCTGCTCACAAAACTCTCGGAATTCAGCGCTGGTAAAGCGCGTGCGCACATCGGTCATCGTCTTAACCTCAGCGTTTTAACGATCTGCCGCTTCGAGCTGATAGACCTTGAAGCCGTTCGGCGGCAGCGAAGCGTACACGCCGCCGCTCAAGAGCGAGTCGGTCGGCACGAGAAACGTCTCAGCCGTGTTGAAGACATCCGTGAAGCGCCACGCCGATGCACTGCCCAGCGCTGCGTCGCCAAGCATGACTCGCCCTTGAGCCGCGCTATCGCGGCTCAAGTTGATGATGATCAGCCGCCGTTGCGCATCTAAAGTCCATGTGTAGGCGAGCAACGGCTCGTTGTGACTGCCGCCGCTCAACGGCAGCGTGCCGAGCAGATTGAAGACGCCGTCGTGATAGAGTGGCGCGTTCACTTCCGCAAGCAGCGCGCGATAAAAGGCAGATATCTCAGCCTCAACTGGCTCGTGCGGACGCGCGCCGAGCTGCACGGGCAATTTCACGCGCCTGCCTTCGAACTGCCCTTCGTAAAAGAGCGTCATGCCGGGCAGCGTTGCGCACAGCAGCGCCGCCATCTGACCGCGCGCGCGACCGAAGCTCGCCATTGTGCGCGCTTCATCGTGATTTTCAGTGAAGCGCACCATGCGGCGCTGATAGCTGAGCGCTGCCGTCAGATGGTCGCGCACGGCAGACGGCGCTTCGTGCAGCAAGCGATCGTACAGTCGCTTGTCATAGGCGTAATCGAAGCCTTGCGCCAGCAGCTCAGCTTCCATATCCCAGTAGACTTCCGCCATGAACAGAAACTCAGGATACTGCGCGCGCACGCCGCCGATCACTTCGATCCAAAACTCTTGCGCAGGCAGCTCAGGGCGATTCCACGTGCTGCTGAAAATGCGGTTCACCATGAGCATCGCCATATCGCAGCGCACACCGTCGCACTGCTCCGCGATATCGCAGAGCGTCTGCAAGGTCGCCTGGCGCGCGCGCGGCGAGAAAGCGTCCACCTGCGCTGTATCTGACCAAGGCGGAAAGTATGGATCGCGTCCGTGCGCAAAGTAGCGTCCGCGCGCCTCAGGCTGCGGCGCGGCGAAGTATAGGTCAGGCTGCGCAGCTGCCTGCTCAGCAGTCGCTTGGATCAAGACTTCAGGTGCGTCAACCGTCCAGTGATGATCAACTGCCACATGATTCGGCACAAAATCGAGGATCAGGCGGATGTTGCGCGCTGCCAACTTGCGTCGGAAGACGGCTAAGGCGTCGCGTCCGCCGTAGTGCGCGTCGGCTGCGTAGCGATAGACGGCGTATGGCGAGCCGATGATCTGCGCCTGCGTGACGCTCGGCAAGGCGCGCCGATATTCTTCGAGCAAGAAGTTCAGGTGACGCGCGATCTGGCGTCCGTGCGGGCTGCGTTCCCAGATTCCCATCAGCCAGACGGCGTCAATGTGCAAGGCTGCCAAGCCGTCAAACACTTCCTCAGGCAGGGTAGCCAGAGTCAGCGGACGGTTGTAGCGTTGGCGCAGGTCTTCCAGCCAGACCCAAGTGTTGATCTCATAAAGCAGCGGATTGCTTCGCAGCGGCATATTTTTCCAGCTCATCCGATTCAGATGACAAAAAATCGCTAGTGTGATTATGGCACATCAGCCTGTAACGTGCATCCACTCATTTTTTGACCGATATCCTTCGGCTTTTCGCACAAGGCGCTTGCTTTTTTCGGCGGTCTAGTCTACTCTAGTGTGGTATAGAGCAACTTGTGAGCGAGAAAATGCTTAAGGGAAATACTGCACGTCCGCTTTACTTGCAGATTCAAGATATCCTGCTCAGCGAGATTCAAGCAGGCGTCTATGGCACGGAAGGCAAGCTGCCTTCCGAGCGTGAGCTGGCGGATCGCTTCAAGGTCAGCCGTATGACGGCGCGTCAAGCGCTTCAGAGCTTGCAACAACACGGATTGGTCTATGCGCAGGTAGGTAAGGGAACGTTTGTGCGGCGCGCTGCCTTCAAGCAAGGGCTGGAGACGCTCTCGAGCTTCACTGAAGACATCAAGGCACTAGGACAAGTGCCGCGCAGTCAAGTCTTGTTTGCGCAGGTGCTGCCGGCGGATGAAATCGTCGCGCAGCGCTTGCAAATTGCTCTGAACAGCCCTGTGTGCGCGCTGAAGCGCTTGCGTTTCGCCAATCAACAGCCGCTCGCAATTGAGACGGCGCACTTGCCTCATGCCGTTTGCCCGAATCTATTGAGCCGATACGATTTCGCGCACGAGTCGCTCTACCGAGTCTTGCAGGATGCTTACAGCATTCGTCTCGCTCACGCTGAGCAAACTTTCCGCGCTGACCTTGCCGATTCAACAGAGCGCCGTCTGTTGAACATGGCTGATGGCACACCGCACCTTGTGTTGCGCGTGACGCGAGTCACTTTTGATAGCGCTGACCAGCCGATTGAATACGTCTCCTCTGCCTATCATGGCGCATACTACGAGTTCCAAGTCTCGCTACGCGCCATGCGCGCACAGGTGATGCTGCCATGAGCCTGCCTGAGTATGCACGACGCTACTTTGAAGCTGTGCTGGCGCTGCAAAAGCGCGCGCTTGACCAAGAGGCAGCGCTTGCGGCAGCAGCCAACCTGATGACCGAGTCGGCGCGCAACGGCGGTCGCATCCTGATCTTCGGCTCAGGACATAGCCATCTGCTGGCAGAAGAAGGACATTACCGCGCAGGCGGCTTGGCGTGCGTCGTGCCGATTTTACATTCATCGCTGATGCTGCACGAAGGAGCAGTGCTAAGCACGACTGCTGAGCGGCAAGTGGGCATCGCCGCTACGCTTCTGGCGCGCTACCAGCCATGCGCACGCGATTGCCTGATCGTGATATCGAACAGTGGCGTGAATGCCGTGCCTATCGAGATGGCGCAGGCAGCGCGTCAGCATGGCATGAAGGTAATTGCGATGGTTGCGTTGGATTACGCGCGGCAGGCATCTGCCAGCGCGCACGGCGTGAAGCTGATGGATGTAGCAGACGTTGTGCTTGATAATCGCGGTCAAGCAGGCGATGCTTTAATTGCGTTGGATAATCTGCCAACTCGCGTCGGTCCGTCTTCAACGGTCGTTGGCGCTTTCTTGCTCAACGGCTTGCTGGTGGAAGTGGCAGCGCGCCTTGCCGCCGAGTTGGGCGATGCGTCGCCGCCGATCTACATCAGCGCCAACATGCAAGGCGCTGCTGAGCATAACCATCGGCTGGTTGAGCAATGGCGGAAGCGCAATCCGCATCTGTAAAGCGTGTGTACGGCTCTGTGTAGCAACAGAGTTATTGTACAGAAACTTGAAAGCATTGGAGGAGTTTGAGATGTCTCGTAAAGTCGCTATTCTGTTTTTGAGCTTTGCTCTCGCGGTGACGCTTCTGAGCGTGAGCGCACAGCCGACAAACGCTGCGCTTTCGCTGACCATGTGGCACATGGAGCAACCGCCGCATCGTGTGAAGCGCGTGCAGGAATTGCTGGACGAGTGGAACGCTGCCAATCCTGACATTCAGATCAGACAAGAGGTGCAGAACTGGGGCGAAATCTACACCAAAGCGCCGCTGGCAGCTCAGGCGGGCGGTCTGCCTGATATCATGTTCGGCATCCCGGACTTCACGACTGTGCTGCTTGGCACGGACGCCGTCAAGCCTGTGACTGGGCTGGTCAAAGAGCTGGATGCCAAGCACAAGTTTGTATCGGCTGCTGTCGAGCCGTACAGCTACAATGGTGAGATTTGGGCAGTGCCGCTCTACGGCATGGTTCACTCGCTGTGGTATAACAAGGCAATGTTCGCTGAGGCAGGTTTGGAAGCGCCGAAGACATGGGACGATCTATTGGCAGCCGCTGAGAAGCTCCACGATCCTGAAAACGGCGTCTACGGCATCGGTCTGCCTGCCAATAAGCAGCTTTACACTGATCAAGTGCTGTACAACATCATGCTGACAGCTGGCGCCAGCGAACTCTTCAATGAAGACGGCAGCATTGCCTTCGAAAATCCTGCCACTGTCAAAGCCTTCGAGGCGTACAAGGCACTGTGGCAGTTCTCGCCGCCTGATAGCGTGAGCTGGACGTGGGGAGAGGCAGAAGCGGCGCTGGCAAGCGGCACTGTGCCGATGATCTTCCAATTCACAGTTATCACAACTTGGGAGCAACAATCGGGCATGGATGCCGATATGCTAGGCGTGACGGCTATCCCTGTCTCTGCAGAAGGCATGGAAGGCGCTATTTACTACAGCAATGCAGCGCTGCTCACAACTGCCGATCCTGAGCGCCAAGCGGCGGCGGCTAAGTTCTTGAGCTGGTTGCTTGAGCCAGAGAACTATGGACGCTTCCTGAATATGGAGCCGGGCTTGTTCTTGCCTGTGACGGCTGATGGCGCCACAGCTGATAGCTTCTGGAACGATCCGTTGACGATCAAGTATCGCTCGCAGGTTGAGACGATGGTGGAAAATACCAAGCGTGGTGCGCTCTTCGGCTTCACAAAAGGGCGTGTTTTCCAAGCGATCGGCGCCATCTCTGCCCAGAACTTGCTCTCAGCCGCGTTACAACGCATGTTGATAGATGGTCTAAGCCCTGCTGACGCCGTCAAGTGGGGACAAGAACAAATGACAGCGGCTACACGCTAAGCAGGTATCTGCCGTCTCTTCGCGCTGAGCGGAGAGACGGCGCTATATCTTGGAAAGTGAGCTATCATGCGTGCCATCGCGCTTTCAGGTCAGACCGCGTCAGCCTTGCCGCGTCAGCGCTTCTCACTAGGCTATGTGCTGATCGCGCCGCTCGTATTGTGGCTACTCCTGACCGTCATTATACCGCTCATCGGCGCTGTTGGGCTGAGCTTGCAGGACATGCGCATTGTTGGCACCGCCAGCAATTACATCGGACTGGCGAATTATGGGCGCGTGCTGAGCGACGGCGCCTTTTGGGCAGCAGCGGGACGCAGTGTGCTGTGGGTAGTTGGCAATGCGGTCTTGCAAACGGCGCTTGGTTTCCTCGTGGCGATCTTGCTCAATCAGCGCTTGCGCTTAGCGCGTGCTGCACGGATGTGGATACTGCTTTCGTGGGTGCTTCCAACAGCAGTGTTAGTCATCATCTGGCGATGGATGCTGAGCAGCGCAGGCGGCGGCTTGATCAACGCGCTGCTGATCGAGGCGCGCTTGATCCGCTTGCCAATCTCATTTTTTGGCTCAGCCGAGAGCGCCATGATCACCTTGATCGTGATCAACTCGTGGCGATGGTTTCCGCTGACGGCGCTTTTCATCTTGGCAGGCTTGCAAGCCATTCCCGATGAGCTGTATGAGGCAGCTAAAGTGGACGGAGCATCCGCAGTGCAGCGCTTTCGGCATATCACGTTGCCTTCATTGCAGCCTGTGCTTGCTTCGCTTGGCTTGATCGGCTTTTTGTGGTCAGTGAACGTGTTCGATGTCATCTGGCTGCTCACGCAAGGCGGTCCGTCTGATGGGACGACAACTTTGCCCGTGTTCATCTACAACGCAGCTTTCAAGCAATATCGGTTGAGTGAGGCAGCGGCGGCGTCAGTGATCTTCGGCATCTTGCTTCTGGCGTGCGCTGCGCTATTCCTACGATTGGTCGGTTCGCCTGAACGGGAGCGCTGAATGCGAATGTCTTTCTGGGGCAAGTTGCTGGGAACGGCGGCGCTGTTGGCAGTCTTGTTCGTGATTTTGTTCCCGATCTATTGGATGGCTGCTTCATCTGTCAAGACGCCACGTGAGGTGATCGCGCGCCGAGTCACGCTTGTGCCGCAAAGTTTCACCACACAGCACTACGAGAAGTTGTTGAGCGCTTCCAACTTTCCGACCTATACATTCAACTCAGCGGTCATTTCGCTCAGCACGATGATCATCAGCGTGAGCTTAGCCGTTTTGGCAGGCTATGGAGTCTACCAGACAAAATTTGTAGGACGCCGCGTGTTTCTGCGCGCTATGTTGGTGGCTTATGCATTTCCGACTGTCTTGCTGTTAGTGCCGCTTTATTTCGTGCTGAGCGCGCTCGGTTTGATTGACACTTATTTCGCGCTAATCATCGTGAACGTCACGCTGACGGCGCCGTTTGCAGTCTGGTTGCTGCAGGCATTTTTCCGCAACGTGCCGCAAGATGTGATAGATGCTGCGCTTGTGGACGGCGCAGGACAGCTTTTTGTGCTGTGGCGGATTGTGCTGCCGTTGATCGCGCCGGGCATCGCTGCCATAGGCATTTTCTGCTTCGTCACATCTTGGACGGAGTATTTATTCGCCTCAATTTTGATCAACACAGATGCGCTGCGCACATTGCCGCCGGGCCTAGCAGGCATCATCGGGCAGTATCAAATTGACTGGGGCTTGCTGATGGCAGGCGCAGTAGCCATGACCTTGCCTTTGGTGATCGTGTTTGCGCTTTTCGGGCGCAGCTTTGTGAGCGGATTGACACAAGGCGCTGTGAAGGTCTAGGGCAGGCATGTCATGTATCTGCTGGGCGTTGATGTTGGCACTTCCGTGATCAAAGCGGCGCTTTTCGACGCTGAGGGACAGGAACTGGTCAGTTGCCGACAATCAACGCAAGTTTTGCAGTCACGCAGCGGCTGGATGGAAGCCGACATGCTGGCGACTTGGCACACCTGCTGCGACGTCATGAGGGCTGTATTGAACTCGTCTGAAGGGCGAGGACGTGAAGTCGCCGCAGTTGGCGTGACAGGCAACATGATCGGCGCGTGGCTCATAGATGCAGAAGGCGAGCCTGTGCGCAACGCTATCCTGTGGTGCGATAGCCGCACACAGGCGCTTTGGTCACAGCTGACTGCTCAACAACCTGATCTTGCCGCGCGCATTTTTGCAATGGACGGCTGCGTTGTCGAATCGGGCGCAACGTTGCTCGTGTTGCGCTGGCTGCAAGAGCATGAGCCACAAGCCTTGCAACGTGCGCGATGGGTCTTTTCGAGCAAGGATTGGATCGTCTACCAGTTGAGCGGCGTCGCGCAGATTGACTCGAGCGAGGCTGCCGTGCTACCGGGCGATACGCGCACACAACAATCGCCTGAGATGCTGTGGGAGTGGTTTGGCATTCAGGCGCAGCGTAGATTGTTGCCGCCTGTGCAGCCATCTGATCGCGTGATCGGGCGGCTGCAGCCGCAAGCGGCGGCGCTGATCGGATTGAAAGCAGGCACGCCGCTTGTGGCAGGCGCAGGTGACGTGCCATGCAACGCACTCGGTCTGGGCGCAACCGAAGCAGACACAGCGTTCATGGTGCTTGGCACAAACTTGCAAGTATGTCGCGTCTTCGAGCAGCCGATGTTTGAGCCGCCACTGGTCGGCTTGCTTTTCTATCAGCCGCACAAGCGCTGGTTTCGCGCCTTGATGAACGTGGCAGGCACAACGAACCTAGATTGGGCGATCAGGCAGTTTTACGCCGAACTTGGTGCCGCAAAAGCAGCCGAGCGTTTTAAACGCATCGAAGCAGAAGCGAGCCGCCGATCAATTGGCGCCGACGGCGTGATATATTTGCCGTATCTCAGCCGTGCAGGTCTGATTGCGCCATTTGTGGCACCTGCAGCGCGCGCGCAATTCGTCGGTCTGCATGATGGACATACACGCGCTGATCTGCTGCGCGCGGTCTATGAAGGCGTTGCTTTGGCAGCACGCGATTGCTACAGCGCGCTTGGCGAGTTGCCTGCGCAAGTCATTTTCGCAGGCGGCGGCGCACGCAGTGCATTTTGGTCACAACTCATGGCGGATTGTCTGGGTGCAACTGTCGTTGTGCCGCAAGGACATGAGTTCGGCGCAAAAGGTGCGGCGCTTTTGGCAGGAGTTGGCGTCGGCATGTTCAGCGACATTCAGACGGCAAGCCGTAGCGCTTTTCGTCCAGCACGTATATACACGCCTGATCGAGAGGCACATGCACATTACACGGCGCTCTATGCACGCTATCGCGCCGTTCAACAGAGCGCACAAGCGCTTTGGTAGCTGTCAGACCAAGCGTTTTCACATTCTCTTATAAAACACATAGAGAGACGGGACTCGTCAGAGCGCGTGGTTGTGCGTATAATTATGTGTAACCTAGCGCTAAGCGCTGCCATTGCGCTTCGCTAGATCGAGGATAGCGCTCGAAACGGCTTATTTCCCAACTTGCGCCGCGTCCCAGATTGAGTTTGGCGCAATCGCCCACAGGTGTGGAAAGAAAAGCCTTTCGCGAGATAACAACATTGTCGTGGGAAAGCAAGGGCGATGGAGGTAGTTCGACGTGGCAGATAAAATGGAACGCTTCACTCAACGCGCGCGGAGAGTATTCATCCTGGCGCAAGAGGAAGCTGAACGGATGCAACACAGCTATGTTGGCACAGAGCATCTTCTGCTGGGCTTGATGCGCGAAGATGGCGGTGTGGCAGGGCGTGTTTTGCGCGATCTCGGCGTCGAGGTGCGCAAAGTGGAACAGCTGGTGGAGCAACTGACGCATCCCGGACAGCGTCAGCCGAACACGCGGCTCGATCTCTCGCCCGGCACGCGCCGTGTGCTGGAATTGGCGCTTGAAGAGGCGCGCCGCATGGGACATCATTACATTGGCACGGAACACCTGTTGCTCGGTCTGGTGCGCCAAGAAGAAGGTGTTGCCATCGAGGTGCTGAAGAAGCTCGGCATCAAGCCCGACGACGTGCGCAGACAGACGCGCCGCGTGCTGCAAGAGAGCCCTGCTCAGCCCAACAAGCCAACGCCGCCGCAGCCGCAGAGCAGCACAACGCCGCCGCCTGCGCCGCGCCGTCAAAGCGTGAAGACGCCTTTGGTCGATCAGCTGGCGACCGACTTGACTGCGCTCGCCGAAGAAGGCAAACTCGATCCTGTCATCGGGCGCGAGGTCGAGATTGAGCGCGTCATTCAAATTCTCAGCCGCCGTACCAAGAACAATCCTGCTCTGATCGGCGAGCCAGGCGTTGGCAAGACGGCTATTGTGGAAGGCTTGGCGCAGCGCATTGTCAATCGCGAGACGCCTGCTACGCTGCTGGATAAGCGCGTGCTGCAGCTGGACGTTGGCAGCCTTGTGGCAGGCACAATGTATCGCGGTCAATTTGAAGAGCGCTTGAAACGCGTGATCGAAGAACTCAAGTCTTCGGATAGCATCCTGTTCATTGATGAAGTGCATATGCTGGTCGGCGCAGGCTCGGCAGGCAGCAGCGTAGACGCCGCCAATATCCTGAAGCCTGCTCTGGCGCGCGGCGAGCTACAATGCATCGGCGCCACCACATTTGACGAGTATCGCAAGCACATTGAGAGCGACGCTGCGCTCGCGCGCCGCTTCCAACCGATCTTCGTGGACGAGCCAACCATCGAAGAGACCATCGAGATTCTGCAAGGTATCAAGGAAGCCTACGAAGCGCATCACAACCTTGAGATCACGCAAGAGGCGATTGAAGCAGCCGCGCATCTCTCGGCGCGCTATGTGCCAGATCGCTTCCTGCCCGATAAGGCGATTGACCTGATTGACGAAGGCGCCAGCCGCGTCCGCATGTACAAGTCGCCAGAGGCGATCCGCGTGCGCCGCGCCGAAGCCGAGCTTGCGCAGATCAACGAGGAGCTGGAAGAAGACACCTTCCTCGATGAAAATCAGCGCGCTGAGCTGCGCGCGCGCGCTGCCGAACTCTCGGCGCAGCTGAGCGCCCTGAAAGCCAGCTGGAATCCTGAGACCAACAAGCCGCGCTTGACCGCTGAGGATGTGGCGGAAGTCGTCTCGATGTGGACAGGTATCCCGGTCACCAGCATCAGCGGCGACGAGTCTGAGCGCTTGCTGCATATGGAAGACTTCCTGCACAAGCGCATTGTCGGTCAGCATGAGGCGATTGAGGCGATCGCCAAAGCGGTGCGCCGCGCGCGCGCCGGCTTGAAAGACCCACGCCGTCCGATTGGCTCGTTCATCTTCTTAGGCCCAACAGGCGTCGGCAAGACCGAACTGACCAAAGCGCTGGCTGAGTTCATGTTCGGCAGCGAAGACGCGCTGATCCAGCTGGACATGAGCGAGTTCATGGAACGCCACACAGTTGCGCGCTTGGTCGGCGCGCCGCCCGGCTATGTCGGCTATGAAGATGCTGGTCAGCTCACGGAAGCCTTGCGCCGTCGTCCATACTCCATCGTCGTCTTCGATGAGATCGAGAAGGCGCATCCTGAGGCGTTCAACATGCTGCTGCAGATCATGGAAGAAGGACGGCTCTCTGATGCGCGCGGACGCAAAGTGGACTTCCGCAACGCGATCATCGTGATGACCAGCAACGTCGGCGCTGAGGTTATCAAACGCGGCAACGTGCTTGGCTTCGATATGCCGCGCGACGAGACCGTTGAGCAGGCGCGCGACTACGAAGAGATGCGCAAGAAGGTGATGGAGCAGCTGCGCCGCGCCTTCCGTCCTGAGTTTCTCAACCGCGTGAGCGCCACCATCGTCTTCCGCTCGCTGACGCGCGAAGAACTGATGCAGATCGTGGACTTGGAGATCAACAAGGTGCGCGAGCGCTTGGCTGAACACAATCTGACGCTTGAAGTGACCGACGCTGCCAAAGCGCTCTTGGGCGAGAAAGGTTACGATCCTGAGTACGGCGCGCGTCCGCTGCGCCGCGTCATCACCAACATGGTCGAAGATCGGCTCTCGGACGGCATCTTGGCAGGCACTTTCAAGGTCGGCAGCACTGTCTTGATTGACGCCGCCGATGGCGAGCTGGTGATGACCACTATCGAGAGTCCGAACGGCGTTGAACACAGCACGCTAACCGACTATCCGTCCAGCACGCTGGTCGAAGGCGCCGTGGATGTCTTCTCGCCTGAGTCGAACTGAGCCTTGACAATACAGTCTGACAGGACGGCGCAGAGCCGTCCTGTTTTTTGCCTCTTTTGAGACATTTTTCACAAACCTGATAGTTTTTGAGAGCTTCTGACCACTATCATGCCTCGCCGATCGCTAGGCACTTTGCCGCCGAACGTTCAGAATTGAGACCATGAGCGAAATACGCAGCCAAAAATCAAGCCGACTGCCCGCATTCTATCAGCGCAGCCTTGCCGAGCGCTTGCAGCTGATCGCCGAATGGGCAGCCTTGAACGACGCTGAGCGCGCTGCGCTGGAAGGCACAGCAGGGCTGGACGCAGCGCACGCCGATCACATGATCGAGAACGCGATAGGCGTCTTCGCACTGCCGCTCGGCATTGCCACCAACTTTTTGATCAACGGACGCGATTATCTGGTGCCGATGGCGATAGAAGAGCCGAGCGTCGTGGCTGCCTGCAGCTACGCCGCCAAGCTGATCCGCGCAGGCGGCGGCTTCCAAGCGGGCAGCGACGCGCCGATCATGATCGGGCAGCTGCAGGTGCTGGATATTCCCGATGCGCAGGCGGCGGCGGCGCAAATTCTGGCACAGCGCGAGTGTCTGTTGGCTGCCGCTGACGATCCGACCTCTTCGATTGTGCGGCGCGGCGGCGGCGCGCGCGATGTGATTGCACGTCCATTCTCAGGCACGCCGCTCGGCGAGATGGTGATCGTGCATCTGCTCTACGATGTGCGCGACGCGATGGGCGCCAATGCTATCAACACAGCCTGCGAGCAGATCGCGCCGCTCCTAGCAGACATCAGTGGCGGACGCGTTCACCTGCGCATTTTGAGCAACCTGACCGATCAGCGCAAGGCGTGGGCAACGTGCCGCATCCCTGCCGCTGAGCTTGCCACGCAGACGCTCGACGGCGTCCAAGTGGCGCGCGCCGTCGTCGAGGCGAGCGTGTTCGCCGAACTCGATCCATACCGCGCCGCTACGCACAACAAAGGCATCATGAACGGCATGGACGCAGTCTGCATCGCTACAGGCAACGATTGGCGTGCGCTTGAAGCAGGCGCTCACGCTTACGCCGCGCGCGATGGGCGCTACACAAGCCTGACGCGCTGGTGGCAAGCGGAAAATGGCGATCTGTGCGGCGAATTGCGCGTGCCGTTGGCAGTCGGCATTGTCGGCGGCGCCACGCGCGTGCATCCTGCGGCAGGCGCTGCGCTCAAGTTGCTGGGCGTGCAGAGCGCGCGCGAGTTGGCAGAAGTCATTGTGTGCGTCGGCTTAGCGCAGAACTTGGCAGCCGTGCGCGCCTTGGCGACAGAAGGCATTCAGCGCGGTCACATGAGCCTTCACGCGCGCCAAATGGCGCTTGCCGCCGGCGCCACAGGCGACCAAGTCTCGCAAGTGGTGGCGCAGCTGCTGGCAGAAGGCAATGTGCGTCTGGAGCGCGCCAAACAGCTTGTGGCGGCGCTCAATGAGAACAGTTGAGCTTCACAGTCCACGCCGCTGAGCGCAGGACTGAGCATTTTCAGATGGAGTGAGCGATGACAAACGAACTTCCGAAGACTTTCGATCCGCGTGGCATTTTGAAGCCTTCGCAGCCTGTCGGCATCATCGGCTATGGCGCGTACGTGCCGCGCTATCGGCTGCCGGGCAGCGAAGTTGCGCGCGTGTGGACGAACAGCTTAGGCGGCTCGCCTGTGAAAGAGAAAGCGGTCGCCGGCTTGGATGAAGATGTGATCACGATGGCGATTGAGGCGGCGCGCAACGCATTGGCGCGCGCACAGATCGCGCCGACTGCCTTGCGCGCAGTCTGGGTCGGCTCGGAGAGCCATCCTTATGCGGTCAAGCCGACCAGCACAGTGGTGGCTGAGGCAATTGGCGCGGCGCCTGCCGTGCAAGCCGCTGACTGGGAATTCGCGTGCAAGGCAGGCTCAGAGGCGCTGCAGGCGTCCATCGGCTTTGTAGGCAGCGGCATGGCGGCTTACGCCATGAGCATCGGCATGGATACGGCGCAAGGTCGCCCGGGCGACGCGCTGGAGTACACGGCTGCCAGCGGCGGCGCGGCGTACATCGTCGGCGCGGCAGAGAACGCGCTCGCTATCTTCAACGGCTCGTACAGCTACGTGACCGATACGCCTGATTTCTGGCGACGCGCTGAGGTCAAGTATCCTTCGCACGGCGACCGCTTCACAGGCGAGCCTGCTTATTTCGCGCACACACATGGCGCGGCTGAGGCGCTCATGCGCTTGATGGATACGAAGCCGAGCGATTACGCGCATGCCGTCTTCCATCAGCCGAACGTCAAATTCCCTGAGCGCGCCGCTAAGACGCTCGGCTTCACCGATGCACAGATCAAGCTCGGTCTGCTCGCCAATGAAGTTGGCAACGTCTATGCAGGCTCATGCCTGCTCGGTCTGAGCGCTATTTTGGATGAAGCGAAGCCGGGCGACCGCATTTTGTGCGTCAGCTATGGCAGCGGCGCAGGCTCAGACGCCTTCGACCTGACGGTGACTGAGAAGATTCTAGAGCGGCAACGGCTTGCGCCGCTCACGCGCACGTACATCGCGCGCCGCACGGTCATTGACTACGCCGTCTACACGCGCTATCGCAACAAGCTGCACATCGAGTGACGCAGGAGTGAGCATCATGCAAAACGTATCTATCATCGGCGTTGGACAGACGCCTGTCGGCGAACACTGGGACACATCGCTGCGTCATTTGAGCTTGCAAGCGATTGAAGCGGCGCTGCAGGATGCGGGCATTGCGCCTGAGACGCTCGACGCGCTCGTGATCGGCAATGCGCTCGGCGGCGCCATCAGCGACCAACATCATCTCGGCGCGCTGATCGCCGATTTTGCAGGACTGCGCGGCGTTGAGGCATTTCGCGTGGAAGGCGCAGATGCCAGCGGCGCTTTGGCGCTGCGGCAAGGCGCGCTGATGGTCGCCAGCGGCGCGGCGCAGACCGTGCTGGTGCTAGGCGCAGAAAAAGTGACCGATGTGGTCGGCAGCGCGCGCACGGCAGCGCTCTCAACGTTCCTCGATAGCGAGTATGAAGCGGCGCACGGCGCGACGCCTGTGGCGATCATGGCGATGCTGATGCGGCGCTACATGGCGCAGTACAACGTGAGCGTGGCAGATTTCGCCAATTTCAGCGTGAATGCGCACGCCAACGGCAGCAAGAATCCGAACGCGATGTACCGCAACTTGATCAAGGCAGAGCGCTTTGCCGCCGCGCCGCTGGTGGCAGAGCCGATCAACTTGTTCGACGTCGCGCCTGAGGCAGATGGCGCCGCCGCCGTCATTTTGACCACGACTGAGCGCGCCACTGATCTGGTGCCACAGCCGATCCGTCTGCGCGCGAGCGCTGCCGCCACAGACGCGCTCGCCGTGCATGATCGCGCTAATCCGCTCTTTTTGAGCGCAGTCCAGCAAGCTGTGAGCAAAGCCTTGCGCGCCGCTGAGCTTTCGCAGAGCGAGATTGACGTGCTGGAACTGCACGACTCGGCGACCATCATGACGACGTTGGCACTTGAAGCGAGCGGCTTCGCAGCGATCGGCGAAGGTTGGCGGCTGGCGGCTGAGAACAAGATCGGCTTGACAGGCGAGCTGCCGATCAGCACCTTCGGCGGCTTGAAGGCGCGCGGCAACGCGCTTGGCGCCACAGGCGTCTACCAAGCAGTTGAAGTTGTGCTGCAATTGCGCGGCAAGGCAGGCGCTAACCAAGTGCCAGAGGCGCGAGTCGGCATGACGCAGACGCTTGGCGGCTTAGGCGGTACCGCCGTCGTGCATATCCTGAGCGTCTGAGCGGTCGTTCAGCGCTTCGGCGCGCAGCGCAGCAGCGAGCGTCTCGGCTTCGGTCAGCAGGCGCTCGTCGCCGCTCTGCGCGCCATGTGTTTTGTAGAGCAGCCACAGCGCCGTCCGCAAGCCGTATTGCTTGGCGAAGGCGATGCCTTTCTGCCATGCGGCGCACGCCGCTCGCTCATCGCCGCTCAGCCAAGACCATAGACCTTGCAAGCGATAGTACTCAGCGCGAGATATCCAGCGCGTGCGCACAAGGCGGCGCAGCGCGCTCAGGTATGGCGCAAGCTCAGATAAGTACGTCGCGCGCGCTGAGGCAGGTAAGTGCGCAACGACCTCTAAAATTGCTGAGATAAGCTCATCCGAGTCGCCGCGCACCGACTCAAGGTAGCTCAGCGCAGGTCTCAGCCATTCCACAGCCGTCGCCAGATCAGATTGCTGCAAAGCGCGCAGGATCATCAGTGCCAGACCTGTGCTGTATTCAACGTCGTCGTCATACAGACGCGAATCGTCAGGCAGCTGGACTTCAGCCATGCGCGTCAGCGCTTGTTGCCGCTCACCTAAGTTCAGCAAGGCTTGCGCTTCGTAGTAGCACATGCGATACTGCAGGAATTTCAGGCGCGGCGAGCGCTTATCAACCGTCGCAAGGCAGCGCAGTGTGAGCCGCCAATTGCCAAAGTGGTAAGCCGCCAAGGCAGCGTTGATCTGCGCGACAGCGGCAGTGTCCGTATCGCCAATCGCACGGTAGCGCTTGGCAGAGTCTAGGAAGAGCGCCTGTGCTTCTCGCTCGCCGCGATAGTACGCCGCAATGCCGACGCCATTCAGCACGTAAGCGAGCGTGTCTTCATCTTGGACGCGCCGTGCGCTCTCCAGCGCCTTACGTCCGTAAAAGCGCGCGGCGCTGTGCAAGCCAAGCACAGTTCCCATGCCGATGGTGGCGCCGACGTAAGCGCGCGCTAGGACGACGGTTGGCGCAGGCAGCGTCTCAGCCAAGTTCAAGGCGCGCATGACGGCATACGCGCCTGCCGTCAGCCGTTGCGTATTCCAATACTCGCCGCTCAAATCTTGATAGATGAGCGCTGATTCTTCAATGTATTCAGCGCGCCGCGCCGAGCTGCGATAAAAGCGCTGTGGCAACGTGCGATGCAACAAAATTTGCCGCATGAACGCGCCGATCAGCGGGCGCGACACGCTTTTTGACGGAAACGGCTGCCCGAGCAAGTGCAGCGCGCGCTGATAATGCACTTCGCGCTGTGCGACGTCTTGCTGCGCTCTGCCCAGATTGCGCTCAAGGCGCGCTCTCTGCAAGGCACTGAAGCCGACCTGATCGGCGAGCCCCAAGGCGCGTTCCAAGAGCGGTATGGCGCGTGCGTAAGCGTAGCGCTGCACAGCCTGTGCGCCTGCCCGCGCTTTGTAGTGCGCTTCTTTCACCAAATGCCTGGCGTTTGCCCAGTGATGTGCCAGCGCTTCCCAGTGATGCGAGTCATCAGGATAGCGCTGCTCAATGGCTTGAGCTACTTGACGGCTGAGCGCTGCGAACTCAGCTTTGGCAAGGCTTGCCAAGAGCGTCTCGCGCAGTTTATCGTGCGTGAAGCGCCACTGATCGTCAACGCGCTCAAGAATGGCGCGATTGGCGCACAGATCGAGCCACGTCTCAAAATCGAGCGTTGAGGCGACCTGCTCTCCTAACTCGCGCAGCAGCGCCAGATCGAGCTGCCTGCCGACAATAGCTGCGAGCGTCAGCAAGCTGCGCGCTGCCTCAGGCAGCCGTGCCAAACGCCTGCGCAGGACGGTCTGAATGCCGCCGCTGAACAGACGCTGCGGCAAGGTCACCACGCCGATCTGATCCAAGTGACCGGCGAGCTGCGCCAGCTCGCGCAGCACTTCGATCATGAAGAGCGCGTTGCCTTCGGTCTCGCTTTGCAACAAGTCCGCGAGCATCGCTGTGTTGTTGATCGTGCCGATCATCGCCTCGGTCAGGCTCGCCATTTGCGCAGGTGTCAAGCGCGCCAAGCTGATGCGCTGCGCGCGCGGCAGCAGCTCGATCAAGTCGGCGCGCTCTTCTTCGCGATAGGTCGCCACGAGCAAGAGCGGCAATTGCTGAGCGAGGTCGCTCAGCCGATCCAGCAACTGCAGTGAGCCGCGTCCTGACCAGTGAATGTCTTCCAAGATCACGAGCGCAGGGCGCGCCAGACGACGGAAAAGTGCCTCGACTGTATCGAAAAAGCGCTCACGGACTTTCTTCGGCTCTAGATCGGGCGGATTTTTGATCGGCTGACCGAGCAAGCTCTCTAGATCAGGCACGAAAGGCTTCAGAATGCTCGCCTCAAGCGCGGAAGGCGCGCAATGCAGCACCAGCTCGCGCAGGATGGCTTGCCAAGCCTGATAGAGCGTGCCGCCATCGCTGATCGCTTGACCGCGCAGCACGATCATGCCGCGCACTAGAGCAATCGTGCGCAGCTCGTCCACAAAGCGCGACTTGCCGACGCCGCTCTCACCGCCGATCAGCCACAGCGCGCCTTGACCGCGCTCAGCCTGCTCAAGCGCGCCGATCAGCTGCCCTAGCTCCGCTTCGCGTCCGATGAAGCGCGCCGACTGCAAAAAGCTCTCTCGAATTTCGACAGTTTGTTGCGGCAGCGGCGCGTCGCTCATTGCGTAGTAGTCAGCGATCACAGCAGCGGCGTCCTGAGCGCGCTCAGCAGGATTTTTCGCCAACAGGCGCTCAAGCAGATGGCGCGTGGCGAAATCAACGTCCAGCACGCTGAGATCGGGCATCAAGTGCAGGATGTTCTCCAGCAATTGTGTCACGGTATCCGCTTTGAACGGATTGAAGCCGCTCAGCAGCTCGTAGGCAAGCACACCGACCGCGTACAGGTCGCTCGCCTCGCTCGGCTGACCGTCAGAGAGCAGCTCAGGTGCCAGATAAGGCAGCGTGCCTGCCAAGCCGACGCGCTGACCGCGCAGCGTGGAAAGTCCAAAATCCACCACGCACAGGCGACCATCGGCGAAGAGCAGGTTGTTCGGCGCTAGATCGCGATGCAGGACGCGACAGCGATGCAGATAAGTGAGCGCTTCCAGCACCTGCACGATCAGCGCCATTTTCTGGGCGTTAGAGCGCTCAGCGCCGAAGCTCAGGATGTTCTGCGGCGCGTTGAGCAGCTCCATAGTGTAGAAAGGCTGTCCGCGCTCGTCAAAGCCGTAGTCGCGCACGGCGATGATGTTCGGATGGCGCAACGATGAGAGCAGCCGAAACTCGTTGGCGAGCGCGAGCGCTGAGCTGCCTTGACCGCGCGAGCTGAAATCGAGCGTCTCAAGTGGCGCGCTGAGGCGCTTCAACGCGACCGACTCGCCCGTCAGCCGATCGTGAGCGCGGAACACAGCGCCCATGCCGCCGCGTCCCAGCGCTTCGCCTAAAATGTAGCGTTGTGAAAGACCTGTAGGCGCAAGCGCGCTCATAAGCATCCGATCCGCCTTTCTGCGGATAACTTAAGACGACGTTGAGATATAACATCGTCTTCATTGAATAGGCTCTAGCCAGTAAGTCGCGCCTTCGCCTTCGGCAGTCCAGCCGACCATGCCTTGATAGTTGACCTGCCACCATGTGTAGCCATCGGCGCAGATCGGACCGTTCAGCACGGTGAAAGTTTGACCGCCGGGAATGCTGCCGATCACGCGGCTGAGCTGGTTGTTGACGGTAGGTTGCGTGCGCAAGGCGTTCGGCGCGCCGGGCGTGACGCGCGCTGTGCTGCCAATGCGCAAGCGCGGCGGCAGCAACGGCGGACAAGCGTTAGCGCCTGTCAACGGCTCAAGCCAATACACGCCATTCGCGCCTTCGCCTGTCCAGCCGATGATGCCGTTGTAGTTCACTTGCCACCACAACACGCCGTCATTGCAGACAGGTCCGTTGAGCAGCGTCATTGTGCCGCCGACAGGGATGACGCCGAGCGAGACGCTGCGCGGATCGCGGCTTGGGCGCGACGGTTGGCTGTTCAGGGCGTTCGCCTGCGGCGGAAAACTGGTCACGCGGGCGCGCAAACCGATGCTCAGGCGCGTGGCAAGCGCGCACTCAGGCACGGGCTGCGGCGTCGGCGGCTGCAGGATGCCTGCAGGCTGCACGCGCCATGCGTTATAGCTCCAAGCGACCGCCATCGGGCGTGTATCGCCTGCCGCGCGCTCCGTCCCGACGATCTTGCGCGTCTGTCCGTTGCGCAGGATATAAATCGCGTCCTCAGCTGCCCATGCCACTGCTGAGCCTGAGGCGGCGATCGAGAGCTGCTCAGGCAATCCGCTGAACGGCAACACAACCTCTTGCCGATTGGCGACGCCGCGCCAGCGATAGCCTGTGCCGTCTGTCGCTATCAGAAAATAGACCGAAACGGCGTTCGGCGCGCGCGGACTGAAGCGCTCGACCACGCTTGGCGGATTCAAGCGCGAGCCATTGAACGGATTGATCAGCGTCCAAGCGTTGTTCGAGAGAAGCGCTGCCACATACGGCTGACCGTTCAGGCTTGCCCATTCGTAGTGTTGAATGAGCGCGCCGCCGCCGTCTTGCAAGCGAATTTGATTGATCGGTTGTCCGTCACTGTCGAAGAAAAGCAACTTCTCAGCATAAATTTGACCGCTCAAGCCGCTGGCGCGCACCACCAAAAAGGCATCCCAGCGCGGCGTGTCAAAACTGAATAGCTCTGTCAGTCCTTCGGCGCGCAAGGGCGTGTTGGCGCGCACGCGATTGCCCAGCATATCGTAGATCACCAGCGCGTGCGCAGTCTGATCGCCCACGACCACGCTCTCGATCCAAGCTAAGCGCAGACCATCAGGCGACCAGACAGGCGTGCCGCGCCGAATGAAGGTCTCGTTTGGCAAGCCTGTGCCAAAACTGGCGTTGACAGGCTGCTGCGCAATCCGAGTCGCTTGTCCGCTCGCCAACGACCAGAGCCAGATGTTGGTCGGCGGCAAGTTCGGCAGCTCGCCGAAGCGCTGCAAGACAGGCACGGCGATCTCGGCGACGGAAGCGTATGCCACGCGCTGACCATCAGGCGAGATGACGGGCAGCTGATTGTAGCCCCAGCGCGTCAGTTGCCGCAGCGTGCCGCTCGACTCGCTGTATGCCCATAGGTCGCCGCGCATCAAGATGATCAGCTCGCCGTCGTCCTGCGCCGTTGACCGCGCAAACGGCAGCAGCAAGGCGATGCACACGATCAGCACAAGCGCCTTGTATCGCATCTCTCGGACTCCTTCACAACTTTCATATTTGTGATTATAACACTCAGCGGCTGCGCTTCCCGCACGCTCTGCCAATTCTGTGACGCTCTTAGAAAACTGCGCTCTGTCCGTGTATAATCCAGGCAGTCCTGAGCAGGCTGTGAGAGACCATGGCGAAGCGAAGTGCCGAGAGCGCGCAGACTGCGCTGATATCAGCTGAGCAATCAGCGCCTGCGGATCTATCTGTGCCAATCGATCCTGATCCGCAAGCAGTCTTCCTGTTGCACACAGAGTACGCGCTGGTCTCAGGCAAGGCGCGCAGTCATCTGGCACAGCGCACGCACTTATACGTTGCGATTGGAGCGGTAGCCGTGTGCCTGCTCTTCATCGCGTTGGCAGTGAACCAAGCTGAAGAGAATGCCGCGCTGGACGCGCGCAGCGGTCGTGCGCCTGCTGAGGTCATTGCGCGGCGCGTTGAAACGCACGGACGCGCGCTGAACCCGCGTTGGTTTATCACGTATCAGTTCAGCCTGCCTGATGGACGCACGTTCAGCCGCGAGGTGAGTGTGGACGCCGCCGAATATGACTTCTATTTCGTCGGCAGCCGTCTGGTGGTGAAATTCTTGCCCGATCAGCCTGAGAGAAGCACCTTGCTCAATCGTCGCCTTGAGGCTGTTGAGAGCGAGCTGCTCTGGTTGATGGTGACCGTGCCGCCTATCTTGACCTTGCCGATTTTGCTATGGGCGTTAGCACGTAATATCTTGTTGACGCAATACGAGCGGCACGGCGTGATCGTGCGCGGCGAAGTTGTGGAATGTACAGGCGAAGAGCGCGCCTCACATTACTACGTGCGGCTGCGCTATCAGTTCATCCTGCCCGATCTGAGGATTCGGCGCGGCACGGCGCATTTTGTGCGCGACGACCTGCGCAGCGCCAAGCTGCCCGAGAAAGGCGCGCAAGTCGCCGTCTTATACCTGAACGATTGGTTCTATCGGCTGCTCTAGCCTTCAGCCATCGCTTTGATGTTCGCCAGCGATTGCTTGGCGTTATTCAAGTTCACCTGATGTACGGCAGGCTCTGCCAATTTGCCCAACACGCCGCCGCTCATGCTGTAATCCATGCTCATGCTGAGCGTGACGCCGCTGCCTGTCTCCGCGATTTCCCAGCGCTGCGTGCCGTTCACCAGACCTTCCAGCGTGTAATGGATCGCGCTATTCGGCTGCAGCGCTTGCACGGTCTGCGTGGCTTTCAGCTCGATGCCCATCACCTTGTAGCTGCCCGAAATTTGCGAGCCAACGGCGGGATAATCAGGCGAGGCTTGGATCGTATCAATGCCTGCGAACCATTTCAGGATCAGGTCAGGCGTGGTCAGCAACGTCCAGACAGCGGACGGCGTGGCGTTGATCGAAACGCTCTCACTGATGTGTTGCATGGATCATTCCTTTCATCAAGCTACGTAGCGCATAAACGCTAGTCTAACACAGATCAACAGAGAGCTCAACATTTGCGCTGAACGCACGGCGCATGACAAGTCTGTTCTGTGGTACACTTCTCAGCCGTGACACAGCAAAATGCACCGTCTGCCGATGTCGCGGCGCGTGTGACGCGCAACGCGGCTGCTATCGCCATCGCCACGCTGCTGGGACGCGGCTTCCAGTTCGGCTGGGCAGTGCTGCTGGCGGCGCTCATCGGCGCTGAGCAATACGGAATCTGGGGAACGATTGGCGCTATCCTCGCGACGGCTGCCGCCGTGCCTGAGTTCGGCATGGGACTGGTCGTGTTGCGCGATGTAGCGCGTCAGCCGAGCGAAGCGAGCCGCTACCTGACGGCGACGCTCGCTGTGCAGCCTGTGCTGGCGATCGGCGCGCATATCGCGCTCATCCTGCTGAGCTTGGCGCTGCCTTACGAGACAAGTTTTCGCCTGCTCTTGGCGTTAGCGGCGCTCAGCCTGATCGTAGATACTATCGGCAACATCGGTCACAACCAACTGTTAGCAGCTGAGCGCATGGTGATGACCAGCGTCGTCTCGGTCGTCCATATCAGCCTGCAGATCGCCTTCGCGCTCATCGCCTTGCTCAGCGGCAGCGGCTTGGTCGGCGTGTATTTGGCGACCATCAG
>DAOTWB010000065.1:0-3495 GCA_034436235.1 Anaerolineae bacterium
ATAGCCTGAATCTAGTGCCTGTGCTGGCTGCCGAGATTCCGTCAGTGGAAAATGGCGGCATCAGCGCCGACGGTCGCGTGATCACCATTCGCTTGCGCCCTGATGCCAAGTGGTCAGATGGGACGCCTGTCACCAGCGATGATTTCGTCTTCACTGCCGAGATGTACGCTTCAGAGAAGAACAGTCCGCTTGGACGCGGCGTGTTCGGCGCTTCAATCGGCGCAGTGGTCACAGCGCCTGATGCGCAGACCGTCGTGGTCACTTTCCCGCAGCCGTACGCGCCATGGGCAGCCAATCTGTTTGGCGCAGTGCTGCCTGCGCACGTGCTGCGACCTGTTTTTGAGAGCGCCGGCACACTCGATGGCGCTGATTGGAACACCAATCCGACCGTCGTGAACGGACCGTTCCTGCTCAAAGAATACGCGCGCGGTCAGTTTTTGCTCTTCGAGCGCAATCCGAACTACGTCGGCGGCGTGCCGAAGGTTGAGCAAATTTTGATCACGATTGTGCCTGATGAAGCGGCGCAAGTGGCTGCCATCAAGGCAGGCGCGTCCGATCTCGGCGTGTTCCTCGCGCCTGCCGATGCGCTTGACCTGCAGGCGAGCGCGCCTGTGGAGATCGTCACGGTCACATCAGGCTACAATGAAGGCTGGTTCTTCAACCTGCGCACAGGCGAGAACGCCGGTCATCCCGCCTTGCAAGATGTGCGCGTGCGCCGCGCCATCAGCCTCGCCATTGACCGCCAAGAGCTGATCGAAGGCTTGCTGAACAATTTGCAAGGGCCTGCGGTCAGCTTCTGGGACGGCACGCCTTATCAAGACCCAAGCCTGCAGCCGCCTGAGTACAATCCTGAACGCGCTGCTGCGCTCTTGGATGAGGCTGGCTGGGCGCTCGGCGCGGACGGCGTTCGCGCCAAAGACGGCGTGCAGCTGAAGCTGCGCTATGCCACCAATATGCGCAGCCTGCGCCGCGACGCGCAACAGGTCATTCAGCAGCAGCTGGCGCGCGTCGGCATTGCCACAGAGCTGATCAACTACGAGAATCGGCAGTTCCTCGCCAGCTATGAGAACGAGGGTCCGATCGCGCGCGGTCTGTTTGACGTGGCACAATGGGCAATCAGTCCGCAGTTCCCTGATCCAAACACCAGCCGCTTCTTGAGCAGCGAGATAGACACGGCGGAGAACAATTACGTCGGCGCGAACTGGTCGCACGTGCGCGATGCCGAGCTGGACGCGCTCTTCGCTGCGCAGCGCACCACAGTGGACTACGACGAGCGCGTGGCGATCTTCCACAAGATCAGCCGCATCGTGACCGAGAATGTGTATTGGATGCCGCTGTGGCAGGATAAAGATATTTGGTCAATCAGCAAGCGCCTGAGCAACGTGCGCATCAGCGGCGGCACTGCCTTCTGGAACGTGGTGGAGTGGGAAGCCAAGTGAGCTGAAAAACGCAAGCGCGAGGCAGACGATGTGTCTGCCTCGCTTTTTACTGCGTTCACAAACGCCGCAATGCGTGGTAGAATAGGCAAAACTGCGGATCAGAAATTCAGGAAGGAGTCTTGCGCGTGCGCCTTGCGGCGTTCTGGCGTTGAAGGCAGCTGCTAACGCGAGTCAGCGGTTGCCCTGAACGCCAGCGCTCAGGCTGTACGCGCCAAACCGTTATGAGCGAAATGCCCTTGCAAGTCATTCCACTGGGCGGCTTAGGCGAGATCGGGAAGAACATGATGGCATTTCAGTACGGCAGAGACGTGCTGATCGTGGATGCCGGCTTGATGTTTCCCGAGAACGACATGCTCGGCATTGACTACATCATCCCCGATTTCCGCTACCTGAGCGGACAGCCCAACTTGCGCGTACGCGGCATATTGATCACACACGGGCATGAAGATCACACGGGCGCGATTCAGCACGTGGTGAACGCCTTTCCCGCGCCGATCTACGCCACGCCGCTGACGGCAGGCTTGATCGAAGTCAAGCTGCGCCAAGCGCGCCTGCTCGACCGAGTCAAGCTCAACGTCTTCAAGGCAGGCGATAAGCTAGACCTCTCGCCGTTTTGGATCGAGGCATTTCACGTCTGCCACTCGATCCCGGATTGCGTCGGTTTTGGCATCACCACGCCTGTTGGCTTGTTCGTCCACACGGGCGATTTCAAGTTCGATCCGACGCCTGTCGATCGGCGCGTGACAGATTACGCCAAGCTGGCTAGCTTCTCGGCGCGCAGCGTGGTAGCGCTCTTCTCGGATAGCACGAATGCCGATCGGCGCGGCTGGACGCCTTCGGAGAGCGTGATTGACGGCGCGTTCGACCGCGTCTTCCGCGCGGCGAAAGGTCGCGTGATCGTCTCCAGCTTCGCGTCGCTCATCTCGCGCATTCAGCAAGTGGCGTGGGCATCTGAGCGCTATGGACGCAAGGTCGCTATCATCGGCACGTCAATGGCTGAGAACGTGCGCATGGCGCTCAATCTGGGCTACCTTGACCTGCCCAGCGGACTGCTGATCAGCCCTGATGAAGCGCGCAGCCTGCCGCCGAACGAGATCACATTCATGGTGACAGGCTCACAAGGCGAGCCGAGCGCCGTGCTGAACCGCTTGGCGACCAACAACCACAACACGCTGAGCGTCCAGCCCGGCGACACGGTCATTATCTCGGCGCATCCGATTCCGGGCAATGAAGAGACGGTCAGCCGCACCATCAATCGCTTGTTTCAACGCGGCGCGCAAGTGATCTATGACGCGATTGACTCAGTCCACGTCTCTGGTCACGCCAGCCAAGAAGAGCAGCGACTGATGTTGAACTTGGTGCGTCCGCGCAACTTTGTGCCGATTCACGGCGAGCTGCGCCACCTGAAGGCACATCGCGAGCTGGCGCTGCAAGTCGGCATCCCTGACGAGCGGATCGCGGTTGTGGAGAACGGCACGAAGCTGCTCTTCTATGAAGATGGACGCATGGCGATCGGCGAGCGCGTGCCTGGCGGCTATGTCTTCGTAGACGGCTCAGGCGTCGGCGATGTTCACAGCGGGCTGATCCGAGAGCGCGAGACGCTCGGTCGCGATGGCGTGGTGGTGCTGAGCGCAGTGGTTGAGCGCAGCAGCGGTCGCGTGATCTGTCCGCCTGAGATCAAAGCATACGGCTTTGTGGCATCCGAGGCTGCACAAGGGCTGCTCGCAAGCGCTACGCAAGCTGCGCAGCGGGCGCTTGAGCAGAACGGCGTGCGCAGCAAAGCGGATCAGGTGGAAGAGGCGCTCAGCAAGTTGTTCTACAACGAGATTCGCCGCCGTCCCAAGCTCTTCGTGACCGTGCATGAAGTTTAAGGCTGCGCGTTGCGCACCTGCCAAGCTGTGATCAAGCCGCGCACTTGGGCGATCACGCTTTGAATATCCAGATCGTCGGTATTGATATAGTAGGCGTCTTCAGCCGGCTGCAGCGGCGTGCGCTGACTATCGCGCAGGTCGCGCTGCTCAAGCGCCTGCTGCACCTGTTGTGGATCGCGCGCGCC
>DAOTWB010000066.1:0-17469 GCA_034436235.1 Anaerolineae bacterium
CCTCAATGGGTCGTAGGTGGTTGCAACCAGTTTTGGAGTTTTGTGGCGGACATTGACGAAGGATGTTTCAGTACCCTCAATGGGTCGTAGGTGGTTGCAACACCGTTACCTTATGCGCCATATCGGGCGTATATCTATTGACCTGAAATCTGATTCAGATAGCTCTCAGCCCGATTTTTGAGGCACATTTTTCCGCAACTCACTGCTGAGACTCTAACACAACTCAAAAATTTTGTCAAGTCCTCTCCATGCCCGATTTTCCGCATAAATTCGATCCGAGTTTCCCAAAAGACTCGACCACGATGTTTTCGGTGCAAACGGCACTTGAAAGGTTTGTTTTGACTGCGCAGTATTATTAAATTGCTGTGCCTGATTAATGTTTTCAGATCGAGTTTCCGCAAGGCATACAAAGCAGAGGCATTTTGCGCCTTCGGCTTGATCAGCGTTTTTTGCGCAGTGTGAGTCATGCGCTGCGCGTGATGCGCCGAATGCCGCTGACGCTGGCGACGATCACCTCAGTTGCCATGCGCAAGAACAAGCCGTGCTCCACGATGCCCGCGCGCGCCTTGATGCGCAGCGCCAGCTGGACAGGATCGTCAATCGGACCGAAGGCGCAATCGAGGATCAAGTTGCCTTGATCGGTCTGAAAAGGCGCGCCATTCTGTTGGCGCAGCGTCACCTTTGCGCCCAGCGTCTCTAGATAGCCGACCTGCGTGCGCCAACCGAAAGGCACCACTTCCACAGGCAAGCTCCAGCGCGTGCCGAGCTTTGGCGAGAGCTTGGAGTCGTCAATCACGATCACCTCGCGGCGGCTGATCTGCGCCACGATCTTCTCGCGCAGCAGCGCGCCGCCGCCGCCTTTGATCAAGTTCAGGTCAGGGTCGACCTCGTCAGCGCCGTCAATGGTCAGGTCAACGGCGCTCACCTCGTCTAGGTCGATCAGCGGAATGCCGAGCGCGCGCGCTTCTTGCTCAATGCGCTGCGAGGTTGGCACGCCGCGCACATCGGGCAGTTTGCCTTGCTGGATCAGCTCGGCGAGCCGCCGCAAAGCGTGACTGGCAGTGCTGCCGCTGCCCAAGCCGACGATCATGCCCGACTCGACCAATTCCACAGCGCGCTCGGCAGCGCGCCGCTTGAGCAGGTCTACGTCGGCGCTCATGCCGTGAGTCCTTCCTGCAAGGCGCGCAAGCCGCCGCTCACATCCGCGCCGAGATCAATGCACAGGACGCGCCGTCCTGCTTCGCGCAGCGCCTGCGCATCGCCAAGCGCCTGCGCCAGCTTCAGCACGCCAAAGGTGATGGACGACTCAGGCGCGCCTGCCTGATCAGGAATTGGCAGGTCGCTGTGCGGCGCGTTGATGAATTGGACGAAGACGCCTTTGCCTGCATCGCCTTTGTGCAGCTGACCAGTGCTGTGCAAGAAACGCGGTCCGTAGCCAAGCGTGACGGCGCGCTTGCTCAGATCGCGCAGGCATAGGCGCAGGTCGCGCAGCGCGGCGTCCGTCTCAGGCGTTGGCGGCAGGTAAGCCTGCAAGCCGATGTAGCCGCCTTCAGGCACGCTCTGAGCGAGCGCCTTGAGCGCTTCGGCAGCGCGCGCGCCCGAGAGCGCCGATTCAGGCTGCGCGAGCGCGCCGCGTTCGCGATAAGCGGCGATCATCTGGCGCGCCGCGACCTTCGCACTTTCCACGTTCGGCTGATCGAACGGATTGATGCCCAGCACATAGCCGCTGACGGCTGTCGCCAATTCCCAGAGGAAAATCTGTCCGCCGATGTCGTAGATATCGCTCAGGACGAAGCGCACGGTCGGATGACCTGCCTGCTCAAGCGCGGCGAGCGCGGGCAAGTGTTGCACATCGCCTTCCAACTGCAGATGGATGAAGAGCCGATCTGCGCTGTACTGCTCAGGCGCGCCGAGCGGCTCGCCGATCACGGGCAGGATGCCTTTGCCTTCCTTGCCGGTCGATTCGGCGATCAGCTGTTCAAGCCAATCGCCAAAGCTGGCGATCGGCTCGCTGAGGATGAAAGTTGCCTTATCGCGACCTTGCAACGCCAGCTCGCCGAGAATGGCGCCGAGCCATGCCGCAGGATTGTAGACGGCGTCGTGCGCAGGGCTGCACAGCTGCTGCATCTGCTCAGCGCGTTCCAAAAGGTGCGGCAGGTAAATGCCATCGAGCGCGGCAGGCACCAAGCCGAAGTAAGAGAGCGCTGAGTAGCGTCCGCCGATCTCAGGATCGTTCAGGAAGGCGGCGCGGAAGCGATAATCCTTCGCCAATTGCTCAATGGCGCTGCCAGGGTCGGTGATGGCGATGAAATGCCGCCCTGCCTTCTCAGCGTCGCCTTCATACGCCGCCAAGACTAGGTTGTAGAAGGTCTTGAAGAGCGAGAGAGTCTCAACCGTGCCGCCTGACTTGGTGGAGACGATGTAGAGCGTGCGCTGCGGCGCAAAACGCGCTGCGAAGGCGCGCACATGGTCAGGATCAGTGCTATCCAGCACGTGAACATCTAAATTGCCAACGCTTGTGCCGTAAATTTTGGCGAACATCTCAGGCGCCAAGCTCGAGCCGCCCATGCCGAGCAGGACGACCTGCTGCAGACCGTCCGCCCAGACTTCATCGGTCAGCGCGTAGAGCCGATCAAGGATCGCCGAGTCGTTCATGCGCGTCGCGATGTCCAGCCAGCCGAGCCGATTGACGATCTCGGTCGGCTCAGGCTTCCAGACCGTGTGATCCTTGTCGTAAATGCGCCGCAGGATCGCTTGCGCGTCCATTTGGTCAAGGCGCGCACGCACGCGCGACCAAGAGTCGCCTAAGTTGGCGTGGCGGCGCTGCAAGGCTGCGCTCAAGCGCTCGCGCTTGAGCGCAATGCTCTCCATCAGCGCTTCGAAGGATTTGGCGAAGGATGCCACGCCTTCGCGCAAGAGCTGATCGGTCACGGCGCGCATATCAATGCCGAGCGCCGCTAATTCTGCCAGTTGCGCGCGCGCTTCATCCAAGCCTTGCTCAATGGTCAGGGCGATTGTGGCGCGCGCTTGCAGCGCGTCCAGCGTGGCAGGCGGCACCGTGTTGACGGTATCCGCGCCGATCAGGTTATCCACATAGATCGTGTCAGGATAATTCGGATTTTTGGTGCTGGTGCTTGCCCAGAGCGGACGCTGCACGCGCGCGCCGAGCGCCTGCAAACGCGCCCAGCGCTCGCCGCTGAAGACCTGACGAAAGGCTTGGTAGGCGAGCTTGGCATTGGCAATGGCGATCTTGCCTTGCAGGGCTGTGTTGCCCAGCTTCTCTAATTCGGAGTCGACGAGCGTATCCACGCGGCTGACGAAAAACGAGGCGACCGATGCTACGCGCGCTAGGTCGCCGCCGCGCTCTGCCAACAGCTCCAGACCGCGCAGGTAGGCTTCCATCACGGCGTGATAGACTTCAAGGGCGAAGATCAGAGTGACGTTGATGTTGATGCCATCGCCGATCAAGGTCTGAATGGCAGGGATGCCTTCAGGCGTCGCCGGCACTTTGATCATCACGTTCGGTCGTCCGACCTGAGCGAAGAGACGGCGCGCTTCTGCCACAGTCCGCTCGGTATCGTGCGCCAACTTCGGGCTGACTTCAAGGCTGACGTAGCCGTCCACGCCGTCGGTCTGCTCGTAGATCGGCTGCAGCACATCGGCGGCGGCGCGGATGTCTTCAATCGCCAGCGCCTCGTAAATTTCCTCAACCGATTTGCCTGCCTGCACAAGGCGCTGCAAGGCTGTATCGTAATCGGCGCTGCCGACGATGGCGCGCTCGAAGATAGTGGGATTGCTGGTCACGCCAAGCACGCCTGCTTCGACCAGCTTGCGCAAATCGCCTGACTCGATCAGCGAGCGGCGGATGTTATCATACCAGATGGATTGTCCAAGCGCTGCCAAAGCCTGCGCTTTTGTGGTCGTCATGCTTCAATTGCTCCGTTCTTGCAACGCGCTGCTCATCTGCGCAGCGCGCGGATGCTCTCAGCTACGCACATGCCGATCAAATTGTAATCCAAAGTAGGCTCAGGCTTCAAATAGAAAAATGCGCTAGAATTGGCGCGTCCAGCGAAGGAGCAGCGATGGTTGATGAGACGCGGCAAGGGCTGATCGGTAAGCGCGCGGCAGTTTTGGATCGCGGCTATGTGGAATTGCAAGATGCCATGCCGCATCCTGAGAGCGGCATCAGCGCGGATAACGTCGCGGTCGCATCGGCGCGGGTGAGCTTTCTGGGCGCCAGCAAAGGCGCTGAGGCGGATCGGCGGCTGATTCATTACCTGATGAAGCATCGCCATACCACGCCGTTCGAACACATCGTCATGACCTTTCGCGTCCACGCGCCTGTGGTCGTCTGGTGGCAATGGACGCGCCATCGCACGGCGTCTTACAACTTGATGAGCGGCAGGTACGTCGAGCTGCCTGAGGACGAATACTATGAGCCGACGGTCTGGCGGCGGCAAGCGGCGCAGAATAAGCAGGGCAGCGAAGGCGCGCTCGATGAGGCGGACGCGCGGCAGCTCTCGCAGCTGCTGAGCGAGCATATCGCGCGCGGACACGCGCTGTACAAACAGGCGCTCGCGCTCGGCGTCGCGCGCGAGCAAGCGCGCTTGTTCCTGAGCGGCTTCGCGGTCTACTACACAGGCTATGTGACGCAAAACTTGCACAATCTGCTGCACTTTTTGCGGCTGCGCTTGGCAGACGACGCGCAATATGAGATACGGCAATACGCACAAGCAGTCTATTATGAATTCGTCAAGCCATTCGCGCCGATCATCTGTGAGGCGTGGGAAGCGACGTTCGGCGCGCCAAGCGGCGCGACATGAGGCGTGATGCGCTTGGTCGCTGCGCTACAATTGCAGGCGGAGGAAAAATCGCGATGCTCAAACGTCTGTTCAGCCGTGAGAATCTGCTGGCGCTGGCGTTGTGCTTGCTGCTGATTCTGCTGGTGATCGTGACGGCGGATACGGCGCCGCAGTGGATTTATCAGGGATTCTAAGGCTGTGACGCTGGCGCATATCTTGCTCTTCGCGCTCGGCGCGTTTGTGATGCGCGCGCTGCCTGCCGCTTGGCGCGCCTGGGCGCTCTTGCTGGGCAGTCTGTTGGCGATCTATGCGCTGCAGCCTGCCTTGCCGCTGCCGTTCATGAGCTACGCCTTGCCAACTTTGACGCTGCTTCTCGCCGTGATCGGCTGGTGGCTGACTCGTCCGCCTGAGGCGGAAGCGCTCAGCCGTGAGGACGGCGTCGCGCTCGGCTTGGCGTGCGCGGTCGGCTTGATAGGCGGCTTGGAAGGTGCGTTGCGCTTGACGCCTGCTGTGTTCGAGACGTTGTTCGCCTTTTTGAGCATCGGCGCGATTTTAGTGGCAGCGCAGCCGCTTGTGAGCAGCGCAGCGCAGCGCACGGCTGCCATTCCGTACTTTCTCGCCGCGATCATCGCGCTCTTCGTCGTGCTGAAGAGCGAGCCGTTGACGAATGCGTTGGCGGCGTGGTTGCGCGCGCAGGCTGAGCGTCCGATCACGTTGGCAGGCGCGCTCGATCTGAGCTGGCTCGGCTTCTCGTACGTCGCCTTTCGCTTGATTCACACGCTGCGCGATAGACAGAGCGGCAAGCTGCCTGCGCTCTCGCTGCGCGAATACCTGACCTATCTGCTGTTCTTCCCTGCCTACACAGCCGGTCCGATCGATCGCGCGGAGCGCTTCGTGAAAGATTATCGCGCGCAGCTGCCGCTAGATGCGCAGCGCGCCACAGAAGGCTTGGGAAGGATCGGCGCAGGAATCTTCAAGAAATTCGTGCTTGCCGATACAATCGCGCTCTTCGCGCTCGATCCGCTTGCGGCAGCGCGCGCTGAGACGTCGCTCGGCTTGTGGTTGCTGACCTACGCGTATGCGTTTCGGCTGTACTTGGATTTCAGCGGCTACTCGGATATCGCCATCGGCATCGGCAAGTTGTACGGCATCGATCTGCCCGAAAATTTTGCGCTGCCTTACTTGAAGAGCAACCTGACCGCCTTCTGGCAGAGCTGGCACATCACGCTGAGCAATTGGGCGCGTTTTTATGTGTTCATGCCGCTCTCGCGCTATATGGTCACACGCAAGCGCAAACCGCCGACTTGGCTCTCGGTGCTGATCGGGCAGCTCGGCACGATGTTGACCATCGGCTTGTGGCATGGCGTGGCGCTCAACTTTGTGATCTGGGCAGTTTGGCACGCGGTCGGCTTGTGGCTGCACAAGCAGTACAGCGATCGCACGCGCGAGTTCTACGCAGGGCTGAAAGAGAAGCCACGTTTGCGGCGCTCAGTCTACCTAGCAGGCGTCCTGATCACGTTCCATTACGTGGCGCTGGGCTGGGTGTGGTTCGCGCTGAGCGACGCGGGTCAGGCGGCGCAAGTGATGGCGCGTCTGTTGGGCGCGGGCGGCTGAGGTGGGCAAATTGCGCGGCTTGCGCCTACAATCGTAAGCAGTTTTGCGAGTGGCACATTCCTCACAACCTTCGGAGGCAAGTGAAGCATGATCTTAGTGACAGGTGCATCGGGCTACGTCGGGAATAACCTTGTGCGGCGGCTGGTGCAATTGGGCAAGCCTGTCCGTGCGATGGTGGGCAATGTAGATAAGGCGATGAAGCGCTTGGCGGATGTTGAGCCGCAGATCGAGATCGTCAAAGGCGACGTGACGCGCCCAGAGTCGCTGACCGAGTGGATGAAAGACGTGGACGTGGTCATTCACTTGGTGGCGATCGCCATTGAGAAAGGCAAGCGGACGTATGAGCTGCTCAACACGCAAGGCACGATCAACGTGGTTGAGGAAGCCAAGAAGGCAGGCGTGCGTCGCTTCATCAATATGTGCCAGAACGGCGCCTATCCCGATGTGAAGTCGCGCTTTTTGCGCAGCAAAGGCATTGCGCAAGAGTACGTCGCCAAGAGCGGCTTGGATTGGTCAGCCGTGCGTCCATCGGTCATCTGGGGACCGCAAGATGAGTTCGCCAATGTGCAGGCGCGCCTGATTAAAATGACGCCGTTCATCTTCCCGATTGTAGGCGACGGCAAGGCGCAATTTCAACCTGTGTACGTCGGCGACGTGGTCGAGGCGATGGTGCGCTGTGTGGAAGACGATTCGACCATCGGCAAGGAGTATGAGCTTGGCGGACCGGAAGTGCTGACCTACGAAGAGATCGTGGATCGCGTTCTGGCGGCGCTTGGCACAAAACGCATCAAGGTGAAAGTGCCTGTGGCATTGCTGCGTCCGGCAGTGGCGATCTTGCAAGCTGTGCTGCCCAATCCGCCTGTTTCCACAACCTTGCTGGACTTGCTGGCAGTGCCGAACGTGATCAAAGAAGACGGTCTGGCGGCGCTGGGCATCACGCCGAAGCCGTTCACGCCTGAGAACTTGAGCTACATGAAGGCGTTCACCATCGGCACGACGTTGGGCAAGTTCTTCGGACGCGCTTACGAAGAAGAGACTGTGCGCAAGGCAGCCATGGGCAAGTGAGCGCAGGCGAGGCAGGCTGCACAGCCTGCCTCACGCTCACTGTAGTATATTTGATCGGCGTCTACTCTACTCAAAAAGCGATACATGCATCAGCGGCAAGCGATCATCGAGCGCATCAGGCGCATCTCGGCAGGCGTGCAGCGCCTTGAGCTGGCAGTTGAGCCGCCGCAACAAGCGCTGAGCGGCGGACAATTCTTCCTTGCGCGCACAACCGCTGCATACGATCCATATCTGCGCGAAGCATGGCTGCCTGTCGCGCTGAACGATAAGACGATCATCGTCGAGCGACCGACGCGCTATCAGTATCTGCCCAATCAAGTGGTGGATTTGCTCGGTCCGCTTGGCAGGCCGTTTCCCTTGCGCGACTCAGCGCGAACGCTCTTGCTGATCGCCTATGAAGCGACGCCATCCATTTTCCTGCTCATGCTGCAGAGCGCGTTGGCGCGCAACAGCGCCGCGACGCTCGTCCTGATCGGACAGGCGCGGCAGTATCCGCTGGAAGCGTTGCCTTCCGCCTTAGAAGTCATCCGCGCTGAGCATCACGAGACTTGGGCAGAGCGCGCGCAGCACATCGCATGGGCAGATCAAATTTTCGCCGTGGCGCCGCCGCCTTACGACGTGCCTGCTTACATGCGCCTTTTGGAAGATGCACAGCGCGTCCGTCATGCAGTGAGCGCTGAGCTGCTCTACGGCATTTTTCAGCCGCCGATGCCGTGCGGAATCGGCGCGTGCCAAGCCTGCCTTGTGCGCTTGCAAAACGGCGACGAAGTGCCTGCCTGCACAGACGGCATGGCGTTCGATCTGACGCGCGTCAATCTGCTGCAAAACTTGGCGGATAGCGCAGGAGCGTGAAGCGATGCTTGAGATCACGACGGGCAAAATGACGCTGCGCTTGAGCCGCCCTGTGATAGGCGCTTCAGGCGCGTTCGGCTTCGCAGGCGAGTACGGCAAGTTGCTCGATCTGAGCTTGCTCGGCGCGCTGGTGACCAATCCGATATCGCTCAAGGCGCGCCGCGCCGCATCAGGCACGCGCGTCGTGCCGTTGGATAGCGGCGTGCTGATCCACACAGGGCTGCCCAACGGCGGCATTCACAAGATGCATCGCCAACACGCCGCCAAATGGCGCACCAGTCCGATTCCTGTGATCATGCATCTGATCGGCGCGCCTGAAGATTTGGCGGAATGCGCCGCCTTCCTCGATCAGCAAGCTGAGATCGCCGCCATTGAGCTGGGCATCAACGATACGCTGACTGCGCGCGAGACGCGCACAACGGTCGCCACAGTGCGCACGCGCACACAACTGCCGCTCCTGGCGAAGCTGCCGCTCTACCAAGCGGTCAATTTAGCAGCAGCAGCAGCCGATGGCGGCGCGGACGCGCTGGTGATCGCGGCGCCGCCGCGCGGCACAGCGCGCGATCCGCTCAGCGGACAGTTGATCGGCGGCAGAGTGTACGGCGCTTGGCTGAAGCCGCTCGCCGTGCGCGTTGTCGGTCAGCTGACGCCGCGCCTGAGCATCCCGATCATCGGTTGCGGCGGCATTCATCATCCTGATGACGCGCGCGATTTCTTCGAAGCAGGCGCGCGCGCCGTGCAGCTCGATTCGGTCGTCTGGGCGCGCCCGGAGATGGTGATCGCCATCGCCAAAGCGTTCAGCGGCGGCGAACTGACGCGCATGTCAGGCGCGCTGGCAGATGAATGGCGTCCGCTTGGCGAGCCTGCTGAGCGGCGCACAACGCTAATTCCCGCGCCGCCGCCGCCGCACGTGCCGTCGCCGCCTGAAATCTAGCTAATCGGCGCTGATCGTCTCGCTGGCGTAGACAGGATACAGCCAGTGCGCATATTGCGGCACATTGCCGCGCACCACGTTGAAGAACAGCTCGCGCAGCGCACGGACGAACTCGCCCATCTTGCCGCCGCCGATCGGACGATGATCCACATAGGCGACTGCCGCCACTTGCACGCCTGTGCCACACAGGAAAATTTCATCCGCCACGTACAGCTCGCTGCGGTCGATCTCGCGCTCGATCACCTCGTAGCCCATCTGCTCTGGAATCAGCGTGCAGAGCGTGCGCCGCACAATGCCTTCCAAGATATTGGCGTGGACAGGCGGCGTGATCACTTTGCCGTTGCGCAGCATGAACAGGTTCGCTGCGCTCGCCTCTGAGACGTGACCGTCTTGATTCAGCACGACGGCTTCATCGTGTCCGTTGAGCATCACTTCGGTCTTGATCAGGGCTGAGTTCACGTAAGCGCCGCTGATCTTGCCGCGCACAGGAATGGCGGTGTCGTCCACGCGCCGCCACGTGGACGTGCCGAGCTTGAGACCTTCTTCATGCTCAAGATAGCTGCCGAACGGAATGGCGAAGATGGTCAGATCATGCTCAAGGTTGTGCAGGCGCACGCCGATGCCTTCGTGCGATTTATAGACCAGCGGTCGGATGTATGTATCTTGGCGATAGCCTTCGTGGCGCAGCAGGTCAACCAGGATGGCGCGCAGCTGCTCAGGCGTGTACGGCACATCCATCAGGATCATCTCGGCAGATTGCTTCAGGCGCGCAAAGTGATCGAGCGGACGGAATAGGTACAGCTCGCCTTTCGCTTCATTCCAATAGCCGCGCATGCCGCCGAAGACCGCTGTGCCGTAGTTCAAGGCGTGCGTCATCACGCTGACCTTCGCCTGCTCGATTGGGACAATTTTTCCTTGAAAAAAGGCAAAACGTGGGCTGCTCATCAGAAGCTCCTTAACCATATAGGCAATACCATAGCCTTATTGTAGATCGAACGGCGCGAAATAGCGAGTGCGCAGCGCTGCGCTGCGATCCAAGAGCGCGATCTGTGGTATGCTGAGAGAAAGTTACAGCTCAAAGTGAAAAGATGCCGATGAACATTCTGTACAGCTTGCCGCATCCTGCCGATAGTCTCGACTCGGGACAGGCAGGGCATGTCGTTCGCGCCACAGCGCTGCTAGGCGCGCTTGAGTCGCTCGGTCATCATGTGCAGCGCGTGGAAGCCGCCAAAAGCGGCAGCGCCAAAGCCTCTGTCAGCTTGTATCGCAATTATGTGAAAAAATTGCTGCCGCGTCCGCTGGCGCTGCGCCTGCGCGACCGAATGCGCATTCGGCATGGCGAGCGTTACACGCAAAAGCTGCTCGCCCTGATCGCGCGCCAGAAGCCTGATCTGATCCTTGAGACGCACATCGCCTTCAGCCGCGCAGGAATGCTCGCCAGCCGCGCGAGCGGCGTGCCGCTTGTGCTGGATGACGTGGCGCCTGCTTGGGAAGAAGAGCAGCAATACGGCGTCGGCTTGAAGCGCGCCGCGCGCGCCATTCACAAGGAAGTGACGGCGCAAGCGCGCTTATTGGTCGCCGTCAATCAGACCTTGCGCCAGCATCTGCTGGCGGATGGACAGCCTGCTGAGAAAGTCGTCGTCGTGCCGAACGGCATAGACGCGAGTCTCTTCCGCGCCGATTTAGATGGCGCGCCGATCCGCGCGCGCTACGGCATTCCGCCTGAAGCGATTGTGATCGGTTTCGTCGGCTCGTTTCAGCCATATCATCGCGTGGATTTGCTCTTGCGCGCCTTCGCACAGGTCGCGGATGCGCGCGCGCGCTTGCTGTTAGTCGGTCAGGGCATCACGAGCGCGGCTTCGCAGGCGCTGGCTGAGCAGCTGGGCATTACGGCGCGGACAATCTTCACAGGCAGCGTGCCATACGCGCAAGTGCCGAGCTACCTCGCCGCTGCCGATATCGCCATCATGCCTGCCACGAACGATTACGGCAATCCGATGAAGGTCTATGAGTACATGGCGATGGGCAAGGTTGTGGTCGCGCCTGAGCAGCCGACCATCGCTGAGATCGCGACGCACGGCGAGAACGCCTATCTCTTCGCGCGCGAAGATGTGACGGCGATGGCAGCCGCGCTGAACGCGCTGATCGCCGACTCAGCCTTGCGCGAGCAGCTCGGTGCGCAAGGACGCCAACACGCCGCCGAGCAGACTTGGCAGAAGCGCGCCAAGCAACTGATTGAAGCGTTCCGCGCACTCAGCGCTAACTAAAATAACAACCTTAGTAACAAGCTGTGAATTTTTCGTAAATTTTTGTGCAGCAAGCCGCTGTGTTCGGCGATCTGTGCTATAGTGAGTGGGTCGTGGTGCGCCCTAGCTGCACAAGCGATTGCCGAGCGCGAGCTGCGCCATGTAAAGCGCAGTCCTGATCGCGCGTTTATTGTTTTCATACTTGGACGCATTTGGTGGGCGTGGTTTTGAGCAGGTGAGGAGCTCGTTCTGATGGCAAAGTTTCGGTTGCTGTTGATTCTGCTGACAGGATGGCTGTTCCTGATGTTCAATCTCGCCCGTCCTGATATTCTGATCGGGACGGTTGATTTTCCGCTCGATCTCTCGTCGCTCGTGTTCGTGGTCGCCACTTTTGTGGCAGTCGCGATCCTGCTCATGCCCGATCTGGCGCGCATTCGCCTTGAGTTCACCTTCGGCGCGACGCTCTTGCTGTACGTCTTCCTGCGCCTGACCTTCGTGCCGTTCAAAGGCGTGGCAGCTACTGATCCGCGCCGCGCCGTGTATTTGGTCGTCGCTGAAGTGCTGGTGTTGTTCATCTCGCTCATCTTGGTGCGCGCCGTCTCGTTAGCCGTCACCAGCTTTGAGAAAGCGGTCGAGAACATCGTCCTGCGTCCCAGCAAGCTGCGCATACTGCCGCAGACCGAAGGCGAAGAGGCGATCAACGGCGAGCTGTTTCGCGCGCGCCGCTTCGACCGTCCTGTCGCCTTCGTTTTGATTGACCTGAGCGTTTTGGAGAAACTGCTGGTCAAAAAGCGCATGACGCTGGAAGGCGTCTTCCAAAAGCACTACGCGCAGACGCGCATTGCGCAGATCGTGGAAGCCACGCTCTATCAGACCGACGTGGTCACTTGGCATGGCGAGAACCTGTTCATCTGCCTGCCTGAGACAACGCGCGAAGAAGCGCTGAAGACTGCGCAAGAGCTGGATCAGCTGATCCAGCTGCGCCTTGACCTGAAGCTGCCGATGGGCGTGGTCGCCTTTCCTCAGGACGGCTTGATCTACGGCGACTTGGTCGAGGCGGCAGTGCGCAACGCCGGCTTGCTGACTCAAGAAGAAGAGCGCGCCGCTGTAGCCGTCAAACGCGGCACAGGTATCTTACCGAAGCTCGAAGTGGATGTGGCGGAAGGCGCGATCGAAGCGACGCCGCCAAAAGAGCCTGCGCTCAGAGGCGAAGCGGCAGCCATCAGCGCAGGCGCGGCAGCCGCCGCCTTGCCCATGCCCGTCAGCGTCAATCCGATCCGCAAGCTGATTGACGCCTACCGCAATCTGTACGATGTGCTGCCCGTGCCTGAAGTTGGCAAGAAGCGCATCGGCTCAGAGCGCCCTAAAGACCCTGACTTCTGGGTGACGCTCTTGCCGTATCAGAGCGCCAGCGCGCGCGCCTTCTACCGCGTCTTCAAGCGCATCTTCGACCTGAGCTTGACGCTCGGCACGGCGCCGCTGTGGCTGCCGCTCATGCTGCTGATCGCGCTCTTGGTCTACCTCGATAGCGGCAGACCGATCTTCTTCACGCAAGAGCGAACTGGGCGCGGCGGCAAGCGCTTCAAGATGTACAAATTCCGCACGATGGTGCCGAACGCTGAGGAACTGCTCAAGGAATTGGCTGCCAAAGGTCTGGCGAAGCTGGACGCTAAAGGCAAGCTGGCTGAGCCGCTCAAATTGGAGCGCGATCCGCGCGTGACGCGCATCGGGCGCTTTTTGCGCAAGACCAGCCTCGATGAGCTGCCGCAACTCTTGAATGTGATCAGAGGCGATATGAGCCTAGTCGGTCCGCGCCCGACCAGCTGGGACTTGGGCAGCTACACGCTGCTGCAGACCGAGCGCCTGAGCGTGCAGCCCGGCATCACCGGCTTGTGGCAGGTCTATGGGCGCGGCGACACTGACTTCAGCAGTTGGGTGCAGTGGGACGTGCTGTACATCGAGAAGATGAGCCTGACGCTGGACGTGAAAATCTTGATCCGCACAGTGGCTCAGGTTCTGAGGCGGCGCGGCGCGCGTTGAGCGGACGGCTATGATCGCGATCTTGTCCATCCTGTTTTGGTTGAGCGGCGCCGCGCTGTTTTGGACGTATTTTGGCTATCCGCTGCTGATGGCGCTGCGCGCTAAGCTGGCGGCGCGTCCGATCCAGCGCGATGAGCGCTACCTGCCGAGCCTGAGCTTGCTGATCCCTGCTTATAATGAAGCTGACGTGATCCGCGCCAAGCTGGAGAACGCGCTCAGCTTGGATTATCCATCAGATCGGCTGCAGATCATCGTGGTGGATGATGGCAGCACTGACGGCACAGCTGAGATTGTGCGCGAGTTCGCAGGGCGCGGCGTGACGCTGCTCCAGCAAGCGCAGCGCGGCGGCAAAATGGCGGGCGTCAATCGCGGCTTTGAAGCTGCGACAGGCGAGCTGGTAGTGCTGAGCGACGCCTCGCCGATCTACGAGCCGAATGCGCTGCGCTTGCTGGCGCGCAACTTCGCCGATCCGAGCGTCGGCGTCGTCGTCGGCGCGTTGCGCGTCTGGGACGCGGAAAACGCGGTCGCCAAGCCTGCTGGCTTGTATTGGCGGTACGAATCGGCGTTGCGCCGCTGGGAAAGCCTGACGGGCAGCACAGTGGCTGTGCATGGCAATATGTTCGCTGTGCGGCGCGCGCTATACCGTCCGTTGCGCAGGCACACCATCAACGATGAATTCAGCATCGCGATGGAAGTGATGCGGCAAGGCTACCGCGTGGTCTACGAGCCGCAGGCGATCAGCTACGACATGGCGAGCGCGACCATGCAGGATGAACTCAAGCGTCGCGCGCGCATCAACGCCGGACGCTTCCAAGCGCTCTTCTCGGCAGGCTACCTCAAAGCGCCAACGCCTGATCTGACCTTCCGCCTGATCTCGCACAAGCTGTTGCGTCCGCTGACGCCTGTATTCATGCTGATCGCATTCATCGCGTCGTTCGCCTTGATGGTCTTGAGCGCGCTCAGCTCAGATAGCGCTTTTTGGTTCTGGCTGCTCGCCTTCTTCGCTCAAGATGCCTTCTACATGCTCGCTTTCGCAGGCTATCTGGCTGAGCGCAACGGACGCAGCCACAAGCTCTTGAGCGTGCCATATTTTTTCGTCAGCTCAAACCTTGCCGCGCTGGTCGGCTTATGGCGCTGGCTGCGCAATCGGCAGAGCGTGACATGGCAAAAACGCACCAATCTCTGAACGACCTGAACAATACAGGAACACACAATGACGGACGCGAGTTCCAGCTCGGTCGAGTCGGACGCGCATGTGCGCGGCGTGACCAAAAAAGCGGTCAAAAGCACGGCTTGGACGTACCTGAGTTACATCCTGAGCAAAGGCGCCAATCTCGCCACCACGATCATCCTCGCGCGTCTGCTGACCACTGCTGAGTTCGGCGTGGTCGGCTTTGCGCTGACCGCGATGAGCTTTCTGGACGCTGTGCGCGATCTCGGCTTGGAATTGGCGCTCATTCAGCGGCGCGATGACATCGAAGACGCGGCGCACACTGCTTTTTGGATGAATATCCTGAGCAATGGCGCAGTGTGGCTATTGGCGTGCGCAGCAGCGCCATTGGTGGCGCATTTTTTCAACGAGCCGCTGATCGTGATCATCTTGCCGATCCTCAGCTTCAGCTTTGTGATCAGCAGCTTTGGCGGCACACACGACGCGCTGATCAAACGCGAGCTGAAATTCGGCTTGCGCTTCGTGCCGAGTCTTGGCGAGAGCCTGCTCAAGAGCGTGGTCGCGATTGAGCTGGCGCTGATGGGCTTAGGAGTCTGGGCGCTGGTGCTAGGGCAGCTGGCAGGTCGCCTGACCTTCGCTATATTAGCGTGGCGCGTGCTGCCATGGCGCCCGAAGCTGCGCTTCAAGCTGCGCATAGCGCGCCAGCTGTTCAGCTATGGCTATAAGGCGAGCATTGATAGCCTGCTCTCAGCGCTGCAGGCGAACATTGATTATGTCTTCATCGGACGTTTTCTGGGCGACGCTGCGCTAGGCGTCTACACGGTCGCTTACCGAATGCCTGAGATTTTGATCATCAACTTCTCAATTGTGATCGCGCAAGTGCTGTTCCCTGCGTACGCCATGCTGCAAGATGATCGCGCTCAGCTGCGGCAAGGCGTGCTGAGCGCGCTGCGCTACGTCTCAATCGTGACCGTGCCGATGGGCGTCGGCATGGCGCTGATCGCGCCGCTCTTCACGCAAGTGTTCTTCGGCGCGCAATGGTCTGAAGCGGGCGATGTGATGGCGATCTTAGCGCTGTACGGCATGGTCTTGGCAGTCTCGTGGAACATCGGCGATGTCTACAAGGCGATCGGACGACCGGATATCTTGTGGAAGACGACTCTGGTCGAGTTCTTGCTGCTGGCGCCGATCTTGTTCGTCCTTGCGCAACAGAATGCGCGCGCTGTGGCGCTCGGTCATCTCGGCGTGGCAATTGCAGTCAGCGCGTTGCGCTTGCTGATCGCTTCGCGCATTTTGCAGCTCGATTTCGTGAGCGCGCTGCGGCAATTCGTGCCGTCGCTTGCAGGCAGCGCGCTGATGGGCGTCGCAGCGTGGATTACGTTGCGCGCAGCCGATTCTTGGGCGCAGGCGAGCGCGATCGGCGGCTTGGCGGCGCTCAGCGCGACGGTCGCGGTTGGCGGCGCAGTGTACATAGCGGCGCTGTGGTGGCTGGAGCGCGACCTAGTGCGGCAAGGCTTGCGCGTCGCGCTAAGTGTGGTGCGGCGTTAGCGGACGGGCGCGCACACGACTGCGCGCGGCGAGCCGCGCACGTCCAACGGACGCGGCGATCGGCAATGGACGGACAGGCACGCGCGTCTTGCGCCAAAGTGCATTACGACGCATAGCGGACGACGTCTCAGCGACGCGTTGCGGCGCGGCAGACGACTCAGACGCGTGCGGCGCGATGAAACTCGCCACAATTTCGTGCAGGTCGGTGCGCGTCTGCTCGCTTGGGCGCGGAATGCCGAAGACTTCCCAGATGCTCACTTCGCCTGTGTCATAGATCGTGGTCGGCTTCGGCTTAGCGTCCGTCTCGCGCGCGGACGGCTTGGGCAGCGGCGAGCCTTCGGCAGGCGTCGGCGGAATTTCGGGCAAGGTGCGCGGCTTAGGCGGCGTGGATTCGAGCGCTTGAGTCGGCTCGGCAGGCGGCGGCTTCGGCGCGACGAGCGAGACAGGCACAGTGCGCGCCGAGGCGTCCCAAGCAGGCTCATTCTTGCGCGCAGTTGTCGCTTGCAACGCTTCAGCCAGACCTTTCGGCTTGCGCGGCTTGGTATCGGCGGCTGAGTCGGCGACAATCGGCGGATGCTCAACGGCGCTCAGCTTAGTTACGAAAGACGGCTCGGCAATTGGCTGATGCGCGAGCGTTGGCATGGCAGGCTCAGGCAAGTCGTCATCGCTGATGACGAGCGGCGCGCGCGGCACAGGGTTGGCGATCTGCGCGCGCGTCACTTGCGCGCCGCGCGCCGCACGTGCCGCGACATCAGGCGCAGGCTGCATGGCAACTCGCGCTTGCCGCTCAGGATCGAGCCGCGCGCCGCTGCGCTCCACCAATTTACGCAAGTTGCGCAGACTTTCCACCATCAAGCGCTCTGTGCGCCGCCGTCCGCCGAACAGCTCGCGCAGTCCGCTGAACGCGCCGCGCCGACGGTACTCGACGATCCAATTGACCAGCGTGCCTTCAGGCGCAGGCTGCAGGCGGAAACGCGCTCGGAAGGCGCGGTATGGACCGTCCACAATCTTGTACTCATAGCCGATGTTCTCCAGCCATGCCGTGATCTCTTCAACGGTGCTCCTGCCGCGTCCATCGGTGCAGCGGCGGCGCACGCCAACGCCTTGCGCGCGCGTGGTGAGAATCGAGAGCTGCTTGCAGCCCAGATGCCAGCGCGTGACATGCTCAGGGCGCGTCAAATACGTCCAGACGGTCTC
>DAOTWB010000067.1:0-29576 GCA_034436235.1 Anaerolineae bacterium
TCGGTCGCGCTCGGTCTGCAGCCTGAGCGCGCGCTGCTCAACGATCTGAATCCACATTTGATCAACTTCTGGCGGCAGGTGCAGCGCGGCTTGACGATCACACTGCCGATGACGAACGACAAGACGCTCTATTACGCACATCGCGCGCGCTTCAATGCGCTGATCGCCTGCGGCGCGGCTGAGTCGGCTGAAGCTGCCCAGCTTTTCTACTATCTGAATCGGACAGGCTTCAACGGCTTGTGTCGCTTCAACAGCAGCGGACAGTTCAACGTGCCATTCGGTCGCTACAAGACCATCACCTACTGGCAGACGGCGGACTTCATGCGCTTGGCTGCGCACATTGCGCACTGGACGTTCACGGTCGGCAATTTTGAGGCGCTCGCCCTGCAGCCTGATGACTTCATCTACGCCGATCCGCCCTATGACGTGGAATTCACTAGCTATTCGGCAGGCGGCTTCTCATGGGCAGATCAGGTGCGCTTGGCAGAGTGGCTGAGCGCGCATCGCGGCGCAGCCCTGCTGAGCAATCAGGCGACGGCGCGCATTGTAGACCTGTACACAGCTTGCGGCTTCGAGCTAATCTATCTAGACGCGCCGCGTCGCATCAGCGCGAACGGCGATCGCAGCCCTGCCCGTGAAGTGTTGGCAGCTAGAAATGTGGACATAGCAACAGTGAAAACACAATCGAATACAGGCAAAGTTCATGAAGACATGGTAAAAGCGGCACTTATCTCAGGCGGCTATGCAGTTGTAGAACAAGTTAAAATTGGCAAACGCCCAACAGGAAAGATTCACAAGATAGACTTGATAGCTTCTAAAGATGGCGTAAATCTCTTGATTTCGCTGAAATGGCAGCAAACTTCAGGGACTGCTGAGGAAAAAATTCCATTTGAGGTTATTTGCTTAATGGATGCAATACAAAATAGCGAGCATTATCATCGCGCTTACTTGGTTTTAGGCGGCAATGGATGGAGTCTGCGTGAGTTCTACACGCGCGGAGGTCTAGAGAAATTTTTAGCATACAAAGATTCCGTGACAATTGTTTCTCTAGAAGAGTTCGTGAAGCTCGCAAACATGGGCAGACTGCATCAAAAAGCTGATTGAAAGCATTGACGCACTTTTCAGCCGTGCAGGTCTACGCAATTTTCTAAGAGGAGAGAATATGTCTGAAGTGCAACTGTTGCCTTTCTTAGAGCGTCTGAAGCAAGGCATCATCCTTGCCGATGGCGCGCTTGGCACGAATCTGCATCAGAGCGGCGTGCCGCTCGACGCTTGCTTCGATGCGCTCAACCTGAGCGCGCCTGAGCGCGTGCAGGCTATCCATCGCGCGTTCGTTGAAGCAGGCGCTGAGATCATCGAGACCAATACCTTCGGCGCCAATCGCTTCAAGTTGGCTGCACACAATCACGCCGCCGATGTGAGCGCCATCAATCGCGCAGGCGTCGCCGTCGCACGCGCTGCCATTGGCGAGAAGCCGATCTACGTCGCAGGCTCAGTCGGACCGCTCGGCGTGCGTTTGGCGCCCTACGGCAGAGTCAGCGCTGAGCAAGCCTTTGAGGCGTTCTATGAGCAGATCGCAGCGCTCGTCCTCGGCGGCGTTGATTTGCTGATCTTGGAAACCTTCACTGACCTCGCTGAGATCGCTGAGGCAGTCCGCGCTGCGCGCGCTGTCAATCCGAGCGTGCCTGTCGTGGCGAGCGTGACGCTCACGCGCGATAGCACGACCGTCTATGGCGATACGCCGCGCGAGATCGCTAACGCGCTGGCAGCCACAGGTGCAGACGTGATCGGCGTCAATTGCAGCACAGGACCGTCGCAGTTGGCGCGCGTGGCGCAGATCATACGCGCTGCACAGCCTGATCTGCCGCTCTCGATCATGCCGAACGGCGGCTTCCCAGAGCTGATCAACGGTCGTCTGATGTATCCTGCCGCGCCCGATTATTTCGGCGACTACGCCGTGATCTTCCGCGACATCGGCGCGCGCATCATTGGCGGTTGCTGCGGCACAACGCCTGAGCATATCCGCGCCATGCGCGCTGCGCTAGATGCGCCTGAGCGCGCGCCGCGCATCGTCGTCACATCCACAGAGCCGAATCCGCTCAGCGCAAGCGACGTCCAGCAAGCGCCGACTCGTCTGGCGCAGAAGTTGGCAGCGGGCAAATTTTTCACCACAGTGGAGATGCCGCCGCCGCGCAGCTTCAACGCGCAAAAAGTGCTTGCCTCAGCGCAGATGCTGCAAGAAGCAGGCGTGGACTGCATTGACGTCTCCGATAGTCCTATGGCGCGCATGCGCATGAGTCCATGGGCAGTCTGCCACTTGATTCAAGATCGGCTGGGCATGGAGACGATCCTGCATTTTCCCACGCGCGGACGCAACATTCTGCGCGTGCAAGGCGATCTGTTGGCTGCGCACGCGCTGAACGTGCGCAATATCCTCGTCGTGATGGGCGATCCGACTGCCATCGGCGATTATCCTGAGGCGAACGACAAGTACGACATCGTGCCGAGCGGCTTGATCAAGCTGATCAAGCACAATCTAAATGGCGGTCAGGATCAGGCAGGTAACAGCATCGGTCAGCCGACCGCCTTCACGGTTGGCTGCGCCTTGAACTTGACGCCGAAGGATATAGACGCTGAGATCAGCTCGTTGCGCAAGAAGATCGAAGCAGGTGCCGATTTCGCCATGACGCAGAGCGTCTACGAGCCGCACAAAGTTGAGCTGTTCCTGAAGCGCTATGAAGCGTTGTACGGTCCGCTGACGCTGCCGATCTTGGTCGGCATTTTGCCGCTGTACGGCGCGCGGCACGCCAATTTCTTGAACAACGAAGTGCCGGGCATCAGCATCCCTGAGTCGATCATGGCGCGCATCACGGCGGCAGGCGACGTCGCACCTGCGGTCGGTGTGCAAATTGCAGCAGAGATACTGCGCGATCTGCGCGGCATGGTGCAAGGCGCGTACATCATTCCGCCGTTCGGCAAGTACGAGATGGCGGCTGAGATCGTCGAAGCGTTAGCGCAACCTGCCTGAAAAAAAGCGGCAGCGAGAGATGCTCTCGCTGCCATGCTTCTCGCTTTCCAGCGTGAGTCGATCAGAGTGTATCAAGCGACTCGGATGAGCCGCTGCTCGCCGCGCTTGCTGCACCTTCGATTGCGCTGCCAATTGCGCCGCCAACTGCCATGCCCGGTCTACCTGCCAAGACGCCGCCAAGCGCTGAGCCTAGCTCAGATGGACTCATGCCCGTGATCTTAGCGACTGCGTCGCGCAGCGTAGCGCGCAACTGATCCATCTTCTCCAAGCGTCCAAGCGCCTCGCTCAGCGCGCCTGTTGTGCCACCTGAGCTTAAGCCGCTGCCGCCGCCCGATCCACTGCCGCCGCCCGATCCACTGCCGCCGCCAGAACCACCGCCTGAGCCACCGCCCGATCCGCCGCCAGAGCCACTGCCCGAACCGCTGCCACCACCAGAACCGCTGCCAGAACCACTGCCGCCGCCAGAACCGCCGCCCATGCTGCCTTCTGCGCCGCCGCCTGAGCCGCCGCCCATCGCGTTGATCATCGCGTCAGCAAGTTGGTTGAACGGACCGGCGCCTGCGCCCGTGCTATTGCGCAGGTTGCCGATGATGCTATTGGCGATGTCGTTGAACGCGCCGCCGCTGGTGCCATTGCGCAGGTTATCAATGATCGTATCGGCGAGATCGTTGAAGGACGGCTGCGTACTGCCGCCGAACAGCTGCTGGATGCCGTTGATCATACCGTCAACAAGTCCGCCGAAATTCGTGCCGAGTCCGCCTGTGCCTTGAAGAATTGCGTTGAGCATACCGCCGACCGCGCCTGTGCCGCCGCCAAAGCCACTGCCGCCGCCGCCGCCAGCACCACCGCCGATGCCACCACCAACACCGCCGCCAATGCCACCACCAACACCGCCGCCAATGCCGCCAAAGCCACCACCAGCGCCAATGCCGCTACTGGCACCGCCGAAGCCACTGCCGCCGCCGCCACCGGCACCACCGCCCAAACCATTGATAATACCTTGCGCAATGGAGCTCAACGTCGGATTGCGCTCGATCAGATTGCCGATCATGTTATCTGCTATTTGATTGAAGTCGCCGCCCTGAAACAGACTGCCGCCTTCGCGCTCAGCCTGCTCAAAAACCTGCGCTATCTTTTGCACAGCGCTCGCGGCGTCGCTCAATGCGCGCAGCAGGCGCACCAATGCAGGGAAAACGAGCGTTTCCATCTCGCGGATGAATTGATCGGCGCCCTTGCCGATCCAGCCCTTGCCGCGAATTTCGTTGCTCACCATCTGCACAAGGCGCTGATTCATGGTGTTCAATCCATCGGCGTTTTGCGTGAACGCTTGCGCAATTTCACGCAGACCATCGTAATCTGCTTGAATTTTAGGTGCCGCCATCGCCTTTTGTCCTTTTCTAGCCGTTTATCCTGTGCTTTCTGCGAAAACCTGCCTTATCGCACTACTGGCTATCATAGCACAGCTTCAGCGCACGCATGGCAAACCGCGCGTCCGCTGAGCGGCGTGCGGCAAAAATTTTTACAGGATTTTTGCAGCTTATTTACGAGTCGCTCAGAATTGCGTCCGTGTCAATCTGAGCGCGCTGCAATCTGCCGCTGTAATCCACATAGACAGACTTCCACTCAGTGAATGTATCAAGCGCTGTCAAGCCTGCCTCGCGCATGCCATTACCTGTGCCGCGCGTGCCGCCGAACGGAAACTGAATCTCAGCGCCTGTTGTGCCGTGATTGATGTAGACGATGCCTGTGGTCAGATCGCGAATGGCGCGGAAAGCAGCGTTGACGTTCTCAGTGAAGATGCTGCTCGAAAGTCCATAGGCGACGCCGTTATTGACCGCGATCGCTTCCTCAAGGCTGCTCACCTCGATGATCGAAAGGACAGGTCCGAAGATTTCCTCTTGCGCGATGCACATCTGCGGCGTGACGTTATCGAAGATGGTTGGCAGATAGAAGAAGCCGCGTCCTTCAGCATACGCGCCGCCGCACAACAAGCGCGCGCCTTCGCTCTTGCCGATCTCGACATAGCGATGGACTGTCTCGCGCGCTCTGGCGTTCACCAACGGTCCGACCTGCACGCTCTCATCCAGACCGTCGCCTAATTTCAGCGCTTTGGCGCGCTCCACAAGCGCTTCGGTCAGCTTGTGGCGGATGCCGCGCTGGACGATCAAGCGGCTGGTCGCTGTGCAGCGCTGACCAGTTGTGCCGAAAGCGCTCCACAAGATCGCCTCGACCGCCAGATTGAAGTTGGCGTCGTCCATGACGATGATGGCGTTCTTGCCGCCCAGCTCAAGGCTGACCTTCTTGCCGCGCCGCGCCGCGCGCGCGTACAGCCCATAGCCGACTTCAGTGCTGCCCGTGAAAGAGATCACGCGCACATCGGGATGCTCAGCCAGCGCGTCGCCGATCACGCCGCCCGGCCCCAGCACCAAGTTGAAAACGCCTTCTGGGAAGCCTGCATCCTGAAAAACTTTTGCCCATGCCGCGCCAAGCGCAGGCGTATCGCTGGCAGGCTTGAAGACCACTGTGTTGCCCGCCACCAAAGCTGGCAGCGATTTCCAGCTCGGAATGGCGATAGGGAAGTTCCAAGGCGTGATCAGCGCTACCACACCGACCGAGTCGCGCAGCGCCATGCCGAATTTGTTCGGCATTTCCACAGGCGCTGTGTAGCCGAGCAAACGTCTTCCTTCGCCGCCCATGTAAAACGCCATGTCAATCGCCTCTTGCACGTCGCCGCGCGCCTCAGCGATGACCTTGCCCATCTCTTGCGTCATCAGCCGCGCAATCTCTTCTTTGCGCTCGATCAGCAGCTGCCCGACACGATAGAGCAGCTCGCCGCGGCGCGGCGCAGGCAACAGACGCCAGCTCTGGTAGGCGCGCTTAGCGGCGGCGATCGCCGCCGAGACATCCTCAACGCCGCTCTTCGCCACTTCGGCGATGACTGTCTCTGTGGCAGGATTGACGGTCGTGAACACATCGCCGCTCTGGGCAGCTTGCCACGCGCCGCCGATGAAGTTTTTAATCAACTCAGCCATCTTTCAAACCTTTCACAAAGTCTTATCATGCTCGACGATTATACCGAATTCCGCGCTGCACAAGGTAGCCGCGCGGACGCAACGAAAGCTGCCTCGTGGTGTTGTGAAACTTGCCTGAATATCTGAAAGTTTTGGAGAGAAACAGGCATGGATATTGCACAAGGACTCTTGAACGCAGTGCTGGCTGCCTTGATCGGCTACGCACTGGGCGGCTTTCCTTCCGCTTATATGATCGGCAAGCTGAACGGCATTGATATCTTCAAGGTTGGCAGCGGCAACATGGGCGCCACCAATGTGTTGCGCGCGCTCGGCTTCAAGTGGGCAGTTTTAGTTTTAGTCGTAGACGTTCTGAAAGGCGTTTTGGCAGTTTTGGTGGCGCGCGGCTTGCTGGCAGGCGATGCAACGCTCAACAGCGTCTTGGCAGGCATCGCGGCAGTGGTCGGACACAGTTGGTCGTTGCCTGTGCGCTTGATCACGGGCAAATTGCGCGGCGGCAAAGGTGCGGCGACCGCAGGCGGCACTTGGCTGATCATCTTCTTCCCTTGGGCGCACTTGATTCTCGTGCCGTTGAGCGTGCTGTTCGCCGTCGTCATCGCGACGCGCTACGTCTCGCTCGCCGTCTTGGCAACCGCCGCCACAGGCTTGCTGGTCGTGATACATTTGGTCGCGCAGAATAGCACAAGTGCCTCGCCGCTGTATTTCATCTACGCCTTCGTCGTGGTCGCCTTGATCTACTATCGCCATCGCGAGAACATTCAGCGCCTGCGCGAAGGGCGCGAGCGACGCATAGGTGATCCTGCGTGAGATGGCTGCAAACGCTCAGCGCACTGCTCGTCTTGAGCGGCTGCACGGTCATTCCGTTCACACCGACGCCGACGCGCATCATCCTGCCTGTCCAGCAGGTCACCTTGCCAACTTTGCCGCCAACTTGGACGCCTGTTCCAACGCGCACAGCGCCGCCGACTTTCACAGCTCTGCCGACGGCGACGACGCGTCCCACGCTGAGCGCTGAAGCACAATGTGAGGTCTTTCGGCTAGTCGGCGCGCCGCCTGAAGGCAGTGCGCTTGGCTACTCTGATGAAGCGCGCTTCGCTTGGCGCGGTGTGCCGCGTCGCGGCGCGATTGGCATTGGCGTCGGTCTGGAAGGCAGCGGCGCAGGCATACGGCTGGTCATCCCGTCTGAAGGCGACGGCATTTTCACTTTCTCGCTGCTGCGCTTGCCTTCGGAAGGTATCTACTACTGGCGCGTCTGGCTCGTCCATCCAACTTATGGCGCGATCTGCCCGTACACTGGCGCTTTCACGCGCTTGCCGCCGACTCCAACTGCTGCGCCTTAGCGACGTGAGCGCGGCGCAGGCGCGCGCCGCACTTGGCTGCGCCCTTGATAGCTCGGCACGATGATCGGCTCGACTGTGCAGCGCGTGCGGTTGCTCAGACGGCTGCGCAGGCGCGCGTCCATCTCTTCTAACGGCTGCAAGCTCGTGATGACCGTCGGCAAATTATAGTCGAAGCGATAGAGCAGGATTTCGTAGAGCTTATCGCGCGCCCAAGCCGACATATTGCGCTCTTCGATGGTCAGATCGTCGAGGATCAGGACGGGCGCGTTCTTCAGCTCGTGCAGCCGCCGATCGTAGCTGACGGTCGCGCTGGGATAGAACGTGGCGCGCAAATGGTTGATCAAATCGGCAGCCGTCACGAAGAGCGCTCTAGGCGCGTGCGCGTTCAAGACGTGCGCAATGGCAGCGGCGAGGTGCGTTTTGCCGCAGCCGGGACGACCTGTTAGCACTAGCCAGCCTTGCGGACTCTCAGCGTAAGCGTAAGCAGTTTGCGCAGTCTGTTGCAGACGGCGCAGCGCTTCCTCAGGCAGATTTTCGCCTTCGCGCAGGTCGAACGTCTCAAAGGTCATATCGCGATAGCGGCTCAGGTCACTCAGGTCTGCCTCAGCCCAAGTCATGATCGGCGAGCGGCGATCGGGCAGCACAAGGCGCACGCTGCGCGTCAAGTCTTGATCGAGCAGACGGCTGCGAATGCGCGGTTCGATCTGCGCAGGATCGCGATTGGTCGTCACGACGGTTGGCAGGCGATAGCGATGCCGATCGTTGAAAAGCTGATAGAGCTTCTCGACTGCCCAAGCCGTCGGACTCTCAGCGCCGAGATCGTCCACGACGAGCAGTGGCGCTTTGCGAATGCGCTCAAACAGCTCGTCATAAGCGTTCTCGCTGTTCGGCCCGAACGCGCCGCGCAAGTGATCGAGCAGGTCGGGCGCGGTGATGAACAGCACAGGCGCGCCGCGCTCGATCACGGCGTTGGCGATGGCGGCTGCGAGATGCGTCTTGCCTGTGCCATAGCCGCCTTCGAAGAGCAGCCAGCCGTCAGGCGCTTCGGCGTAGCGCAACGCGATCTCAGCGGCAGTCTTGGCGGCGCGCCGCTGCGCTTCATTCAGGCTCTGGCGGCGCGCTTCTGAGAGATCGCGGAAAATCTGCCGCAAGTGCGCTTCGCTCGGCTCTAGAATCGTGTAGTCTATCTCGAATGTGGCGAACGTCTTATGCGCGTACGCCTCAAGATTGCCCAGCGTGCGCAAGCGCGCCACTTCGCGGCTGCGATAGCTTGCCTGCTGGCAGACGCACGGAAAGAGCTTGCCGAAGTTAGGATGACCGACTGGCACATCTTCGCGCACCAGACCTGTCCCTTTGCAAACTGGACAGGTCTCAGTTTGCGTGTTCAGCGTGAGCGCATCTGTCATAGCACATCATTCCGATGGACTTGCATACAGCCGAGTATAGCGCGCTGCGCCTTGCTCGGCTACTCAGGGATGTATTGCCGACGGCGACGCTCTGTAGCTGCTTCAAGGCTATCCTCAGGGTGGATGATCGCGCGATGATTCTTAGGCGTCTCAATGCGCTGTGTGCCATAAATGCCGCGATGTCCTGAGGCGAGATAAGCAGTGAAGCACGCGAGCGCCATGTACAGCGCCGAGCCGCTGCCGAAAAGCTCAATGCCCATCACTGTGCAAGCCAGTGGCGTGTTGCTGGCGCCTGCGAAGACGGCTGCGAAGCCGATGCCTGCTAACCAGAGCGGATCGACGGCGAGCGCGCCGCCCAACGCATGCCCAAGCGTCGCGCCCATCACGAAGAGCGGCGTCACTTCGCCGCCCACGAAGCCGCTGCCTAGCGTCACCGCTGTGAAGATCAGCTTGAGCAGAAAGGCGAAGGTCGGCACGTCGCGCGCCGCCAGACTCTGCTCGATCAGCCCTTCGCTCAAACCCAGATAATCTTGCGTGTTCAGGATCAGCGTCAAGGCGATCACGATCACGCCGCCGATCATCAAGCGCAAGGGCAACGCCTTGATGAACTTACTCATCACATGCTTGACGGCGTGCAGCAGCTCGACGAATAGCAAGCTGGTCAGACCGAATGCGACGCCTGCCGCCAATACTTTGATCATCAGGAACAGATCGATCGGCACATTGGCAAGCGGCGCGTGATGTGCGTGCGTCACACCGAGCGCGCGCGCCGTCAGGTCGCCGATGCAGGCGGCCGCAAGGCACGGCACAAGACCGTCATAGCGGATGCGTCCGACGCGCTGCACTTCCATGCCGAAGACGAAGCCTGCCAACGGCGTGCCGAAGACCGAGCCAAAGCCGCCGCTGATGCCTGCCATGATCAGCAAGCGCCGATTCTCGCCGCGCAGCCCGAGCGCACGGCGTAACGTATCGGCGATGCTGGCGCCCATCTGCACAGCTGTGCCTTCCCTGCCTGCAGAGCCGCCGAATAAATGCGTGGCGACCGTGCCGAGCAAGACCAATGGCGCCATGCGCAGCGGAATGCGCGCGCGATTCGCATTCACCTCTTCGATCACCAAGTTTGTGCCGCGCGCCGCCGCGCCGCCAAAACGCTGATAGATCGCACCAATCGCCACGCCTACCAACGGCAGCAGAAAGAGCAGATACGGATTAGCGAGGCGCGTTTGCGTCGCCCAGTACAAACTGACCAAGAAAACAGTCGAGGCGATGCCCGCTAACACGCCGACAACACCGCCTAAGAGCGTCCAGCGCACCATCAGCCAGAGCGTGGCAAGGAACTCATCAGGCGCAAAGGAGAAGGATCGTCTCAAGGTATGAATGATTTGGCGTCCGCGCACGCGGATAGCCTTGGCAGTGAGCTTTTGCATCAGCGCTACATCCTCCTGAACACAAAAAAGCCTCTACCCGTCAACTTTGGGTAGAAGCTATCAACCGAGAACGGTAATACGCGAGCCTCATCGCGGCGCGTCTGGCACGCACTTTCAAATATAGCCAAACGGACGTGGCTAGTCAAGCGTGACGCAACGCCGCTTTTGCGTTAGACTTCTTAAATCATCACAACAAGGTCGGTTTTCAATGGATTTCATTTACGCGATTGTGCTGGGCATCGTCGAAGGCATCACAGAATTCCTGCCCATCTCTTCTACAGGACATCTGCTGGTCGCCTCTGCCCTTTTGAATTTCCCAACGGCGGCGCTGCAAGTGCCTGATCCGAAAGCCTTTCGCGACACTTTCTCAATCTTCATCCAAATTGGCGCGGTTGTGGCAGTTATCGCCTTCTATCGGCGCGACCTGATGACGCAAGCGCGCCGCATCTGCTGCGATCGGACTGTGCAGCGCTTCTGGTCAGGCATCATCCTCGCGTTTTTGCCGGCAGCTATCGTAGGCTTCCTGCTGCGCGATCTGATCAAGACGGCGTTGTTTACGCCGCTTGTAGTCGGCATTGCGCTCGTGATCGGCGGCGCGGTCTTTCTGTGGATCGAGCGCCGTCCGCGTACGCCGCACATCACAACACTTGAGTCGATCAGTCTGCGCCATGCGTTTTTGATCGGCGTGGCACAAGTGACAGCGTTAATTCCAGGCGTCTCGCGCTCAGGCGCGTCCATCGTAGGCAGTCTGCTGATCGGCTTGGATCGGCGCACGGCGACAGCCTTTTCGTTCTATCTGGCGATTCCGACGCTCGGCTTGGCGACGCTCTTCGATCTGCTGCTCGCGCTGCGCGATGGCACGGTCAGCGGCGAGCATCTGCCGTTGTTCAGCGTCGGCGCGCTGGTCTCGTTCATTGTGGCATGGTTAGCGATGGCATGGCTGCTGCGCTATGTCTCGCGCAATAGTTTTCGCCTTTTCGGTTATTATCGAATCGCCATAGGTTTGCTCATCATTGTGTTATTCACAACAATCTTGGCAGGTTGAACATGCAAGCATCCGATGTGATCATTCGCCGCTTGACGACGCTAGAAGAGTATCAGGCAGTGGAACAGGTTGAACGTGAAGCGTGGGCAATGACCGATCCGCGCGATTTGGTGCCATTGCACGTCTTGGTGACCGTGCAGAAGAACGGCGGTTTGGTAGCAGGCGCCTTTGAGCTGAGCGGCAAGCTGATCGGCTTCACGTTCGGCTTCTTAGGCATGACAGCTGACGGTCGCTTCAAGCACTGCTCACACATGACAGCCGTGCTGCCTAGCGCGCAAAAGCGCGAGATCGGCTACCGTTTGAAATTATTTCAGCGCGATGAAGTGCTGAAGCAAGGGCTAGAACTCATCACATGGACGTACGATCCATTGCAGCGTCCGAATGCGCGCCTGAACGTGGCGAAATTGGGCGCAGTGGCGCGCACGTATTATCGCAACTTATACGGCGCAATGAGCAGCGGCATCAATGCAGGATTGCCGTCGGATCGCTTTGAGGCGGAGTGGTGGCTGAAAAGCGCGCCTGTAGTCGCGCGAGTCGAAGGACGTTACGCGCAGCCGCACCTTGCCGATCTGTTGGCGAAAGGCGTGCCGTTCGCCTTACGCGGCGTTCAGATGGCAGACGGCTACGCGCCACAGCGCTCGCCATACGATGAGTCGCAAGACGCTTATTTGGTTGAGATTCCGTACGATTTCAACGCGCTCAAACGGCAATCGATCATTCTGGCAAAGGCGTGGCGTCATGAGTCGGCGCAAGTCTTCAGCGATCTCTTCAAACGCGGCTATGTGCTGCACGATTTTCTGAGCGAGATGGGAGCTAAAACGCAGCGCGCCGTGTACCTGCTGACGCGCAATCGGACTGATCTGTTCGGCTGAGCGCGCCTTCGCTCGTGAAAAAGCGCGCAACATGCGCTATACTTCAGGCGTTATTCAGCTTGCACAGCACTGAGGTCATTTTGGCGCAGCGCACACGATTGGCAGCCATCACAGCCGTGCTATTTGTGGCAGCAGCCTTGCGCATCATTGGGCTAACGACTTTGCCACAAGGCTTCCGCGATGAAGAGATCGTCCAGATAGAGATCGGCGCCCTAGCGCGCAGCGGCGCCATCGCGTCTTTCTACAATGTGGACGATCCGAACGGCGGACGCGAAGGCTTGTTCGGCGTCTTGCACGGCTGGCTGAGCCTGCTCTTCGGCAAGGGACAGCTGCCGCTGCGCTTTTTCGCGGTTGGCTGCAGCCTGCTGAGCGTAGCACTCGTCTACGCGCTTGGCAAACGGCTCTTTGGGCATTTCAGCGGCTTAGTGGCTGCCATCGGCATGGCGCTGACCTTCTATCCGATCATCATTGGACGTTCGATCACGCGCGAGGCGCTTGCCGTGCCGCTGATCACACTAGCATTGCTGGTGATGGCAGGCGCTGTGCATCTGCGCCATCACATTCAGCCTGCCTTGCCGCAAGTTGCGCTATATGCGTCGCTCGGCGCACTGATCGCGCTGACCGCTTACGCGCACTGGATCGGCTTGCTGCTTGTGCCGCTGTTCGGCGCGTTCATCGTCTATCTGCTGGTGACGCGCCAGCCGATCTCGCGGCGCGTCATCAGCTACAGCCTGTTCAGCGCGCTGATCGCGCTGATTGTCGCCATTCCGTACATTGGCGCCACTGTGCGCACTTTTCCAATCAGCAGCCTGAACATGCTCTGGATGAATCGCCCTGAGCGCTTGGAAGAATTTCTGAGTGGCATCTGGCAAGCCATTGGCGGCATCGGCATCTATGGAGATATGTTGCCGCAACAGAATCTGCCCACCATGCCGCTCTTGAATCCAATCGGCTTTGTCCTGCTGCTGATCGGCGTGATCGAGGCGCTGCGGCGCTTTCGGCGCGCTCCAAACTACGCCCTGCCGCTCTTGGCACTCCTGCTCGGCTTGCTGGCGGATGCTTGGACGCGCGGCGCGCTCAACTTCAGCCACCAGCTCTTGGCGCTGCCTGCGATCATGCTCTTGATGGGCGCAGGCGCAGCGACCATCGCCAATGTTTTTCGAGCGAGCCTGCCGCGCGCGACCGCCGACCGTTTGATCGTCTTCGGCACTTTCGCCATCGCTGCCGCCACTTGTTTTGCCACAAGCGACCTGCTCTTCCGCGTCTGGGCGAATCGCGGCGATGTGCAGAGCGTCTATCGGGCGCGACTCGGTCATCTGGCAGCTTATTTGGATCGCACATATGACGGGCTTTCAACGTCAATCTGCACGTTCTCGCTCGATATGCGCGCTGCGGCGCAAAACGCTGAGCATCGCTTTGCCGCGCGCCCTGATCCGCAGTTGTTAGGATTGATGTTGCATCGCCATGACCTAGCGCTGCGCTACAGCAACTGCCTTGACGCCTTAGTGCTGACTGACGGCGGCGAAACGCAACGCTATGCCTTCGCGCATTCGACGGCGCGCTCACGCATTGCCGAGCCGCTCAAGGCTTGGCTGCAGAACGCTGCCGATGTGCCTGTGGCGAATTTGCCGAGCGGCAGTGTGTTGCGCGTGGATGCTGCGCAGATCGTCGCCGATGATTTCGGACAGGTCATTTTGAGCCAAGTTTGGTGGTCGCCTGAGGACAGCCGCGCCAACGCAGAGCCTGCTGTGCTGCCTTTGCGCATGGGCGGCTACCTGACCTTCGAAGGTTACCGTCTGCTGCCTGAAGCTGAGCGCTACCGCGCCGGCGATCTGCTGCGCTTGGTGACTTATTGGCGCGCCGATGGCGAGCAAGTGCCCGGCTTACGGCTGTTCGCGCACGTCTCGCGCAATCCTGATATTCCGCCTGCCTTGCAAAACGACGTGCTGAATATCGAGTCCAGCCTGCTGCGCGACCGCGACGTCTTCATTCAGATCATAGACCTGCCCTTGCCGCCCGATTTTCCCAGCGGCGATTATTTCCTCTCGATCGGCGCGTATAGCGAGCGCGACGGTCAGCGCTTGCCGATCTACGACGGCGAGACGCCGCGCGGCGATCGGCTGTTCCTGAGAAAAATCCGCGTGGAATAGGCGCGTCATGTTCGAGTTGCTCTTCTTAGGCACATCCGCCTCAGCGCCGTCGGTCCATCGCGGACTCTCAGCGCAGTTGCTCATCGCGAAGGAATATCGCTTCCTGATCGACTGCGGCGAAGGCACACAGCGCCAAATTTTGCGCAGCGGCGTCGGCTTCAAACGCTTGAATCGCATCCTGATCACGCACGGACACTTGGATCACATCCTCGGCTTGGCAGGCTTGCTCTCGACCTTAGTGCGCTGGGAAAGCCTTGACGAGCTGGAAATTTACGGCAGTCGCTGGGCGCTCGACCGCGTGCAAGACTTGATCTACCGCGTCGTCTTCCGCAACGAGCGCCTGCCGATACCGATTCATCTGGTGGATGTGCAAGAAGGCGTCTTCTTCGAGACGCGCGATTTCACCGTGAGCGCGTTTCCTGTCACGCATCGCGGCGCAGGCTGCTTCGGCTATATTTTTCAAGAGAAAGCGCGCCGTCCGTTCCTCGCCGAAAAAGCTGACGCGCTCGGCGTGCCATTCGGACCTGAGCGCGCGCAGCTAGTGCGCGGACAGCCGATCACGCTCGCCGATGGTCGCGTGATTCAGCCTGACGATGTGCTTGGCGAGCATATTCGCGGCGCGTGTTACGTCCACACCGGCGATGTAGGACGCACGGACAACATCCTTGAATACGTGCGCGACGCGCACGCGCTCGTCACTGAGGCGACTTACCTGAGCGCCGATGCAGAGCTGGCGCAGCAGTTCGGACACATGACGGCGGCAGGCGCGGCGCAGCTGGCGGCGGAAGCAGGCGTGCAGACGCTGATCCTGACGCATCTCTCGCGGCGCAGCCGCGAGCGCGACGTGCTGGCGGAAGCGCAAGCGATCTTTCCTAACACTTACGTGGCGCGCGACTTCGACCGCTTCAGCATCAACAAAGAGCGCGGCGTGACCAAATTGCCGCCAATGCAGGCGAACGGTCACGCCGAAGCAGATGATGAGACAGCGCTGGAGCTGCCTGACGACCTGCCGCTTGAACACTAGTCTGACTCAGGCATCAGCCGCTGCGAGCGCGACTCGTTGATCAGCCGCGCCTTAGCGATGAACGTCTCGACAGGCATTCCGCCCAAGTCTTCGCCGCTGCGCAGCCGCACTGAGACCGCGCCGCTTTCCACGTCGCGATCGCCTGCGATCAGCATGTAAGGAATCTTCTCGCCCTGCGCCTTGCGAATCTTGGCGTTCATGCGCTCTTTGCCGTCGTCCACATCGGCGCGCAAGCCCGCTTCCAGCAGCTTCGCTGCCACGTCGCGCAGATATGGCACATGCCGATCTGCCACTGGAATCAGGCGCGCCTGAATCGGCGCCAGCCAAACCGGAAACGCGCCGCCGAAATGCTCGATCAAAATCGCCACGAAGCGCTCCATGCTGCCGAACGGCGCCCGATGGATCATGACAGGACGATGCACTTGATTGTCCTCGCCCATATATTCCAGCTGGAAGCGCTCAGGCAAGTTGTAATCCACCTGCACTGTGCCAAGCTGCCACTCGCGCTTCAGCACGTCGCGGAAGATGAAATCGAGCTTCGGTCCGTAAAAAGCAGCCTCGCCTTCTGCCACGTAGTAGCGCAAGCCGAGCTTATCCGCCGCGTTGATGATCGCCTGCGTCGCTTTTTCCCACAGCTCAGGCGCGCCCACGTACTTATCGCTGTTCGGATCGCGCGTGCCGACGCGCGCGCGGAAATCGTGGAAGCCCATCAGGTCAAAAATGCGCTGGATCAAGCGCACCACGCCGATGAATTCCGCTTCAAGTTGCTCAGGCGTGGCGAAGATGTGCGCGTCGTCTTGCGTGAAGCCGCGCACGCGCGTCAAGCCCGTCAGCTCGCCGCTCTGCTCGTAGCGATAGACCGTGCCGAACTCGGCGAAGCGAATGGGCAGATCGCGGTAGCTGCGCGGCTCGCTGCGATAGATTTCGATGTGATGCGGACAGTTCATCGGCTTGAGCATGAACTCTTCATCGTCAAGCGTCATCGGCGGAAATTGGCTATCCGCGTAGTACGGATAGTGACCTGACGTGCGATACAGGTCTACTTTGGCAATGTGCGGCGAGACGACAGGCTGATAGCCTGCGCGCAGCTGCTCAGCGCGCAAGAAGCGCTCTAAGATATCGCGCAGGACGGCGCCTTTTGGCTTCCACAGCGGCAAGCCCTTGCCGACCAGCGGACTGAAGGTGAACAAGCCGAGCTGCTCGCCGAGTTTGCGATGGTCGCGCGCCTTCGCCTGCTCCAGCTGATGCAGATATTCTTCTAACTCAGCCGCCGTCTGCCACGCCGTGCCGTAAATGCGCTGCAGTTGCGGACGCCTTGAGTCGCCGCGCCAATAGGCGCCCGCGATGCTCATCAGCTTGAAGGCGCTCGGATTCAGCTCGCCTGTGTGCGCCACATGCGGACCGCGGCACAAGTCTTCGAAGGTATCTTGCCGATAGGTGCTGATGACAGGTGCCTCGGCAATTTTGTTGCCATTTTCATCGTAGCCGCCGCGCTCTAAGCCGTCGATCAGCTCCAACTTGTAAGGCTGATTGGCAAAGAGCTGGCGCGCTTCCTCAGCGCTGACCTCGCGCCTTATAAACGGAAAGTTGCCGCTGATAATGCGCCGCATGCGCGTCTCAATCTCAGCCAGATCAGCCTCAGTCAGCTGACGCGGCAGGTCAAAATCGTAATAGAAGCCGTCTTCAATAGGCGGACCGATGGCGATGCGTCCTTCGGGAAAGATTTCTAGCACGGCTTGCGCCATGACGTGCGCTAAAGAGTGGCGAATGCGATAGAGCAGGCTCTCTTCGTAACGTTCGGACATGATCCCTCAGCTTGTGCGGATGGCTCTCAGGTGCGGATCAGCGGCGACAGGTGAGCGCAGCAAGGTGCAGCGCGCCGCGATCCAATGAGTCAGCTGCACCTGCCTACATTGAGCAGTGAGGCGCTTTTTGCCTGCGCTCAGGCGTCCCTAGCTCAGCACAGTGTCGCCTTCAGGCAGCAGGTCAGCTGTCTGGCAAGGCACGAAGACGCTCTCGAAAGTGCCGAGCGTGATCAAGTTCTCGACGGTATCTTCAATCGTCTCGGTCAGCAGATTCTCGACGACCACATGCGGCGTCTCAAGCGCGATGAAGCGCACAGGCAAGAGCTGCGACTCAGCCTCTGCCACTTCACGGCTGACGTGCATCTGCCGCTGCAAAAATGGGACGGTCACAAAGTGCGCCAGCCAGGTTTGTCCATCTTGCAGCTCGACGATTACGTCCGTGCTATCTTGATACGGATTGAAGCCTTCCACAGCGGCTTGCTCAATCCAAACACGTTTCAGAAAAGGGAACATGCGTTCACTCCGTTGCACGCAAAAGCTCCGCGCTCAAGGCTGAGCGTAGGAGCGAATGACGGCTCTTGATCTTCGGTTGCGAGCGGACGAATTTTTGCAGCGCGCTCAATTTGAGTGGCTGAAGCCGAAAGTTATGTATATACCTCAATGTGCGGACGGCTCTAGTGCAGCGCGCTGAGCGCGTTTTTTCGATCACAGCGCGGCACGGCGCATCTCATCCGCCGCTCGTTATGTTTGTCTGTCGTATCTAGCGTATTACAAAACTTAACCTTCGTCAATAGTGCAAAATGCTGCGCTCAGCGCCGATCTTCGCCGAGCCACTTGGCGAGGATCGCCGCGAGACTGCCATCGGCGCGCATCGCTTCGAGCGCTGCGTTCACCTTGCCTGCGAGCGCTAAATCCTGAACGCGCAACACGACGTGATAGCCTTCTGAGTGAATCGGCTGCTCGGCAATGCGCAGATCAGCCTCGCCATGCTCACGCAACCACAGCCGCGCTGAGAGATAGTCCACCAGTGCCGCGTCCGCCTCGCCTGCCGCGACCGCCGCGAGCGCGGCGCTCGGCTCGGCATGGTGCTGCACGCACAGGCTGCGCAGACGGCGCAACCACAGCCGCGCTTGCTCATCGCCAAGACTGCCATACTCAACAGCGACGCGCTTGCCTTCCAAGTCCGACATGCGCTGATAGATGCCATTTGGCGAGACTAAGAAGTAGCCGCCATCTAAGTACGCTCCTGTGTACAAAAAAGTGTCGAGGCGGAACGGATCGAGCGGCAACGCTGAGATCAGCATGTCCACTACGCCTGTATGCAGCGCGTCATACAGTCCGTCCACGCCCATCGGCGCGACCTGCATCCGCACGCCGAGTCGGCGGGCGATCTCAAGCGCGATATCCACGTCCGAGCCGCTGATCAGCTCGCCTTGCATCACTGCGAACGGATAGTAGCTAGTATCCATGCCGACGATCAGCGCTGCGCGCGTCTGCACGCGTTCCCAGCTCAGGTCAGGGCGAAAATGATAGCGTCCGTAACGCACGCCTTGGACGAACAAAAACGCGCAGCACAGCGACGCCACCAGACGGCGCAGCGTGTGAAAAAGCGCCGCGTTGCGCGTTGGATAGCGCCTCATGGCGCGTCGCGCTCGCCGAGCGCCCAGCGCTGAACTTCCTCGTAGATCGGACGCGGACGAAAGCCGACCGTCACGAAAGCGTAGCCGTCCATGTAATTGCGATAGAGCGTCGGCGCGCGGAAGAACCAAAAACACAGCTTGCGCACGGTCTGCCAAGCGCTTTCAGCGTAGCGCAGCGCGGCGAGCGTGTATTCAATGCGCTGGCTGGGACGCACGGCGTTTGTCCAGCGCGGATGATCGTTCCAGCTGCTCTCTGTGATGTAGATCAGCTTATCGGCGTCGCCAAAGGCGCGCATGATGTCAAAAAGTAGCTCAGCGCGGCGGAAATTCAGGCGATCAGGCGCGGGCGGATCGTCGGGCGGCGCTGTGAAGCCGTAAGTATGCACTGCCAACGCATCGAAGTACGCGCCGCCGCCTGCCTCATACACACGTCGCAAATAGATTAGATCGCTCATGCCGTTGGCGCCGTCCTCAGGCTCAAGCGTTGGCGCCAGCGCCGCGCCGAGAATCTGTACATCAGGATTGGCGGCGTGCGCCGCCTGGTAGACCAGCTTGAGGAATTCAACGTATTCCTCAGGCGTGACGCGCCGAAAGCTCCACTCAAAATACAGGTTCGGCTCATTCCAAGGGATGATGTGCGTCACCTCGCCGCGATAGCGCGCCGCAAACGCCGCCACAAACGCCGCGTAATCGGCGTAGCGCTCAGGCGCGAGGTAATTGAGCGACGTCGGCTGCAGGCGCGGATCAGGACGCGCCCAAGCAGGCACCACGCCAAGCCGCGCAATGACCGTCAAGCCTTGCTGCCGCGCCAATCGGATGATTCGGTCAGGATGATGCCAATCGTAGACGCCTTCGCGCGGCTGAATATACGCCCATGGGAAGAATTCCACAATCGCAGTCGCGCCCATCTCGCGCACCATGCGCAGCGTGCGCCAAATCTTCCAATCTTCCACTTCGTCCACAAGGCGCGTGTGCATACATAAAATTGGATGCGCCGTCTGGACGCGCTGCGGCGGCTCAGGTTGCAAGCGCGCGCGCGCAGGCGCCAAATTCAACAAAATGACCGCCAAAAGCGCGCTGCGCAGCCATATGCCGCGCCGCTGCCACAGCCATCGCGTCGCGCGCCCTGCGCGATATGCCCACGATTCAGCCGCGCGCATCGTCCTCTAGCAAGCCGTAGAGCATCAGGTCAACCATGCCGTCCAGCCAGAGCTGCTGTGGCAGCAGCCGCATGGCAAAACGCGCCACTTGCGGCAGCGCGCGCTCTGAGACAATGTAGCCGATCCACATCGCGATCAGCGTCCGTCCGATCACAGCGTCCGCGACAGGACGTAGCTCGCCGCTCGCCTTCATCCTGTTCAACACTTCGGTCGCCTTCGGAAAAATTGCGGCACTCAGACTGCCTAGGAACGTGCCGTTGTTGCTCTGCGCGTCGAGGATAGCCAACTCGAAGAAATCGCTGTGACGTTGCGCCACTTCAACAAGGCGACGCATCATATCGCGCAGGATATCAGCCGCCGTCTCGCCTTGAACGGCGTCTAAAGCTGCCTCAAGCTCAGCCTGTGGCGAGTAAGCGCGCAGCACAGCAGCCAATAGTTTCTCTTTATCGCCATATTGACGCTGCACAGCGGACAGATCGAGCTTGGCGTGACGCGCCACTTGCTCAAGCGACGTCTCGGCGTAGCCGTGTTGCACAAAAACAGCGCGCGCCGCGACTAGAATCGGATCGCTCGGATCGGCAGGACGTTTGAACATCGCGCTCAACGCCTTGTATTCCGATTCGCGCCCAGATCGCTGATCTGACGCAATAGCGCAATGGCGGCAAGGCTCAGCCGAAACAGGTCTGCCGTGCTGATCGGCTTAGGCGGCTGACCGCTGTTATTCTCTTCGGCGCTGCGCGCATAGAAATGCGCTGAGAGGAAGCCGAGTAGCGCGCCGATCAAGCTGCCGATCAGGTAGGCAGATGTTTTCCAGTTGCGGCGCGGCGCAGCGGTCGTTTCGGACGGCAAAGCAGGCTTATCAGTCATGGTCGGCAGTCTCGTCTGGTTCTGAGATACGGATGGCGCGGAATGGCGCGCTGATCAGGCGCTCAAGCGCGGCGTAGCGCGCGTTCAGAGCGATGACAGGCTCGGCGGCACGCTTTGAGAGCTTTTGCGCGGTCAGATTGACGCGCCGCACTGCGCGATGCAGACGTCCGAGCGTGTGGCGCGTGCCTTTGTAAGCGCGCCGCGCGCCATAGGCGAACACGATCAGCAGCACGTATGGCAAAAGACACAGCAGTGCTGACGGCACTGTGATCAGGAGCGACATGAAAGCGGCGACCGTGCTGAAGCGCTCAGCGCTCAGCGCAAGCGCGAGGACGCTTGGCACGATCACGATCAGCGCGCCTGACAGCACGAGCGGTGCCGCGACGCGCAGCCGCACGAAGCGCCGATGCGCTCGCACGCCGCGCGCAAGATGAAGCGTCTCTGCGTCGGGCGGCAATTGGCGGCGGAAAAAACGCCTCACAGAGCTTTCCTTTCCTCAGTTGCCAGATTATAACGCAGAAACGCGCGCGCAGCCGCTCAAGATGGTGTGGCGAGCAACTTCTGCACGTATTCACGGCTGAAGTCGCCCATATCGCTGGCGACAATCGCGCCTGCGAGCTTGCTGATGACGATCTCGCCGAAGTGATTGACGATCCGCTGCGCTTGATCGGCGAACACATTCATGAAATCCTGCCAAGTGATGCTGCGCGGCAAAGTCGGCTCGCGCAAGGCGCGCGTGCTATTGACGTAGTCAATCAACGGCTGCGCGCTCGGAAAGATGAAAGTGCTGGGCAGATCGTGGCGCGCCACGGCGAAGAAGTAGCGCGCTACGCGCATCGGCGCGTCTTCGAGGTGAAAGTGCGGCTGCGGCTCAGCCAAGCTCGCCGTCTTCGGACGCACGCCGAGCAGACCGAAGACGCGCTTGAAGAGCATGTCCAGCTCAGGCATGTTCGCTTGGCTGTTCGTGGAAGCCAGAAGCACGCCGCTCGGCTTCAGCACGCGATGAATCTCGCTCAACGCGCGGTCTAGGTCTGGCACGTGAAACAGCACGTGATTCGCCAGCACGACATCGAAAGTATGCTTTGGGAAAGGCAAATGCTCTGCGTCAAGGTTCAAAACGCATCTGGAAGCAGGATGCTCAGCCGCGCTGCGCGCCATGCCGAGCGAGAGATCGCCTGCCACCAGCTCGCCGCGAGGAATGCGCATTTGAACAGGCTCAAAGTATGCGCCTTGCCCTGAGCCAACATCCAGCACGTACTCATCGCCGCGCCACTGAATGCGGCTCAGCACCCATTCTACGAAATTCACCTGTGGAAAGCTGTATTGGTTGTGAATATCTTGCCGCATCACCAGCGCATCCGCATCTTGATATGCACGTGCCACTGCTTCACGATTCACACCTGAGAGCTGCATAAAGTCCGCCTTGAACATGATTTATGATCTGCTAGTATAACCTGATTTAGGTTTGTATTAAGCACTGAACGCAAAAGCTGCGCAAATTTTTCATGAAAAATCCGTAACAATTCTGACAAAGCGCATGGACAAGTCTTTAACGTTTTTTCTGCTCCCGACTCGGCAGCAGAGGCGCTATAATCAGCGGCGGGACTTGCTGCACCATCATTTGAGAAAACGCATGAAATATCTGACGACAGTTAACGGAAGAAAATTTGAGATCGAGCTGGATAAAGACGGTCGCCTGACCATCAACGGCGAGGCGCGTCAGGTGGATTTCCATCACATCTCAGAGGCGCTTTATTCGGCGCTGATCAACAACAAAAGCATCGAAGCGCTGGTAGAGCGGCACGAAGGACGCTACCAAGTGCTGATCGAAGGCGAGCTTTACGACGTAGAAGTGCTGGACGAGCGCCAACAGCGTTTGATGAGCGCTTCAAGCGGCTTGAGCGTGGCGCAAGGCGAGATCGCGATCCGCTCGCCGATGCCCGGCTTGATCGTCGCCGTGCGCGTGAGCGAAGGCGAGCAAGTGCGCAAAGGACAACCGCTGATCGTCCTTGAATCCATGAAGATGGAAAATGATATCAAGGCACCGCGCGACGGCAAAGTTGAGCGCATTCACGTGGAAAAAGGACAGACCGTTGAGCAGAACAAGGCGTTGATCACGCTCGCCTGAGATGAGCGCGCTCGCCGTCCACATCGTCACGCATAACAACGCTGCGACGCTGAACCTGTGTCTTGAGTCAGTGCGTTGCCAACAGTTGGCTGCGCCGCTGCACATCCGCTTGTTCGATAACGCCTCGAGCGACGCTACGCGCCAGATCGCCGCTCAGTATGCGCACACGCTCATCGAGTCGCCCGTCAATCTCGGCTATGCGGCAGCGCACAATCGCCTGTTGGCGCTCAGCGACGAGCCTTACGTGCTGACGCTCAATCCTGATGTGCGCCTTGCACCTGATTTTTGCGCCCATGTGCTGCGCGCTCTGGGTGGACAGCCGCGCGCAGGCATGGCTGCCGCATGTCTGTTGCGTTGCGAGACGCTTCACGCGCCGCCTGAGTCGGTTGACGGCGCAGGCTTGTTCATGCGCCGCTCGCGTCGGCAAGGCTTGATCGCGGAGAACGCGCCGCTCGAGCGGCGTCCGCTGCAAGCTGCCGAAATCTTCGGCGTAGATGGCGCCGCCGCTTGCTATCGGCGCCAGATGCTGCGCGAGATCGCGCTTGACGGCGAGATTTTCGATGAAGATTTCTTCATGCACAAAGAAGATGTTGACTTATGTTGGCGCGCGCAGCTGTGCGGCTGGCGTTGCATCTATGTGCCAGAGGCACAAGCGCAGCACATCCGCACCTTCCGTCCCAATCAGCGCAAGCGCGTCCCGACTTGGCTGCGCCGTCTGGCTGTGCGCAATCGCTATCTGCTCCTGCTCAAAAACGATTTTCCCGCGCACCTGCTGCGCGATGCGCTGCCCTTTGTGACCTATGAGATCGGCATTCTCGCTTACATGCTGCTGCGCGAGCCGCGCTCGCTGATCGCTTATGCGCAGGCATGGCAGCTGCGCAAGAAAATGTTGATCAAGCGTCGCTTGTTGCGCGCCAAGCGTCGCGTCACATGGCGCGACCTGCGCCATTGGTTTTGCTGAGGCGCGTAAGTGCGCTACAATTCGTGCCTCGTATTGTAATAGTGCAGGATCGCCGCACATGAAAACGCTTCTTCGCCTTGTCGCGCTCGCGCTGCTGAGCGCACTGCTGCTCGGAACACTCAGTTTATCCGCGCCTGAGCGCGTCTTCAGCGCACAGCCGACCTTGCAGCCGACCGAGACCGCTGTTCCGCTCGCCACGCCGACGACCGTGCCTGCGCCGCCGCTGCTCGACCTGCCTGAAGTGGATTGGCAGGACGTGAGCGCGCATAAGAAGGCGATGAAGCCTGCCTTCGCCGATGACGTGGATCGATTTGTGAACGCCAACCGCTATTTCATTGTCGCCAGCTTGCGTTTTGAGCCTGACGCCGTCTTTCGCGGCGCACAGCGCGTGCGCTTCACCAATCGCACAGGCGAGGCGCTCGATCTGATCGTCTTCCGCCTGTATCCGAACACGCCTGCGCTCGGCGGACGCATGACCGTGCATCATGTCGAGGTGAACGGCACAAAAGTCGAGCCGAGTCTCTCAGACCTGCGCTCAGTGTTAGGCGTGCCGCTGCCTGTGCCGCTGCAGGCGGGCGAATCGGTCGAGCTGCGCCTTGATTTCACGCTCGTCATGGCGCGCGGCTTGAACACGAGCTACGGTCGCTTCGGCTACGTTAACGACGTCGTCTCTGCCACAGCTTGGTATCCCACGCTCTCAGTGTACGAGCCGAACATAGGCTGGTGGACGGATTTGCCGTCGCCGCAAGGCGATCCTGCTTACACTGAGACAGGTCTGTACGATGTGCGCCTGACCTTGCCATCGGATTTGGTGGTGGCGACGAGCGGCGTGATCATCGAGACGACGCGCAACGGCGACGGCACGATCACCTATCGCGATGTGACCGGTCCGATGCGCGATCACGCTTTTCAGGCGAGCCGACGCTACATGATCACAGAGACCGAAGCCGACGGCACGCGCATTGTGATGCTGCACTACAAAGATCGCGCTGAACAGCCGACTGACGGCACGCAGGTCGCCATGCAGTACGCCGTGCAAGCGCTCACGATCTTCAACGCCACGTTTGGCGAGTATCCTTACGCAGAGCTGGTCGTAGCGCAAAATCCAACGCCGAGTGGCGTGGAGTTTCCCGGTATCATTCAAATCGCTGAGCGCGCCTGGGTGCAGGGCAACCGATTCCTTGAGGTCGTGATCGCGCATGAGATCGGACATCAGTGGTTTTATGCGCTCGTCGGCAATAACCAAGTGAGCTTGCCGTGGATCGATGAGTCGCTGACAAGTTACACAGAGTTCGTCTACTTCCGCGCCGCCTACGCCGATCCGAAGGTCGGCGAGGCGTATGTGGATAATTTCCAGCAGCGCTACACGGCTTATCTCGGGCGCGGTCTGCCCGACTTGCCGCTTGAGCTGCCTGTCCGCAATTACACAGGCATCGCTTACGGCGCGATTGTCTACACTAAAGGTCCGCTCTTCTACGTCGCGCTGGAGCAGCTGCTCGGACGCGAGACGGTCTACGCGGCAATCGCTGAGTACTTCAGACGGCACAAGTATGGCATCGCCGTCACAGACGACATACAACGCGCTTTTGAAGATGTCGCCAAGCGCGATCTGTCCGCGATCTTCAACCAGTGGGTGCGCGGCAGCGAGCCACGTACAGCAACTTCATCCTAGCGCAGGTGAAAATGCTCGTCAAAAATGCACAGATCAATCGTTGGTTGATGCTCTGGGCAGCGCTGGCGCTCTTGCCGATCCTGAACGCTGTCCGTATTGTGCTGACGCACAGCGCTAATCATCCATATGTTGAAGATGGGCGTGCCGCTCGCGCCTGTCATGCATCTAATCGCTGGCACGCTAATTAGCATCCTAGGCTTAGTGATGTTCGTTTTCAACGCGCTGCTTTTGCGTCACCGTCCTGAATGGCTCGCGAGCTGGGCAGGTTTGGCGGCGTTCAGCGTACTCTCAGCGTTCATGGCAGCCTATGGACGCTGGTTTTTCTTCGACGGCGTGTCAGCTTTTCCGCTCAATGCGCGTTACGTGACGAATGGCGTGCCGTTTTGGATTGCCTTGCTGGTTATCAGCGCGAGCAATTTGCTGCTGTGGCGGCAGCCAGCTGTGCAATGGTTGTACCGTCTGAATGCACTGGCAGGCATCGGCTTGAGCGCAGTCTTCCTAGCCAGCCTTGTTCTAGTTCGTTTGCCAGATTACATGGCGCGCAATGCATGTTTGCGCGAGCTGCCCATCACGCGCGACCTAGACTGCGCGCAAAATCTAGCAGCAGGCAAGAGCAACTTGTTGCCGGTGTTGGTGCGCGCCGATCAACTGGCTGTACGGCGACTCGGCGTATTTGCTCAAGAGCCGCCAGTCGTGCCGCACTTTGGCGATGTGGCAGTGCCGCTCCAATTCATCGGCGATGGCACGTCGTCTGGTCGCTCGCCCGAGACGCGCTTCACAACGTGGGAAATCGACAGTCAGCGCCACAACGTCCTATTGCAGCAGCCGCCTGCCATGCAAGATTGGACAGTCTGGTTTCAGCACATCACAGCGCCTGCTCACTTTGCAGCGTCGCTGTACGTCGCGCCCGGCGAGCGACCTTCCGAAGGCGTCACTTTCCGCGTCTATGGACAAATGTTGTTCCAAGAGCGCAAGTTGCTCTTCGAGCAGCGCTTCGATCCGCGCACGCAGCGCGAGCCTGTGCCAATTCGCGTCAGCCTTGCGCCATTCATGAATCAGCGCAACCGCCTGCTGATCCTACTTGAGACAGAGACGGCTGATGCAGCCTACAATGATCACGCGATGTGGATCGAGCCGCGCATTGTGCTTGAGCTGAGCGAAGAAGCGGCGCGCGCAACTTACCATCCGCCGCGCTGAGGCGCGTAGAGCGCGACGCGCCTTCTGTTTTGCCAATACAAGCGCAGCATTAAGCGTAAGTGACGCAAGCCATCGCGCCATGGTCGCAAGTGCGACGGACGGCTGCGTCCGTCAGGCGCGTAACAGATCGGCACTTCGCTGATCGGCAAGCCGTGCAGCGCCGCTTGTGCGATCATCTCAGTGGCGAATTCCATGCCGCTCGCCTGAAGCGGCAACCTGAGCAGCGCAGCGCGCTCAAAAGCGCGCATACCGCAGTGATAGTCGCTCAAGCGCGTGCCGAACAGCCGATTGGCGAGCGCGGTCAGCACAGGATTGCCGAAGTAGCGATGCAGAGCAGGCATTGCGCGCGGCAAGATGCATCCGCGCATCCGCGTGCCGATCACCAGCGCGTCGCCTGCTTGCAAGCGCTGCCAAAATGGCTGCAAACAACTCAAATCATAGCTGCCGTCAGAATCGGCGATCAGCACGTAGCGTCCGCGTGCCGCGTGAATGCCTGCTCGCAAGGCGTTGCCATAGCCGCGCATCGGCGCGTGAACCAAATGCGCGCCGCACTGCTCGGCAAGCACCGCTGAGCCATCTGTGCTGCCGTTATCGGCGACGATCACCTCGCCTGACACATTCAGCGCCGCCAAACCAAGCCAAGCGGCTGCCACGCAGCTTGCCACTGTCTCTGCCTCGTTCAAGCAAGGCAGCAAGATAGTCAGTTCGCAGGCTGACTCAGCTGTCATAGGCGTTGCGCCAATAGTGCTGGTGCAGGCTGAAGCGCACGCGCCAGCGCAGCGGCAGCCGATCGGCATAGCGCCCTAGCACGCTGCCGCCAATGCGCGCCGATTCGTAGAGCGGCATTCTCAGCAGCGCGCGCCAATGCCTGTTGCGCAGCAAATACAACGCCTCACTGAGTAAGTAGCTGAGCGCACGCCGCGCCGCGCCGCCGAGAGTCTCATCCGTGATGCCGCGCAGTGAATAGGCGCTATCAAAATTGCGCTGAAAAAGAGTCTGTAGCGTGTAGTGATGCGAATGCAGCACAGCCGCTTCAGCCTGATAGAGCGTGCGATAGCCTGCTGCTAAAAGCGCTTTGGCGAAGGCTTGATCTTCGCTCATGATCAGCCGCTCATCAAATGGATAGGCAAGGCAAATTTCGCGGCGCGCTGCGCTGCACACATTCGAGAAGAAAAAGCGCTCTAGCGTGAACGCCACAGGTTTCTGCCAGACGTAATAGCGGCTGTGCGCAGGATACAGCGTCTGGATGAAGAAGCGCTCAAATGGCGTGGCATCCGAGCGCGGCACTTGGCGTGCGTAGAGCGCGCCGAGCGACGGATCGCTCAGCGGCGCGGTCAGCTTGGCGAGCCAATCCACGCCGATCGGCTGTGCATCTTGACTGAGGAAGACGCACAGCTCGCCTTGTGCGTGCTGAACGCCCAAGTTGCGTGCATAGCCGTGCGAAAAACGCCGTCGCGCGATGGTGAATATGCGCGCGGCGTGCTGTGCCAAGCATTGCAGCGTTCCATCGCGCGACTCAGAATCCACGGCGATGATCTCAACAGGCGCGCCGTACACTTGCTGACGGATCGCATGCAACGTCTCAGGCAACCATGCCGCGCCTTGATAAGTTGGAATGATGATTGAAACGCTCGCCGCCATCTCGCACCTTATCGCTCAGCGCGATCCTACCCGAAAAGGCGGCGGCTGAAAAGCGCTGCTCAGGCGCGGTCGCGCTTTTGTTTGGCGGCAGCGTACATGCGCAGCGCCTTCTCGCGTTGCGCATTGTGATCCACAATTGGCGGCGGATAGTCGCGCCCGATCAGCACACCGAAGTGCCGTTGCTCGGCTGCGCTCATCGTAAATGGCGCGTGGATGAACTTGGCAGGCAGATTCGCCAGCTCGGGCAGCCAGCGCCGAATGTAATTGCCTTGTGGATCGAACTTCTCAGATTGTGCAATTGGATTGAAGACGCGGAAATAAGGCGCTGCATCAGTGCCTGTGCCAGCCGTCCATTGCCAGCCGCCGACGTTGTTCGCCACGTCGCCGTCGAGCAAATGCTGCATGAAGAAGCGCTCGCCGTGCCGCCAATCGCACAGCAAATCTTTACACAAGAATGAAGCGACGATCATGCGCGTCCGATTGTGCATCCAGCCCGTCTGCAGCAATTGACGAATTGCCGCGTCCACCACTGGATAGCCTGTCCGACCTTCGCGCCAAGCGGCGAGATGAGCAGGATCATCTTCCCACTGAACGGCATCGTAGGCACGACGCAGATTGCGGCGCACGCTGTATGGATAGCGCGCCAGAACTTGGTAATTGAACTCTCGCCAGACCAGCTCGCTGATCCACACATCCACGCCTTTGCGCGCCGATTCATCCGTTGTAGCAGCGCGCGCCTTGCGTGCAGCGTGATAGCACGTGCGCACACTGATCATGCCGAAGCGCAGGTAAGGACTGAGCGCAGAAGTGCCGTCTTCGCCGTGCAGATCGCGCCGCTCGTGATAGCGGTAGATTGGCGCGGCAATGAAAGCATCGAGTCGCCGCAACGCTTCCGCTTCGCTCGGCACGCCAATCGGCTGCGGTGCAGGCTGAGCGCCAATTGGAATCGGCGCGCTCGGCAAACTCACCAGATCGTTGGGCAGCCGCAATTTGGCGCGCAGCGCGTCCGTGATGATATACGGCTCTGGCTTGGGCAGCGTTTCCCATGCGCGGCGGAAAGGCGAATAGACATCATACGGCTTGCCGCTTTTGCTCGGCACTTCGTGCGGCTCGTGAATGAGCAGGTCGGCGCAACTGTGCGCGAGCAGACCGCGCTCGCGCAGCGCCTTCTGCACAGCCGAGTC
>DAOTWB010000068.1:0-1830 GCA_034436235.1 Anaerolineae bacterium
AACTGTGCTGCGCGCAGGCGGATTCTCGCCAAAAAACTGACTGTACACTGCGTTCATAGCGGCGAAATCCGCCATGTCTTGCAGGAAGACGGTCGTCTTGACCACATGCGCCAATGAGCTGCCCGCCGCTTCTAGCACAGCCCGCAAATTTTGAATAGCGCGCTCGGTCTGCGCGGCGACGTCGCCTTCGATCAGCTCGCCAGTGGCAGGATCGAGCGCGATCTGACCTGAGCAGAAGACGAAGCCGTTGGCGATGATCGCCTGCGAATACGGACCGATGGCGCGCGGCGCGCCTTCTGTGTGGACAACTTGACGGCTCATGTGTGATCCTCTCCGAATGACTTAGGCGTGTAACGAAACTGACAGCGCGGATCGTTTTGCAGGGTCAGCTGGATGCGCAGGCGCGTGCGCTCAGAGACAGGCGGCAGCTGATCGGGCGGAAAGTAGCGCACTTCAAGCGACTCGTCATCGTTCACGCGCGGCTCGCCGCGCAGCGGACGGCAGGCGAAGGTGATGCTGACGATATAGGCTTGATCGCCGTTTGGATAGCGCGTGAAGAAGTCTTCGCCGCCATGCACAGCCACGATGCGCTCAGGCTGCACAAAGACGCCTGTCTCTTCCCACACTTCGCGCACCACTGCCTCGGCAGGCTCTTCGCCAAGGTCGAGCGCGCCGCCTGGCAGCGCCCATTGTCCGTTATCGCTGCGCAGCTGCAAGAGTATCTCGCCTGCGGCGTTGATCACGACGCCTGCCACGCCCAGCATGAGAATCGGCGCCTGACCGACTTTCTCGCGCAATTGACGGATGTACCCTGAGATCGGCATAGCGCAAGTTTCCCTCATTGAATTGCACGGCAGAATTATGCGCGCAAAGCGGATAGGCGTCAAATGCTAACGCGCGTTTGGCTTTTTCGTCACCTTGTGCTATACTGAAATCGCATAAGGTTTGTCAATTTGAAGAACGCCTGCGTTTAGTGCTACTCAAGAGACTTGTTTGAGGCGCTTTTTCACAGTTTTCACGGTAGAGACACAAGCGCAAAAGCTCTATCTGAGTAGGAGCGTGATTCATGATCGGCGTTCTCTTCCTTTGCACAGGCAATATCTGCCGCTCGCCGATGGCGCACGGCATCTTCAACTATCTGGTGCGCGAGGCGAACCTGCAAGATCAGCTCTTCGCCGACTCAGCAGGCATTGATAGCTACGAGGCAGGTCGTCCAACGCACAACGGCACAGTCAACATCTTGAAAAAACACGGCATCATCTTCAGCAAGCGCGCGCGCCTTCTGACCGAGCAGGACGGCGTGAACTTCCACTACCTGATCGGCATGACTCAAGATCACATCCGTGCGCTAGAGCGCGTCCGCTTGCTCGCCAACAATCCATGTGCGCACGTAGCGCTCTTGCTGGATTACGCGCCGCAGCTCGGCGTGCGCGAAGTGCCTGATCCGTACTACAACGGCAAGTTCGAAGAGTGCTACATGCTAGTGAACGCCGGTGTGCGCGGCTTGCTGGCTGCCATTCGCCGCGAACACGGTCTGTAATCGCCCTACTTCCGCGTTGCAGCGCGCTGTCGCGTCCCAAGATAGAGCAGCAGCGCGCTCAACGCGCAAAAGCCGCCCAGAAAAAGTGCCGCATCCTGCCAGAAGCGTATCGGAAAGAGCCGTATCAGCGTATCGGACGTGAAGAAGCGCCACGTGCCTTCTGCGAAGAACAGCGCGTGGAAAGCGTCGAAGAAATGATCCCAATCCAGCAGGATGTAGGCGATCAGCGCCGATAGCAGCAGCCATGTGAACAACGCGCCGCCGCGCAAGCCGCGCCGCAGCACCGCCCG
>DAOTWB010000069.1:0-16262 GCA_034436235.1 Anaerolineae bacterium
CCCCCACGACCAGAGAGCAGTGAGCGTTACTTCACGACGTCCGCGCCGCCCGGCTTCAGGTCAGGCACGGTCTCGAATTCCTTGGTGACAGGCACGACCACTGGCACCAGCAGCTTGCGACCGCCGACCTCGACCACGATTGGATTGCCGTCCGCGCCGCGCGCGTAGGTCAGGCGTGCAATGCGCACCTGATCTTGTGCGCGCACGGTCTCAGTGAAGTTGTACTTGAAGACGCCGCCGAGCGACTCGTACTGGAAGTTCTCGAAGGTCTTCTTAACCTCAGCGCCGCTCAGGTTAGCGAAGCCAACGCGATTGACCGTGCGGATGATCAGCTCGATGTACGTATCCACCGCGCCGAAGCCTGCCAAGTACGAGATGCCGCGCGCCGTCAGCGGACGCTGATTGGCGGTGAACTGCTCCTGCACCAGCTTCGTGCCTTCGGTCGGCTCATCCCACCAAGTGTACGGCAGAACGCCATAGATGTTATCGGTGGAAGGCAGACCGCTCGGCTTCAAGGTCGCCTGACCGAGCAGACCGACCGAGCTATCCAGCGCCCAGTTCACGCCGCTCAGCAGGATTTCGTCTTCCAAGCCCAGCGTGACCAAATCGCGCGCGATGAGCGCCGTGCCGCTGGCGAGCGACGTGGTGAACAGCACATTAGCGCCTTTGTTCACCAGATTGTTGATCTGCGCGGTCACGTCTGTGGCAGTTGGCAAGAAGTACTCGCCGCCGACCACTTCCACGCCTTGCGCAGCGCAGTAGGCAGTGGTCTCAGGCGTCTCGGTTGAGCGACCGAAAGCGCCTTCCCAGCTCAGGTGACCGACCTTCGGCGTGCCTGAGCGCCCTAGCTCGGTCGTCCACGCCTTGCTCAGCCAACGGCAGAAGGCGCCGAATTGATCGGTATATAGCGGGATGCCCGCGAAAATCCAGCCCGGCTTATCGGCTTTCTCGCCGTACAAACCGATGGTCGAGCCTGCGAACAAGAAGACGGGAATCTGATCTTCAGCCACTTGCTCGCGCAGCAGCTCGGCATCTGCCGATGAGTACAGCAAGAGCATCAGCGGCTTTGGATCGAAGGCGCGGTAGCGCTGATAGAGCGATTGAGTCTGCTCTTGGCGACCTGCTGTGTCGTCCTGCTGCAAGGCGATGGTCGCGCCGCAGATGCCGCCTTGCGCGTTGTAGTACTTGAGCGCATCGGCGAAGCCTGCCGCCAACGGCTGCGTGATCGGCGCGAACGGACCGCTCAGGTCGCCAAAGGTGTGCAACGTGATGGTCTTGCCTGTCAAGTCTTCCTTGCACTCAGTGCGCATCATGCCGCCTTGCGCCAAAGCGGTCGGCGCGGCGTTCAACGCCACCAGTGCGAGCGCCAAAACGAGAATCGCTGAGAGGAAACGGATACGCATAGTTTGAGAATCTCCTTGCAAACCACTTTTTGCCATGTGCGGCGATCTCCTTCCACACATGATCGCCATCACCTAGTATGTTAATACGAAAACGGTCGAATCTTCCACGAGATTTTGAGAATCTCCCAACGGTAAGCCAAGCCGCGCGGCTCGATGATCAAGAACGCGATCAGCACTGCGCCAAAGATGATCGGCGCGATTGCCGCGTTGATGTTGACCGAATCCACGAACGGCAGCAAGCGCGGCAGCCATTCTTGCAGGCTCGGCGTGATGCTCGGAATGACCGTCTCGCGCAGGATCGCCAGCAAGCTGACGCCGAAGATGGGCGCTTGTGAGAAGCCTGCGCCGCCCACGATCAACATCGCCAGAAGCTCAATCGAGTTGCGCAGATCGAAGCGATCGGGCGAGATGCTGCGCGCTTCAATCGCCAGCAAGCCGCCCGCCAAACCTGCGTAGACTGCGCAGATGAAAAAGGCGCGCAGCTTGTAGGCGAACACATTGATGCCCAGCAGCTCAGCCGCCACGTCGTTATCGCGAATCGAGACGAAAGCGCGCCCTGTGCGCGTGCGGATGATGTTGCGCGCCGCGATCATCGCCAGCAGACACACGATGATCAGCAGGTAGTAGAGCGGCAAGCCGCTGATCTCCAGCCCGAACAGGTCAGCGCGCGGCACCGGCAACGGACTGGCGCCGTTGGTCAGCGGCGCCAACGGATTGCGCAGCAGCCATGGGATGATGAACTGCGCTGCCAATGTCGCCATCGCCAGATAGAAGCCTTTCACGCGCAGCGACGGCAGCCCGAAGATCAGCCCGACCAAGCCTGTGAAGAGCGCCGCTATCGGCAAGGCGAACCAGAAGGTCACGCCGTTGCGCATCAAAATGGCAGTGCCATACGCGCCAACCGCCATGAAGGCAGCCTGCCCAAGCGTGATCTGCCCTGTGTAGCCGACCAGCAAGTTCAGCCCTTGCACGGCGATCATCAAGATCGCAATGCGCTCCACTGTGCCAAGAAAGCCCGGCTGCACCAAATCTATGCCGAACGGACCGCTCCGCGAGAGCAGCGGCAGCGCCAGAATTACGCCCAGAAAGCCTGCCGAGAGAATCTGATCGAAGCGCGTGCGATTGATGTGCATCTCCTGCGCATAGGATGTATCGAAGACGCCGCTCGGTCGAATGTTGGCAGACATACTTCACACTCTCTCAATGCGCTCTTCGCCGAACAAGCCGCTCGGACGCACGACGAGGATGATCATCAGCACTACGAATGGTATCAGCTGCTCGCCGACATCGCTGCCGAAGTAGACCGTGCCGAGCTTCTCCGCCACGCCGATCACGATGCCGCCCACAAACGCGCCGCCGATTGACTCCAAGCCGCCCAGCAGCACTGCTGGGAAAACGCGCAACGCCAAGCCCGGCATCGTGATCGAGAGCGCCGTGCTGCTGCCGTGCAGCGTGGCAGCCAGCGCTGCCAGCGCGCCTGCGATCGCCCATGCCACTGCCAACACAGCGCGCACGCGCAAGCCGACCGCCTGCGCCAAGTCGGCGTTCTCAGCCGTCGCGCGCATTGAGAGTCCCAAGCGCGTGTAGCGGAAGAACAGCACGAAGCCTGTGAACGCCGCCACTGCGATGCCGAAGGCGATCAGCAGCTCAGTTTTGATCACCACAGTGCCGCCCAGCACATCGCGAATGCGGATCGGCGGATAGGCTTGCGGCAAGCCGAGCGCGTTGACGGTCGCGAAGATCGGCAACGACCGATCCACGCTGCCCCAGGTCAGTTGCGTGATGCCTAACAGCACCTCGCCGACCACCAGCGTCATCATGACCGTTGTGAAGAGCGGCTGACCGATCAGCGGACGGATCGTCAAGCGCTCGATCAGCAAGCCGACCAGCGCCGCGCCGAGCGCCGTGCCGACCAGCGCACGCAAGAATAAATTATCAGTCTGCAGCAAGATGAAGCCGACCGTCGCCCAGGCCGCGGCGATGAAGGCGACGCGTCCGCCGCGCGTCCACGTCGCAGGATAGCGGATGCCTGTCGAGAGTATCGCCAAGAGCGCGCCGCTGAGCGCAAAGGCGACCACAGGCGCCAGCTGTTGATTCTGAAAGAACGTCCAGAAGATCAGCGCGCCCAGCAGCATCATGTAGCCGTGCGCAAAGTTGAAGACGCCCGACGCCTTGTTGATGATCACGATGCCCAGCGCGATCAAGGCGTAAATGCCGCCCGTCAGCACGCCCGTCACCAGACCTTGCAGCACGGCGAAGCCAGGTTGCCCAAGAATGTCCATGCGTGAGCCTCAAAAAGTTTTTGAATTGCTATACGTCAACGATGCGCACAGCCGTCTGCACCACGCCTGTCCGTCCGTCGCGATATTTGACCTCAGCGCGCACTTGGACGCTCTCCGCGCCGCTGTAGATCGCCTCGATGATCTCGCGATAGCGCTCGGCGAGGAAGCCGCGCCGCAGCTTGCGCGTGCGCGTCAGCTCCGCCTCGTCAGCATCGAACGCCTTGTGCAGGATGCTGAAGCGCTTGATCCGAATCGCCTCAGGCAGCGCCGCATTCACGCGCTGAACGTCCCTGCGGATCAGATCGTAGACTTCCTGCTTTTGCGAGAGGTCTACGAAGGTCGTGAAACTGACGCGATGTTTCTCCGCCCAGCGCGCCACGTTATCGAATTGGATGATGATCAACGCGCCTACGAAGTCGCGCTCAGCGCTGCCCAGCGCCATCGCGTCCTGAATGTACGAGCTGAAACGCAAGCGCACTTCCAAGTACTGCGGACTGAAATACTCGCCGCTCGCCAATGGCACAAGGTCTTTGACGCGGTCGAGGTAGATCAGATGACCTTCAGCGTTCAGGTAGCCGGCGTCGCCGCTGTGGAACCAGCCTTCGGCGTCAATCGCCTTCGCCGTCTCTTCAGGCGCTTTGTAATAGCCCTGAAAGACGCTGCGGCTGCGGATATGTATCTCGTTGCGCTCCGCGATGCGAATCTCAACGCCCGGCGGCGGCTTGCCGACCGTCTCGAAGCGCACTTCGCCGCCGTAGTGCAGCGTGTGAGTCTGGCATTCGGTTGAGCCGTACAGATTCTTGAGCGTGACGCCGATGGCGCGGAACCAGCGCAGCGCGTCAGGGCTGAGCGAAGCGCCGCTAGTGAACGCCTCGCGCATGTTGACCATGCCCAGCTTATCGCGCAGCGGACGGAAGATCAGCACGTCGCCTAAGCCGTAAAGCATACGCCACCAGATCGGCGCGCGCCTGCCGCGATCTTCAAAATCCACCACTTTGTAACCGACAGGCATGAAGAGCGCGTAGAGCGCGCGATTGATCAGATTGGCATCCGCCATGCGCACTTGCACCATGCTCAGCAGGCTTTCCCACAAGCGGCTTGGGAAGAGCAGCGCCGATGGCGCGATCTCACGGATGTCGTTCTGGATCGTCTCGGCGCGCTCAGGGAAGTTGACCACTGTGCCAATGCAGACGTGCGCCGTCAAGCCGAGCGATTGCTCTGTGATCCACGCCAATGGACTGAATGAGACGTAGTTATCCTCAGGGCGAATCGGCGCGACCGCGAAGACGTGCCGCATACCGTAGATCAGGTTGCGATGTGCGATCATGGCGCCTTTTGGCAAGCTGGTCGTGCCGCTGGTGTAGCTGAAGATGGCGATATCATCGCCTGAGCCTTGCATCACCAGTTTTTCAAAGGCATCGGGCTGAGCGGCAGCGTAAGCGCGTCCTTTCGCTTCCACCTGCTCAAAGCTGAGCAGCCAAGCGTCCTGATAGTGCCACAAGCCTTTCTCGTCCCAGTAAATGACGGCGCGAATGTTCGGCACTGCTTCGCGCAGCTCCAGCATCTTATCGCACTGCTCTTGATCGTGCGCGATCACGAAGACCGAGTCGGAATCTTTCAGCACATAGGCAAGTTCTTGCGGATTGGCGTCCGTGAAAATGCCGATGCTCGTGCCGCCTGCCGCTTGCACTGCTAATTCCGCCCAGTAGTACTCAGGATCGTTATCGCCGATGATGCTGACCTTCTCGCCGCGCTGCAAGCCTAAACTGACCAAACCTAAGCAGAAATCGCGCATGTGCGCAAAGCTCTCTGTCCAAGTGTACTCCTGCCAGATGCCGTAGCGCTTCTTGCGCATGGCGACCTTGCTCGCGCCGTAGCGCTTCGCCATCGCCACAAAATTCTTAGGCAGCGTATCGAGCGCAGGATCGAGCGGCGCCAAGTGCGGATGCTCGCCTTGAGGCGCAGCGCGCGCTGCCGTCGGTACATTCTGAAGAGCGACCATGTTCTCTACTCCGCCTGACCGAGATATGCGTTGATCACGGCTTGGTTGGTGCGAATTTCTTGCGGTGTGCCTTCCGCGATCTTGCGTCCGAAGTCTAGCACCACAATGCGCTGCGCGATATCCATCACCAAGCCCATGTCGTGTTCAATCAGGACGATGGTCACGCCGCGCCGCTCATGGATATCGAGGATGAAGCGCGCCATATCCTCTTTTTCTTCCACGTTCATGCCTGCCATCGGCTCATCCAGCAGCAGCACGCTCGGCTCAAGCGCCAGCGCGCGTCCCAGCTCCACGCGCTTGCGCAAGCCATAGCCCAGCTTGCCGACAATGCTCTTGCGAATGGCTTGCATCTCAAGGAAATCAATGATCTCTTCCACCACGCGCCGATGCTTGATCTCTTCGCGCTGCGCCATGCCCCAGAAGATCGCTTCGCCGATCAAGCTGGAGCGCATGTGGATATGGCGCGCCGCCATCAGGTTATCGAGCGTGGTGGCGTTTGTGTAGAGCGCGATGTTCTGGAAAGTGCGCGAGAGACCGAGCTTAGCGCGCTGATACGGCGGCAAGTTGGTGATATCGCGCTCATCGAGGAAGATGCGCCCGCTCTGCGGACGATAGAAGCCGCCGATGCTATTGATGCAGCTGGTCTTGCCAGCGCCGTTCGGACCGATCAGCGCTAAAATCTCGCCTTGGCACACCTCGAACGAGACGTCGCTCAAGGCGGTGATGCCGCCAAAACGCAGCGTGATGTTCTGCACGCGCAGCTTTGTCGCCGATTGATTCATAAAGAGCTAAAGACCTACTAAAAAGCACTATTGGCTGAATGCAAAACGTCTTTTCAGCTTGCGCAACAGTATAGCAACAAACGCGCAAAACTTGCAATTGCCACTTTTGACAGGACGCACCGACGGCGTTACCCTTAGCGGCATGGCACACGATGATGAAAGCGAGCTAGGCATGGCAGAACACGACATCGGCTTGATCGGTCTGGCAGTCATGGGACAAAATCTGGTGCTGAACATGGCGCGCAACGGCTATCGCGTCGCCGTCTACAATCGCACGCCTGCTGCCACTGATGAATTCTTGGCGCGTCACCGCGATCAACCGATCACAGGCGCGTACACGCTGCCCGACTTTGTAGCGCTGCTGCGCAAACCGCGCATCGTCAAGATCATGGTCAAGGCAGGCGCGCCGGTTGACTCTGTGATCGATCAGCTGATTCCACTTTTAGAGACAGGCGACCTGATCATTGACGGCGGCAACAGCTACTTCGCCGATACAGAGCGGCGCGAAGCGCACTTGGCAGCGCACGGCATCCGCTTTTTAGGCTTGGGCGTCAGCGGCGGCGAGGAAGGCGCGCTCTGGGGACCGAGTTTGATGCCGGGCGGCGCGCCTGAGGCATACGCGATGGTCGAGCCGCTCTTGACGGCGATCGCCGCCAAAGCGCCGAGCGACGGCGCGCCGTGCGTCACCTATCTTGGGCGCGGTGGCGCCGGGCATTACGTCAAGATGGTTCACAACGGCATTGAATACGGCGATATGCAGCTGATCGCCGAGAGCTACGACATCCTCAAGCGCGTGGTCGGCTTGCGCAATGCCGAACTCGCTGAAGTCTTCGCCGCGTGGAATCAAGGCGAACTTGACTCGTTCCTGATCGAGATCACGGCGCAAATTTTCCGCCGCGCCGACGATCACGGGCAGGCGGGCGAGTTGGTGGACTACATCCTCGATGCGGCAGGGCAAAAAGGCACCGGCAAATGGACGAGCCAGAACGCGCTCGATCTCGGCGTGCCGACTCACACGCTCACGGCGGCGGTCGAGGCGCGCATCATCTCCGCCTTCAAAGCTGAGCGAGTCGCCGCCAGCCAGCTGCTTGGCGCGCCTGCGCCCTACGCTTTCAGCGGCGAGCGCGCAGCGTTCATTGAGGCAGTGCGGCGCGCGCTCTATTGCAGCAAAGTGGCGGCATACGCGCAAGGCATGGCGCTGCTCAGCGCGGCGCGCCGTGAGTACGATTACGCCATTCCGCTCGACAAAACTGCCGCTATCTGGCGCGCAGGCTGCATCATCCGCGCGCGCTTCCTCGCCGATATCACTGAGGCGTATCAGGCTGAGCCATACTTGGCGAATCTGCTGTTGGCGCCGAAGTTCCGCCAAGCGCTGGGCGACTATCAGTCAGCCTGGCGCGATGTGGTGGCGACTGCGATCCGCGCAGGCGTGCCAACGCCTGCCTTCAGCGCGTCGCTCGCCTACTACGATAGCTATCGCAGCGAGCGGCTGCCTGCCAACTTGATCCAAGCTCAGCGCGACCTGTTCGGCGCGCACACCTTCGAGCGCATTGACCGCGAAGGCGTCTTCCACGCCGATTGGTCAGCCTGAGCGACCGAGAACATCGCGATCAGATCAGGGCGGAAGATTGCCGCCCTGTTTTGAGTCAGGCAATTGACGGCAACGTCATCAAAATAAGGATCGATATCATGAAAATCACACCTGAAGATGTTTTTGAGTATCACATGCGCGGCAGACCGGGCAAGATCGAGGTCAAGCCGACCAAGCCGCTGCTCACGCAACGCGACCTATCGCTCGCTTACTCGCCCGGCGTGGCAGAAGCAGTCCTCGCGGTCGAGGCGAATCCGCTCAAAGCGTACGACTACACGGCAAAAGGCAACCTTGTGGCAGTCGTCAGCAACGGCACTGCCATCCTCGGCTTAGGCGATCGCGGCGCGCTCGCCAGCAAGCCTGTCATGGAAGGCAAGGGCGTGCTGTTCAAGGCGTTCGCCGATGTAGATGTGTTCGATATCGAGGTCGATTCGCGCGATCCTGAAGTCGTGATCGCAGTCTGCAAAGCGATCGCGCCGACGCTCGGCGGCATCAACCTTGAAGATATCAAAGCGCCTGAGTGTTTCTATATCGAGCGCGCCCTGCGCGAGCAGCTGGATATTCCCGTCTTCCACGACGATCAGCACGGCACGGCGATCATCAGCGGCGCGGCGCTGCTCAACGCGCTCAAGCTGATCGGCAAGCGCATTGAGGACGTCAAGCTGGTCATCAGCGGCGCAGGCGCTTCCGCGATCAGCACGGCGCACTTCTACATCTCGCTCGGCATGCGCATCGAGAACATCCTGATGGTGGATACCACAGGCGTGATCTACGAAGGACGCACCAAAGGCATGAATGAATACAAAGCGCCGTTCGCACGTCCTACCGAAAAGCGCACATTGGCGGAAGCGCTGGAAGGCGCCGATATGCTGCTCGGTCTGAGCGTCGCCGATATCGTCACGCCGACCATGCTGGAAGGCATGGCAGAGCGTCCGATCCTGTTCACGCTCGCCAATCCGAATCCTGAGATCAAGTACGAGCTGGCGCGCCAAGTGCGCCCTGACGCCTTGATCGCCACAGGGCGCAGCGATCTGCCCAATCAGGTCAACAACGTGCTAGGCTTTCCGTTCATCTTTCGCGGCGCGCTGGACGTGCGCGCGCGCACGATCAACGAGGCGATGAAGATCGCAGCCGCGCGCGCCTTAGCTGAGCTGACGATGGAAGACGTGCCTGATAGCGTTCTGAACGCTTATGGCTTATCCAGCTTGAAGTTCGGAGCTGAGTACCTGATTCCTAAGCCGCTCGATCCGCGCGTGTTGCTGTATGTAGCGCCTGCCGTGGCACAAGCTGCCGTCCAGAGCGGCGTGGCGCGCATTGAGCGCTTCGACGCGGAAGAGTACCGCCATCAATTGGCGGCGCGGCAAGGCATCGGACGGCGCACGCGCCTGCAGATCATCCAAAAAGCACGCATGGGCAGCAAACAACGCTTAGTCTTCGGCGAAGGCGAGGTGAGCAAGATCATTCGGGCGGCGGCAATTGTGGCAGAGGAAGGCATCGGCAAGCCGATTTTGCTCGGACGCGCTGCCGCCATTCGCGCCACAATTGCCGATCTCGGCTTGGATTTCTCGCCGCAGATCGTCGATCCGCACACTTTTGAGCGGCAAGAGGAATACGCGCAAGCCTACTATGGATTGCGGCAACGGCGCGGCGTCACCTTGCGCGCCGCGCGCGAGGCGATCCTGAAGCCGAACGTCTTCGGTCCGCTGATGGTGCTGCAGGGCGACGCCGATGCGTACATCAGCGGCTTGACCTACGAATATCCTGAGGTGATCCGTCCTGCGCTGCAGATTTTCCATACGCAGCAAGGCGTCCGCTTGGCGAGCGGCGTGTACATCATGGTCGCCAATCAAAAGGTCTATCTGTTCACCGATGCGACGGTCAATATCGCGCCGAGCGCCGAAGACCTCGCTGAGATCGCCATCCTCGCCGCCGATTTCGCTGTGCAGCTGGATATCAAGCCGCGCATCGCCATGCTCTCGTTCAGCAACTTCGGCAGCACGCGCCATCCGCTCAGCGAGAAAGTGGCACAAGCAGTCGAGATCACGCGCCGCAAGCGCCCTGATCTAGTGGTGGACGGCGAAGTGCAGGCTGATCTCGCCGTCTCGCCTGAGGCGATGGCAGAGCGCTTTCCTTTCTCGCAGGTCAGCGATGCTAACGTGCTGGTCTTCCCTGACCTGCAAGCGGCGAACATCGCTTACAAGCTGTTGGCGAATCTAGGCGGCGCCGAGGCGATCGGTCCGATCCTGCTAGGAATCGGCGCGCCAGTGCATGTGCTACAAACAGGCGACTCAGTGGACGATATCGTGGCGATTGCCGCCATTGCCGCGATGGACGCGCAAAAGCGCAAGCGAGCGCACGCGCAGAGCGTCTGAGCCTGACCGTTGGCTGCCGCGATCTGCCGATGGCGGCAGCCAATAAGCCGAAACTATTGGCAAAACTGCGTTTTTACTTGATAATGAAATATGAGATTCAAGTGTTGGCAGCGCAGAGCCGCTCAGTCGCTTTGTGCGTTCTGTCTCCAAAGGCTTGAGCCATGCTCGATTTATACAAACTCCGCATTTTTATGGCAGTGGTGCAAGAAGGCAGTTTTCGCGGCGCCGCTGAGCGGCTGTACATCACGCAATCCGCCATCAGTCAGCACATCAAAGACCTTGAGACGACGCTGGGCAGGCAGCTTTTTGAGCGCGGCTGGCGCGGCGTGACGCTCACAGCGCATGGCGAGCTGCTGCACAGCTACGCGCAGCGCATTTTCGCGCTGGTGGCAGAGGCAGAGAACGCGCTGACCAACTTGGAGAACCTGCCCGAAGGTCGCCTGACCATCGGCGCGACGCCTGGCGTGAGCATTTACCTAGCGCCTGATTGGATCGGGCGCTTTCGCAGCCGCTACGCGCAGTTCACGGTCACTTTGCAAACAGGCGTCACGGCGCAAGTGGTCAGCGACGTGCTGGCGCAGCATCTGGAACTCGGCTTTGTAGAAGGCGAGCTGGAGAACTATCAGCATCCGCGCCTTGGCGTGTGCGCGCTGCAAGAAGTGCCGCAAATGGTGATCGTCAGTCCGAAGCACGCTTGGTGGCACGCGCAAGATGTGCCGCTGCAGGCGTTGAAGGATCAGCCGTTCATCGTGCGTCCGCCGAACAGCCAATCGCGCATTTGGCTTGAGCAGACGCTGCGCGCGCACGGCATCGAGCCGCGCATCAGCGCCGAGTTTGATAACATCGAGTCCGCCAAGCGCGCTGTGGCAGCTGGCGTATGCATCACCATTCTGCCGCGCTACGTGGTGCAGAACGAGATCGCGCAAGGCGTGCTGCGCGCACTGCCTATTCAAGGCAATCCGCTGCGCCGCACGCTGAAGTTGGTCTGGGATCAGAGCGCGCACTTCACGCCGATCAGCCGCGCATTCCTTGAGATGCTCCGCGCTGAGTACGCCAGCATCGCAGCTGTGATCGGCAAAGCCTGATCACAGCACAAAGTCGTCGGAAGCGACCGCTGCAGCGATCAGCTCGCGCAATTCGTCAAGATCAGGGAAGAGATCGGCATCTTCAGGCTCAAAGGTGCCGCTGACCTGATCGCGCTCGCACAGCGCGCGATACTGACAGGCGCGGCAGTGCTGCAAGTCAGCCGTCAGCGGAAATTCCGCCACGTCAAGCGCGTTCAGGCGCGCCAGCAAGGCGCTGATGTAAGCGCGATCGGCGGCGTAGCTCTCGCCGTTGTAAGTGAAGCGCTCAGTCTCGCCGCCGTCCTCGCCAAACCAATAGAGCAGCGTCACGCGCTCAGGCGGCAGCGCTGCGCCAAACAGACTCGGCGCGGCTTCCACCAACAGCAGCGGATACAAGACGGTCTGCAAGCGGCGCTCTAGCGATGCGCGCGGCGGACGGCGGCTCGTCTTCCAATCCACGATGAGCGCGTCGCCGTCAGGATCGTACGCCAACAGGTCATATTTCGCGGTCAGGCGCGCGCCATTTGCCCAGCTAGGCTTCACATTCACGCTGAACTCAACGCGGCGGAAGGCTTGCGGCACGTCCGACGGCGGATTGGCGCAAAAGGCTTGCCACAGGTCTGCCACAAGCGGATCGACGCGCTCGGGCAGCCTGATACCGCGCCAATGGCGCTCCATCAGGCGATGAAAACGCTCGCCGCGCTCCAGCGAGCGATCTAAGCTCGCCAGCGGCTTGCCGAGCGGCGCAGGATAGGCTTGTCCCAACAGATAGCGCAGCTGAAAACGGCGCGGACAATCGGCGAAGTCTTGTAGGCTCGATTGACTGAAAGCGAAGGCAGGCGGCAGCTTAATCGGCATGGCTATCTTCTTGCAAGCGTCCACTGCCGATCAAATTCGCGCCGCTCATCGGAATTTTGATGTAGAAGGTGCTGCCCTGCCCGACGGCGCTCTCGACCCAAGCGTCGCCGCCGTGCAGCTCTGCTACGCGCTTGACGATGTACAAGCCGAGTCCGTTGCCGCGTACGCGGATGTTATCCTTGTTGCGGATGCGGCGGAAGCGCGTGAAGAGCGTGCGCTGATCTTCGGCGCTGATGCCTTTGCCGGTATCGCGCACGCTGAGCAGCAGTGTGTCATCGCGCACTTCGGCGCGCACAGTGATCGCGCCGTTCGGCGGCGTATATTTGATGGCGTTATCGGTCAGGTTGTTCAGCGCGCGGCGCATCATCATGTCGTCCAGCTGTAAGATCGGGATGTTCGGCGCGATCTCAGTGGTCAGCATCTGACCGTTCTTCTCAGCCGCTGCGGCGTGCGTAGCGACCACTTCGCTGACCATTTTGATGATGTCGCACGGCTCGCGATGCAGGCGATAGTTGCCTTCAGGATCGAGACGGCTGGCATCGAGGATTTTCTCGACCAAGTCGCTCATCTGCGAGATGCCGTTCTGGATTTTCTCGGCGAAGGCGCGTTGCCGCTCGTTGAACTCGCCGACCATCGGCATCATGTCCACGTAGCCTTTCATGTAGGTCAGCGGCAGGCGCAGGTCGTGCGAGACCGTGCTGGTGAAATCGGCTTGGTTATCGCGCAAATTCTTGTAGCGCGTGATATCGCGCAGCATCAGCACGCTGCCGCTGCGCTGACCGCGCTCGTCGTGCATCTCGGAGAGGCGCGGCGCGAAAGCTAAGCCGTTCGCGTTCTGCCATTCCATGCCTTCGGCGCTCGTCACTTCGCCGCGCAGCAAAGCGATCAGCTCGGCTGCTTCGGTCATATTGGCGAAGGCAGCGAGCTGATTGCCGATCACGCGGTCGGCGCTGATGCCGAAGACGCGCTCAGCGGCAGGGTTGAAGACCAAAATGCGCTCGTCGGTATCCACAACCAAGATCGGATCGACGCTGCTAGTCAAAATGGCGGCGAGCTGCTCGCGACCTTTGCGCGCGGCTTCAAACGCCTGCGCATTGGCGATGGCGATGGCAGCTTGCGCCGCCAAAAGCTGCAAGAAGTTGCGTTCCCATGCGCCAAAGGCGTGCGCCTCACGATAGGCGACCCATAGGATGCCCAGCGGCGCTTCGCGCGCGGTGAGCGGCAGCGCAGCGACCGCGTGGAAGCGTGCGCGCAAAGCGCTGAGCGGCTGCGGCAGCGCCGACTCGGCGGAAACTTCGAAGGGCGCTTGTTGCGCGATCGCCAGCAGCGGCGCGTCAAAGGCTGCGAATTCGCCGTTGCTGCCTTGTGCGTAATAGGCTTGCGGCTCAGGGTTGGCGGCGACCACGAAGCGCAGGCATTCGGCGCGCAAGCCGCGCTGCGCAATCTGCGCGATATCCGTCAGCACGGTCTCTAGCGCGCCGCCTTTGGCGATCCGCTGAGTGATCTCCAAGAGCAGCGCCTGCTCGCCTGCATACTGCCTGAGCTGCTCGCGGAGATCATCCACCGATTGGCTTGAAGGTGCAACTTCACTCATGGTCACGCAGCACTTCCTTGAGCTGAACACCTGCGCTGAGCAGGACTTGATCTGCGCGCATTATAACACTTTTCGCATATATGTTGCAACGCGGCTGGACAATGGGCTTGGCAGAAAGTTATGCGCTGTGCGCTCAATCGTGCTGCGCGCGCGCACGTGCGATGTAGAGCAGCTCTTCCATGAATGTGTTCAAGCCTGCCACGAACTGATCGAGGTAATCTTGCGCCATCGCCTGCGCCAAGGCGCGCTCGCCAATCTCGATCAGCGCGGCGACGTGCGGACGAAAATCGCGCAGCGAGATGTGCAGCACGCCGCTCGCATCGGTCATGATGCCCCACGCCAACGTTTTCTTCTCGTTGTCGTCTTTGGCAGTGTTGAAACGGCGCAACGAGGACGTCGCTGCCACCTGCCCAACATTGCTGAAGACTTCCTGCCCTTTGATCGTGTCGTTGAGCATATCGAAATGGCTGGGCAAGCTATCCAGCAGGCGCTGAATGGCAGGCGGCAAGCCGCCCAGCAGGCGTATCGTGCTAGTGCTGAGGCTGGCGCCGCGCATGGTCACGTCTTTATAGGCGAGCAAGACCTCGCCGAATTTCTGCAGCATTCCCAGATACTCTAAGCGCATGGCTTGCGCTTCGCTCGCGCTGGCGCCTAGCGCGCGCTGCTCCAACTGGCGGAACGCTTGGTAGGTCTGGCGGTGCTTCTCATAGATGTTCGGCATTGGATTGCGAAACGTGGTCGGGAAGATGCGCTCGTGCGGACTGAGACTGGTGGCGTCAATCGGAATCAGCAAGGCAGGATTGATCTGACGGGTGGAATCGAGCGTTTTGGTCACCAGCTGAACTGCCGCCTGCACGTTTTTCTCGCGCCGCTCGCCAAGCGCGATGATCGCGCTCAAAATCGCCTGACTCGGTCGGTAGATTGGATTGAAGACGGCGCGATAGAGCAAGAGCAGATCGTTGACGGTCAGGCGCAGCTTATCCGAGCGTCTGAGCAGGCTGCGGCGCACGTCTTGGATCAACGCAAGGCGCGCGGCGCTGTTCTCAGCGCTCACCTCAGGCGAACACTGGATTTTTTTCAGCTTGGCAGGCGTCAGCGCGCCGGGCGCCTCAAGGCTGAGCGCGACGTAGGCTGCGCCTTGCGCAGGCGCTTGGCTCAGACGCGGCTGAGCGCGCCTTGCCGCCAACAGACGCGCACAACGCATCGCTTGCGCGGTCAATATCTCAGCGATCGCCATGCCGTTCGCCGCATCGAAAAAAATGTGCGAGAGATCGAAGACGTTGCTGTGCGCCGTGCGAAAAATTGTGAGCGCGTGGTCGCCGACGCCGCGCTGACCGCTGCGAATGTCCGTCAGGCGATCCTCAGCGCGCGCCATATCCCAGTTGATCAAAATCGGCGCTGTGCGCAGCTGCTCTAATGCCTGACGCGCCGCCTCAGGCAAGTTGCGGCGCAGCGCAGGCTGCTCGCGACGGCGCGCTGTGCGCAAGGCGCGGTCGAGCGCGGCGACAGGGATGATCGGCTTGAGCGTCAACAGCTCAGCGGCGACATAACGCGCATGTTCAGCGGCGACGCGCAGCGGAATCAGGTAGTAACGCTTGCGCAAAATCACGCCGATGTGCAGCTGCTCGCTCGGAATCGGCGTGCGCGTGTCGTTGTACTCGCTCGGCGTGAGCGCGGCGCGGATGTCCATCTGGTTGATGTAGGCTTGCAATGCTGCTTGGCGCTCGGCGACCGCGTTGCGATCTTGCCAGGCTTTCTCATAGGCGCGGCGCTGATCGCGGCGCGCGCTCGCCAGCGCTTGCGCGCAGAACTGCTCAAATTGCTGACGGCGATAGGCGATGAACGTATCGTCCAAGACGTCGCTCGGCGCGCTGTACGGACGCATTTTGAGCCAACGGTCGATCAGGCGCGGCTCGCTGAGCGCGTCGCCAAGTGCGCGCAGCTGCACGCGCTCAGTCCATTCGCAGGTCAGCAGGTCAGGATAGCGCTGCAAGAGCCAAGCGGCTGCCATCAGCCATGCCGCCAGTTCATCGGCAGGCTCAAGCTGTGCGCCTTCGCGGCGCAGCACCTGCTGAAAGCCGACCGTCTCGCAAGCGTGCCACGCTGTATCTTCGCGCAGACCGAACTCGACGTAAAATTGCCACGTACCTTCAGGGAACGACTTGACCGGATCCTTACCGCTGAGCCGCAACAGCATGTGGTAAGCAGCGATGATCGCCGCTGGTCCGCCGAAGATGGCGCTGTACTTAACCTTATCCACAAACGATTGCATGCCTTGCATCAGCAGCGTTAGATTACGGCGACTCTCTTGCAG
>DAOTWB010000070.1:0-2780 GCA_034436235.1 Anaerolineae bacterium
ACGATTCGCCACGATCAAGCCTTCATCATAGCGCAGTTCAATTGGCACTTGCCCAATAAGACGACGCTGCTCAACAGGATCGCGCGCGGCGAGCGCTGCATACCAGACTGCGAACGCCAGCAACAGCGAGCCGATCAACCAGCCCAAGTTATCGAGCGCAAAGCGCAACATTGTGCGCCGCTGTTGCATTGCGAACGTCCTTCCTGAGACCGTCACTGTGTGCTTGATCGCACTCTTACTTACGCTTTACCGCACGCGCAGCCGCGTGAGTGTCACAAAATCTTCCGCTTGCGCGCCATCGGGCAGATGCAGGCGCAGCCGCTCGAAAGCCTGACCGTCAGCGCTTTCGCGCAGCCTGTACATGCCTACGATGAGCGTCCAATCGCCAAGCGGTGTGCCGTCGCGCACGCGCAGGGCGTGCTGATCCACGATGATCTCGCCATCCGACCATGTGCTGGTCGGTCGCGTCCACGCTGCTGGCATTCCGTCGCTCTGCGCGTAGACATTGGTCGTGTTCGGCTGCACCAGCTGAGCGAACACGCGGTAGTCCACATCCAGCGGACGCAGCCGTCGCCAATACAGCGTCAGCGTCAGCGTCTCGCCAGCTTGCGCGCTGAGCGGCTCGATTTGATAGCCGACCAACGCGACAGCGTCGCCTAAGTTGGCGCGCATCGGATTCGGCAGCGCGGAATCGGCGTGGCGCGGCAGCACGCGCACTGTGCCTAGTCTAGCACGATTTTCGTGGATATCCTGCGCTTTTCCGATCATGCGCTCGCCTGTCTTCAAATCGTAAAAGCCGAGCCATACGGTCAAAGTCTGCGGCGCATATGCGTGATCGGGCAAGCGCACGGCGAAGGAATTCCACCAGAATTGCTCCAGATGCTGCATTTGGCTGGTCGCCCATAGACCTTCGCCTAGGAAGACGTCGCGCTGTGCCACGATTGTGCCTGCGTCGCTCTCCAGATGGATGAACGCGCTCCAGTCGCGGCGCATGGTCGCCAACTGCTGAAAATAGACGCCGAAAGAGACGTACTCGGCAGGTTGCGCGGTCAGATCGAGTGGCGCTGAAGTGTACAACGCGAGCGCAGCGCGCTCAGGCGACTCAGGCTCGGCGAAGGTGACGCGCAGCGTTGCCTCAGGCGGCTGCGGCGAGAGCATCGGCGGACGGTAAGCGAGCCCGATGGTAGCCAAGCCTGCCAGCGCAGCGAAGACGTGCCACAATGCGATTAGCGCTGCAAAGCGTCTGCCGCCGAGCTGCCACGCGCCAAATGCTAACCAAATGCTGATCGGCGCGATTGCCGAGAACATCAAGCGCCCTTGCGATGCCCATGTCTCGCTCGTCCAGCGCAGCAAGCCGCCGAATAGCACAACGATCCACACAAGGCTCACGGCACGCGCTAGCCACAGCGCATTGACGCGCCACACATGCCGTCCTAATGCGCTCAGCGCCAAGCCGAGCAAGCACAGCGCCGCAATGCCATTGAAGATCGTGTAGATGAAGTCTTGGAACGGTACGTTCACGCCGCCGAAGAAGCCCCAGTAGCTCATCAGGAACGTATGGCGCTCTGACCACAGCTGCGCCGCATTGGCAGGAATGGCACGCCTGCCCACGATATCTAGAAAGACGTTCAAGCCGGTCGGATCGCCGTACAAGTGCCAGTTGCGCACGTACCACCACGCGCCGATCACGATGGTCAAGCCGCCTGTCAGCGCCGCGCCGATGACGAATTGCCGCGCGCTGCGCAGACGGAACGCATTCAGCGCCAAAGCCATCGCAATGATCGGCAGCAGGAAGCCGATGTTGAACTTGGCGAGCATCCCTGCGCCGCTCAGGACGCCGATCAAGCTCAACTGACCGAGAGATGGCGCGTCTGTCCGCTTGATCAAGCGCGCGATGCACACCAAGAGCGCGGTCGCCAACATAGTTGAGAGATTGTCGTTATTCACGCTGGCGCTGATGAACAGGAACATCGGATTGAATGCGACCAGCGTCATCGCTAAGAGCGCTACGCGCTCATGCTTCGGAAACAGCTCGCGCGCCAACAGATAGGTCAGCCAGACGGTCAGCGCGCCGAGCGCCATTGAGAGTCCGCGCGCGAGATAGACGGCTAGGGCGGCGCCGCTGAACGGCGCGCGGCGCGCCGCTGTGTGAATGGTCATGTTCACATTGCGGTCAGGCACGACGACGCCGATATCCGCGTGCGGATTGATGTACCTGATCTGCGGCAGGTCGCTCGTATCGAGCCAAGCGGTGAGCGCAGCTGCCAACATGTAGTAAAGCGGCGGCTGGCTGCCTTCTTGCCGCCAAGCAGTCTCAACGCCTGCGCGCTGCACAGGCAGCGCAAAGCCGTGCGCAGCGACGTACTGCACCATCGGATAGTGCCACAGCTCATCGGACGCTTCGAAGAGCGGCGTCACGACGCCATAGAGCGCGGCGAAGAGCAAATAAGCGCTCAGAACGACGCGCGCTTTTCGGCTCATCATTCGGCGCTCTCAGCGATCACTTCGAGGAAAAAATCGGCAGTGCGCTGCGCAATGCGCGTCCAAGTGAATTGCTCAGCCAACTGCCGCGCAAAGTGGCTCAGGCGCGCGCGCAATTGCGGCGACTCGGCGAGCGTCCGAATCGCCTCGCCAAGCGCTTCAGGCTGCTCAGGCGGCACAAGATAGACCTGATCGCCGTGATGCAGCTCAGGCAAGGGCAGCGCAGGCGTGCTGGTGATGATCGGACAGCCATGCGCCAAGCCTGCCATGAACGAGCCGCGCCTGAACGAGACGCCGTC
>DAOTWB010000071.1:0-14215 GCA_034436235.1 Anaerolineae bacterium
TCCGCCGTGTTGATCAGCAGCCCTGCTTCGCGGCACAGCAAGTAGACTGCCAACAGGTCTGAGACGTCGCGCGTCATGCTGACGATCAGCGCGCCAATGCCGCGATCGCCGTATTGCCGAATGTGATCAGCCAATACGCGGTAGCACGCCAAAACAGCCTCGGCTTCCGCGCCAAGCGTCGCGTTTGGCATGGTGAACGGACGCGCCATGCGCAATTCCGCCTCTAGGAAGTCGCGGCGCTTCGCCTCTGCCCAGTTCGGAAAGTCAGTCTCAGCCGCGCCGCTCGCCGCTAAGAGCTGCGCGATCGCCAGATCGTGAAAGCGGCTATTCTGGCGGATATCCAACACTGCCAAGTGAAAGCCGAAAGTCTGGACGAAGCGCAGGGCAGGCAGCACGTCGCTGTATGCCAAGCGCCGCGCGCCGATTTCCAGCAAACTTTGGTACAGAAAGCGCAGGTCGTCCGCCAGCTCGTCGGGCTGCGCATAGCGCTGCTCAGCCGACGCTTGATCGGGCAGGCGCGCTAGGATCAGGTTGACGAATTGCCGCCAAGGCTCTTCAGGATTGCGCCGCAGCGCGCGCTCGCCTGCCGCACCGAGCGCTGCGCTCATCTGCGCGATCCGCTCGCTCAGCGCAGCAGGCACAGGCTGCAAAAAGCGCGAGAGACTCAGCTTTTTGGCAAGCTCGGTCAGGTGCGCGCGCTGTAGGTCGAGCGCGTTCGCGCGCAAGGTCGCTAATGTTTGCCGCGTCACTTCCGCCGTCACCAACGGATGTCCGTCGCGGTCGCCGCCGACCCATGTGCCGAAGCTCAGGTGCGGACGATGCTCGGCGAAGGTGAGCAGCTCAGGCGCGAAGCCTGCCTCGACCCAAGCCTGATACAAGCGCTGATCGAGGACATCCAGCACGTCCGGAAAGACGTGCCGCAAATAGTACAGGACGTTCTGCAGTTCGGCGGTCACATCAGGCTTTTCGAGGTAAATTTCGCCCGTGCGCCACAGCCGCTCTAGCGCAGCCTTGATCGAGTCGCGCAAAGCGCGCTTCTCATACGGCGTCCACATCTGATTTTCCAGCTGCACCATCAGCAAGTAGAGCGCGCGATGCTGCTCGAGGACTGTGTAGCGCTTCGCCTCGGTCGGATGTGCGGTCAGCACGGGCTCAACGCGCACAGTGGCAAGCGCAGCTGCCACTTGCTCGCCTGATAAGCCGCGCTGATGCAGCGCGTGCAAGTTCTGGCTCCACAGCCCTGAGAGTTGGTTGATCTCATCGCGGCTCTCCAGTTGGCGGCGATATTGCACCATGGCGTTCTCTTCAACGATGTTGAGCAGCTGAAAAGCGATGGAGTAGGCTTGAGTGAGTTTGAGCGCGCTGGGCAGCTGAGGCGGCGCTTCGGCAGGCTCAGCTTGCCATGGCAAGGCTGCCGCTAGGTCGCGCTCGCCGTTCTCTTCAAGCACTTCGCGCAGGCATTGGATCAAGAAGCGAAGGTCGCGGTCAACTTTCTCAAAGTCGCTGGTCTTAGAGCTGAAAAAGAGCATTCACAAGCACCTCATGTGACAGCGGACGGCACGTGAGCATACCGCATAGCTGCGAAACGGTCAACTTGGCTGTGCAAGGCATCTCTTCAGCTGAGCGAGGATTGATTTGTGAGGCTGTGCTGTAAGCTGCGCAGGAAGTTCGGTGTGCGGCGAGTGGGTCCAGCAGGATTCGAACCTGCAACCAGCCGGTTATGCATCCCACTACGGTTTTCACCGCCCAATGCACGCGCATCAGTTTGTGGGCTGGACTTTCCCTTCATCTTTCGGCGCGGCGCGCCGCGAAGATGCCTGCCAACAAGTCTCTACACCTTCCCAAAGGCGCTTTGGGCTTGGCTCGGGATTACCTTTTCGCGCTGAAGTAGGCTTCCCCGAATTTGACAGGTGAACACACAGGCATTTCTGCCTATGCCGCCCATCTTTTGAGCCGGATGCTCTGACCGTTGAGCTATGGACCCAGAGCGGCTGACGGGACTCGAACCCGTGACATGCAGCTTGGAAGGCTGCCGTTCTACCAACTGAACTACAGCCGCGTTCGTAAACATAGTATAGCGCATTCCGCGCGCGGACTCAATAGCCGTTTTTTGTGGCGCGCGATGTGCTATAATCGCAGGCATGATCATCAGCAGTCCGCACAATCCGAAGGTGAAAGCCCTAGCTGCCCTGCGCGAGCGCCGCGCGCGCGAAGCGGCGCAGCTCGCCCTAGTGGAAGGCTACGAGGAACTCTCGTTGGCGCTGGCGAGCGGCGCGCAGCCTGTGGAGCTGTTTTACGCGCCCGTCTATTTCCGCGACGCCGCACAGCGCGCTCTGGTCGCGCAATGCCAAGCGCGCGGCGCCGCTTGCTATGAAGTGAGCGAGCGCGTCTTCGCCAAGCTCGCCTATCGCGAGCATCCCGATGGCTGGCTCGGCACGTTCGCCTTTCAGCCGCGTCCGCTGGACGCCTTGCGTCTCTCAGATACGCCGTTCGTGGTCATCTGCGAAGGCGTGGAAAAGCCGGGCAACTTAGGCGCCATTCTGCGCACGGCGGACGCGGCGCGCGCCGATGCCGTCATCGCCTGCGATCCGCGCACGGACTGGGCGAATCCAAACGTGATCCGCGCCAGCAAAGGCGCGCTGTTCGCCGTGCAAGTTGCCGCCGCCGGCAGCCATGAGACACTCGCGTGGCTGCGACAGCGCGCGATCCGCGTCATTGTCGCGACGCCTGCCGCGCCGCTGCCTTACAGCGCGCCCGATTACCGAGTCGGCGTGGCGATAGCGCTCGGGGCAGAAAAAGAAGGGCTCTCGCGCTTATGGCTGGAGAACGCAGACGCGGCTGTGGCAATTCCGATGTTCGGCAAGGTCAACTCGCTGAATGTCTCGGCGGCTGCCGCGCTGCTGCTCTACGAAGTGGTGCGCCAACGGACGTAAAGCGCGGTCGGCAGGATGCGCGCCGCGCTCTGTTGCCGCAGCCCGAGTTCGCCTGCTTCAATGGCGCCGCTATGCCCTGCCATCGTCTCAGCCAACAGACGGCGCAACGCCGCCAAATCCGTCTTGGCAGTGTAGGCAGTGATGATGGCGCAGCACGGCGTCGCGCTGACCAATTGGCGGATGAGCGCCATCAGTTGCGGCATGGACTTCTCGAACGACCACACTTCGCCGTGCGCGCCGCGTCCGAACGGCGGCGGATCGAGGATGAAGCCGTCGTAGCGCGCGCCGCGCCGCACCTCGCGCGCCGCGAACTTCAGCGCATCGTCCACCAACCAGCGAATCGGACGATCTGACAAGCCGCTCAGCTCAGCATTTTGGCGCGCCCATTGCACAGCCTTCTTGGAAGCGTCCACGTGCGCCACAGCCGCGCCTGCCGCTGCCGCTGCCAAAGTTGCCAAGCCTGTGTAGCCGAACAAGCACAGCACGCGCGGCGGACTCGGCGCAAACGCAAGGCGCGCCGTCAGCCAATCCCAGTGGACAGCCTGCTCAGGAAAGACGCCGACGTGCCGAAACGGCGTCGGCGCGACCCAGAAGCGCAGCGCCTTGTAGCGCATCTGCCAGCGTGCAGGCAGCTCGCGCCGAAAGTGCCATGCGCCGCTCTTCGGCGCGCTCAGCTCAAAAATGGCGTCAGCAGCGTCCCATGCGTGGCGCGACAAGATCGGTCGTCCGCGCGCGCTCGGCTCAGGACGGATCAGCGTGTAGTCGCCGAAGCGCTCTAATTTCTGACCATCGCCGTAGTCCAGCAAGGCGTAATCTTCCCACGCCGTCGGATACAGCACCATCAGAGCCGTCTGCCGCTGCGCGTATCGAAGAGATGCACATGCTCCAGCTCAGGCACGAAGCCGATGCGCTCGCCAATGCGCACGCCTGCTTCAAGCGGCACTTGCGCGGCAAACTTGCCCGATGGCGCTTCCAGATACGCCATCACAGCGCGCTGGATCGGCATTGGCTCTAGCAAGACGATCTCGCCGCGCAAGCCGCCTTCGCTCACCAGACGCATATGCTCAGCGCGCACGCCGAGCGTCACGCGCCGTCCTTCGCCGAGCGCGAGATCGCGGCTGAGCGGCAGGTGCAAATCGGCTGTCTGCGATTGCCAGATGTTCTCGACCACGATGCCTTCGAACAAGTTCATCGGCGGATAGCCGAAAAACGTGGCGACGAGCGCCGAGAGCGGACGTTCGTAGAGCATGTTGGCTGTGCCGACCTGCTCGATCCGACCTTCGTGCATGATCGCGATCCGATCGCAGATCGCTAGTGCCTCATGCTGATCGTGCGTGACGTATACGCCAGTCACGCGGTAGCGATTGATCAGGCGTTTCAGCTCGTTGCGCGTCTGTACGCGCAGTTTCGCGTCAAGGTTGCTGAGCGGCTCGTCGAACAAGAAGACCTTCGGATCGCGCGCGATGCAACGCGCCACAGCCACGCGCTGCCGCTCGCCGCCTGAGAGCTGTCCCGGATGTTTATCGAGCAACGCGCGAAAGCCGATGCCCATCACGCGCGAGACCTCGCGCACGCGCTCTGGAATCTCATGGTCGCGCTTGCGCAGGCGCAGGAAGAAGCCGACATTCTCATAGCTGGTCATGTTCGGATAGAGCGCGTAGTTCTGAAAAACGATGCCGATGCCGCGCTCGCCAGGCGGCACATCTTTCATATCCTGATCGTCATAAGTGATCACGCCTTCGCTCAGCGGCACCAATCCTGCGATGGCGCGCAGCAGCGTGCTTTTGCCACAACCTGAAGCGCCTAACACGCCTAAGGTCTCGCCATGCCGAATTTCTAGGTTGACGCCGTCAAGAGCGAAACGGCGCGGCGCGCCGCTGGGCAGCGGCAACGGCGGCGCGCCAAAAGTGTGCTGCGCAAGCGCAGCTTGCTCAAATGAGACGCGCACGTCGTATAGACGAATGGTGGTCATCGGCTGACCTCAGGCGGCTATGGTGCGGCGGTCGGTGTTGGGACGATGAAGCGCACCGAATCCAAAATTTCCTGCAGTTGCGCGCGCGCGGCATTGTAGGCTTCCACAGGCTCAACGTAAACGTAAAAGAGATAGTTGCGGTTGTTGAAGCGCGCGCCGACAAACCAACCGGCAGTATCAGGCTCGCCTTGGCATTGCGTAGCGCTGAAATACGTGCCGACGCTCGCCATGCCTGCCACGCTCAGCGGCGTCTGTCCCGTCGTGCCGACGTTGCACGTGATATCAATCACTGCGCCTTGCAATAGGCGCAAGCCATCGGCGTACAGCGCGCGCGAGACGAAGTCGCCCAGCGGATCGGGCGGCGCGGTCGGCGTGCCGAGCAATGGCGGAATGGTCGGCGGCGGCGCGATGCTGGGAAAGCCCCAGAGCACGATCAGCGTGCCGATGCCGCCTTCGCGCAGCGCGCCGCGATAGACGGCGACGTTCATCGGATACGCCTCAAGCGCCACGCGCACAGGCACTACTTGGTAGCCGACGCGCCAATCGGACGGCACATCCAGCGTCAGCGGCGGCGGCGCGCCTGCGCGCAGCAGACTCGGCGTGCTGGTGGCAGCGCTGAGCGGCGTCGGCGTTTCCGCCAAGAGCGGCGAAGTCGGCGAAGGCGTCAGGCTGGGCAGCGGCGTGCGCGTCGCGGTTTGCGCGCGCAGAGCCTGCGGCGCGCTCAGCAGCAGCGCGCTGAGCAATGCCATCATTCCGCTTCCGATAATAGACCTTATCAGCAACTTTTGCATACGCGCAAAACTCTCTCTCAAACCTGCGACGAGTGTACCGCATTTGGCGCAAAAGGCACGCCAATAGCGCGCAATTCGCTTGACAATCTCTCGGATCGTGTCTATCATCCTCTGCATAAAGCGAAGCTGTTCCCCGTTTATCTTAGAGTTGCACAGGCAATGAAATGCAGCAAGAAACCGCATTAACTCAAACGGTAAGTCACGCGCCGAGCGCAGCTGAGCATACAGCGCATGGCGCTGAGCATAGCGCCGATCACTTGAAGATGGCGAGCTTCACCTATAGCATCGAGAACAGCAAGATGGCGATGTGGCTGTTCCTCGCCTCTGAGATGTTCCTGTTCTCTGTGCTGATCATCGCTTACATCATCGCGCGCTACGCGTACCCTGAGGCGCACGCGCAACTGAACGTGCCGCTGACCAGCATCAACACCTTCATCCTGCTGCTGAGCAGCTTCAGCGTGGTCTGGGCGCTCTCAGGCGTGCAGACGGGCAACCAAACGCGCTTGCTGCGCGGCTTGGCAGGCGTGATCGGGCTAGGCACGCTCTTCTTTTTGCTGATGATGTACGAGTATGCCGAGATGAGCCATCACGGCATCACGCTGGCGCATCCGTTCGGCATGGCGTTCTACGCGCTCACGGGCTTGCACGGCGCACACGTCGTGATCGGCTTGGTCTGGGCGGTCTACGTCTTCAACCGCGCTTTCAACGGCGTCTACACCAAAGACAACTATTGGGGCGTGGAATTCTGGGGCTTGTATTGGCACTTTGTGGACGTGGTCTGGATTTTCATCTTCACTGTGGTGTATTTGTTGTGAGGAAGCGCTGAACAATGGCGGATTCGAAGCAGTTGACGAGCGGCGCGCCGCACGCTGAGCGCCATAGCGCCAAACATGCCACGCCGGGCACCTATGTGGCAGTGCTTGGCGCGTTAGCAGTCCTGACCTTGATCGAGCTGATCGTGGTCTACTTAGGCTTGCTCGGTCAGATTTTGCTGGTGCTGATCGCGATCAGCAAGGCGTGGCTGGTGCTGCAATTCTACATGCACCTGCGCTACGAGCGGAAGATTCTGACGTGGATTTTCTTGCTGCCTGCTATAGCAGTTGGCATTGTGACCGTGATCATGCAGTTTTTTGTCACGTGAAGCGCTGCAGCTGAGCGGCGACTGCCGCTCAGTTGCCTTTCACGCCTGCTGCGAGCGCGCCATCTGCGCTTTGTGCGCAGCTATAGACTCTAGCGCTTCTTCAAAAGTGTTCACGAAGCGATGTTTGGCTTCCTTATTGGCAACTTTGTAAATGCGCACGATCACGTCCATAAAGCTACGAATGACATCAGTCTGGCGCACGAAAACTGCCAAAACTTCATTGGGCGGATCGGTCTGCAAGATTTGGCGCAAGGCGCTGATCGCGTTGCCGCCTTTCGGCGCGAATTTTGCCAGATGATCGTGCGTGATGATGGAGTAGACAGGCTGCGGCGCCTTGGCGACAATGAGCGGATTCAACACGCGCACAATGCTGTGAACGGCATCTTCCCACGTCCAACGACCCAGCACTTGCAAGACCAAAATGCTCTGCTCAGCATCATACCAGCCGATGCGGAGATGCTTTTGAGGACTTTCCCAGACAACTTCTGCCAAGTGTGCCGTCATACGTGTACCTCTGCGTCAATGCGCATCTAAAGCGTAGACTTTCAGAGGCATTTTTGGCAATAATCTTGGCGAAAAAACTAGCCTGCTTTTGTGAAAAGCGACAAAAAAGGCGGAGCGAACGCTCCGCCTTGCCGACTGATATTAACGATACGGTGGCGCGTAGAGCAAGCCGCCGTCCGTCCAGAGCTTGTTCGGACCGCGCTCCACGCCCAGCGCGCCCAAGTTGCGCTCGTAAATCTCAGCGTAGTTGCCAACCGCCTTGATGACCCTGATTGCCCAGTCTTTCTCCAAGCCCAAGAAGGTGTGCAGCTCGCCTTCCACGCCGAGCAGGCGCTTCGCCTCAGGCGCAAGGTTCGGATCAGCCGCCATCATCTCGACGTTCTCGCTGGTCAGCCCGTATTCCTCAGCGATGATCGTGGCGAAGGTCACCCAGCGCACCACATCGCCCCATTGCGCGTCGCCCGCTTTGTAGACAGGCGCCAGCGGCTCTCGGGAGAAGTTCTCATCGAACAGCACCCACTCAGCGCCCTGCGGCGAGGTCGCCTGGCGCGACGCCAACTGCGAGCGATCTGAGGTCACGGCTTGGCAGCTGCCCGCCACAAACGCCTCGAAGACCAAGTTGATGTCGTCGTAAGGCGCCGAGGTAGCGTTGATGCCGCTTGAGGCGATGATGTCCGATAGATTCTGCTCAGTGGTCGTGCCTTTGATAACGCAAATGGTCGCGCCGTCTAGGTCTTTGATCGTTTTGATGTTATCGGCGCGGCGCGTCAGGAAGGTCTGACCGTCGTAGAAGATGACCGGACCGAAGTCTGCGCCTTGCCGCGTATCGCGCTCAAAGGTGACGGTCGTGTTACGGATCAGCACGTCAATCTGCTCGGCTTGGATAGCCGGGAAGCGGTCAGCGGCGCTGATCGGCTTGAACTCCACTTTAGTTGGATCGCCGAAGATAGCGGCTGCCATCGCGCGGCAGAAATCGGCGTCAAAGCCTGTGACCGTGCCGTCGGGCGCGACCAAGCCAAAGCCCGCCAAGCCGCCGTTCACGCCGCAGATCAGGTTGCCGCGCGCCTTCACGCGCGCCAAGAAGCCTTCTTGCGCATCGGCAGTGTGCGGCAGCGCCAACGCCGCCACGCAGAAAGCCACCAGAGCTGTCAAAAGGAACTTTGTCCAACGAAAACGCATCGTTTGCCACTCCTATCTAAGCGATTCTTGAGAAAGGCGGTTTGAGTCTATCAAAATAGAATAGCCTGTGCAAAAGACTTGGGCAAACTGCCCGAAAAAACGCGCCTGCGCTTGAAAACTCAAGGCAGGCGCGGCGTGGGAAGCGCTCAAGGCGCTTGTGTAGGCGGGAAGATCGAGATGGGCGGCGTGGCAGTTGGCGTGCTAAAAGGCGGTATGTTGTCAATCGGCTGCGGCGTCGCCGTCGGCGGGAAGAGCGGCGGCGAAGTTGGGAAGATGAACTCAGGCGTGACGGTCGGGAAGAAGAAGCTGGGCGTCTCCGTCACGAAGAACGGCGGCTGAGTTGGGAAGAACGGCGGCTCGGTCGGCTGCACGACAGCGTTCTGCACGAAGATCGGCACGCTCGCCTCAAGACGGCGCCCTTGCTGATCGAAGACGACTAAGCGCAGCGTGTACGCGCCATCAGGACGGCTGCGCGAGTCCCAGCCGCCTAAAATGGTATTCGGAAGGCTGGGCAGCTGATTGTACGGACCGTCCACGCGCGTGAAGCCTTGCGGCGAATGCCCGACGCCTAGCTCGATCTCATAGCGCGCGAAGTTTGGCATGTTGATCGTGCCGACAACCTGCACCACGCCGTTCACAATGCCTTGCGGCAGCGGACTGGCGACGCTGACGTTCGGGCGCTCCATGCCGGGACGGCAGGCTTCAGTCGGCGGCGGCGCGAGCGGCAATTGCAGGTTGCGCTGGCGCGCCCACGCCTGACCGCTCGGCGTGTTGTTCAGCCAAGCGAAGGCGCTCGGATCGTCAATGTTCAAGAAGACCTTGTCTTCAATGTACTCAGGGCAGAACTCATTGGCGATCAGGTTAGTGAAGCTATCCACGCGCACGACGCGGAAGATCGAATCGGCGGGCGGCGGCGGATTCGGCGCGAAGACTAGCTCAGGGCGGCGCGTGACGCAACCTTCGAAGTCTTGCGTGCCAAAATCGGCGCAAACAGTCGTCTGACCGACGTTCGGCGGCACAGGGAAGTTCTGCGGCGGCACATTCGCCAAGATCGCCGTCATCACTTCGTTCCAAATCGGCGCCGCGCCAACGATGCCGCTGGTGCCGATCATCGGCTCGCCGCGCGTGTTGCCTACCCATACGCCAACTACCACTTGCGGCGTGTAACCGACCGTCCAATTATCGCGGTTGTTGTCAGTTGTGCCTGTCTTGACGGCAGCCATGTGTCCGTTGCGCAGCAGCAGCGGACTGTTCGCGCCGAAGGCGGGCGTGCGCGCCGCGTTATCGGCGAGCATGTGCGTGATCAAGTACGCCAAGCCGGGCTCTACCACTTGAGTCGGCGTTGGCGGCTGATATTGGAAGACCACTTGTTCCACGCCGCCGCGCTTGCGCGTGATGCGCTCGATAGCGTGCAGCGGCACGGCGTTGCCGTTATTGGCAAGCACGCTGTAGCCGCGCACCAGATCGAGCATGGTCACTTCAGCCGCGCCGAGCGCCGCCGCTAAGCCTGCCTGCTCAGGTTGCGTCAGCGGAAAATTGATGCCGACTCGTCCTGCCAGCGCCTTGAAGCGCTCAATGCCTGTGTAAGCGAGCGCCTTCACGGCAGGCACGTTATAGGAATTCGCCAGCGCCGAGCGCATGGACTGCGGACCGTGAAAGGTGTTATCGTAATTGCGCGGACAGTACGGCTGCGCTTGCGTGCCGAAGCACGTCTGCACGTCCCAGATGACCGTGGCAGGCGTCCAATAGCGATTTTGCGCGTCGCGCTCCATCGCCGTCAGGTAGATGAACGGCTTGAGCGCTGAGCCGGGCTGGCGCGGCGCCAGCGTCACGTTCACCTGTCCGTCAATCTGGGCGTTGTTGAAGTCTACGCTGCCGACCATCGCCAAGATCGCGCCATCGCTGGGACGGACTGCCAAGAGCGCGCCGTTGCGCACGTTCTGCGCCGCCAGACCTGCGATTTGGCGCCTGACCGCCGCTTCAGCGGCATCCTGAATGCGCGGATCGATGGTCGTGTAAACGCTGAAGCCTGAAGTGTACAGTGCGTCCTGCCCGAATTGCGCTTCGAGCAATTGGCGCACGTAGACCACGAAGTGCGGATAGGTCATCTCGCCATAGGTCGGGCGGAAAGCGAACATATTCGCGATCACGAGCGCGGTCTGCGCCACGTTGCCTGAGATGGACGACGCGACAGCGGCAGGACTTTGATCGGCAGGATTTTGTGTGATGCAGAACGGCGCGCCGTTGTATGGCGCGTGTTCCATGCGGATGCAGCCTGCTTCCACCATCAGGCGTTGCACTTCGCGCATACGGACGAGCCACGCCGGATCTTGCCCTTGCGGCGGACGAATTGACGGATCGTAGGTCGCCGGCGCTTGCACCAAACCTGCCAAGAAAGACGCCTCAGCCAAGTTCAGGTCCTTCGCAGACTTCTTGAAATAAGTCTGCGCAGCCGCTTCGACGCCGTAAGCCAAGTTGCCGTAATAGACCGTGTTCAGATAGAACTCAAGAATCTGGCTCTTGCTGTAGCGGCGATGAACCTCAGAGGCGACGATCACCTCGTCAATTTTGCGCCCAACTGAACGGTCGAGCGCCGCGCCTGCGTCCAGCACTTTGGCGCGCACCAGCTGCTGCGTGATCGAGCTGGCGCCGCTGATCGTCTCGCCGCTGGCGAAGTTCTGCAGAATGGCGCGGAACATCGCGATCAGGTCGAAGCCTGGATTCTCGTAGAAGCGCTTATCCTCTGTAGCGACCGTCGCGTGGATCATGTATGGCGAAATCTCGCCAAGCGAGACCTGCAGCCGCGCGCCGAGATTCGGATCGTTCAGCTGATGGATCAGCCGTCCTGAGGCGTCAAAAATCTGCACGGATTGCGACTCGGCGTCAATCGCCTGACCGAGCGCAGCGATGCGCGCTTCAAAGCGCCCGATGACGTTCATGTAGAAGAGGATCGAGCCGACAATCACCACTAGCGCGCCAATCAGCGTAGTGAAGAGCGCGACGAGCGCCACGCCTATGATCACGCCGCCGAGCCGCTCAGGATTGTCGCGCAGTCCTGGCTTGATGTGGTAATCGGGCTGCACATTGGACGATGGCACAGGCGCAGAGATGCCTGCTGCGGCGCGCCGCTGCAAGGCGATCGGCGAGCCAGCAGGGACGGTCTGCCCTGAGAGCGCAGGATTCGGTATGGTAGCGCCGCTCTCAACGCCAACGTGCGGCTGCGTCACATCCAACAGGCGATTCGGCACAGTCGGTCCTGAGCCGCTGCTTTCGGCTTGCAAGCGCGACGCCCATCTGCCGACGACCGTGCCTTGCTCGTCAACAAGGGACGCTTGCTTGGGCAAGGGCGAGGCAGGTTGCTCAGGTTGCGCGGCGGAGGATGCTTCAGGTTGTTCAGACACAGTCACTGCTTTCTGCTCGCTGGTGCTAACTTTAGGCGCGCGTAGCTGGGCAGGCGCTTCAGGCAGGAGCACATCGCCTGAGCGCGCGCTCAGCCCTGGCGGCGTATCCTGAATCCAATTGCCGTCCACATACTTGAACCAGGCGTTTGTCTCAAAGCCGACCATCCACCAGACGCCGTCAAGCTCGATCATCAGCTTGCGCAGCTCGTTCTTGGCTGCTTCTCTACTGATCTGACCGCTGTTGTATCTGCGGCGCAAAATGCCGACTCTGCGCTCTACCTCGCGGAAGCGCTGCGCAGGGTCAAACACAGGCGCTGAGGCTGTGAAGTCGGTCGCGGCGGCAGATGCGTTGGCTTGCGGCAGCTCAGAGGCAGCTTGCGCGCTCGGCTCGGCTGTTGTGGCAGGCTCAGCAGCAAGCGACTGCGCGCGATCTAGTGCGAGCTGATCGTCAGCAGCACTGATCGGCTGCTCAGCGGCGTGTGCGCCGTCTTCTTCCGATGACGGCTGTGCGGCAGGCGCGACGAAACCTGCGCCTGGCACATAGCGCGAGTAATCCGCTTGATCGGCGAGGGCGGCGTTCGGCGGCAAGGCTTGCGCTTCAGCTTCGGCAGGCGCGTCTTGCTCAGCCGTCGGCTGCGTCGCTTGCTGGATGAGCGCTGAGACGCGCTCTAGCGCTTCGCGCGGCGTGAACCAAGCGCCGCGCCGCTCAGGCTCGGCATCGGTTGGCGGCAGCACGCGCGGCAGCTGAGCGCGCTGTTGTTCGGCACGTCGCCGCGCTTCCTCGCCAAGAGATGGCTCAGCAGGCGGCTGCCAGCCTGCACTGCGCCAACGCTCAGGCGGATTGTGTGTCCGATCAGACATCGCAGCACCTACGCTTCACATGACCTATCAACGAGCGATTTTCTGAGCGAGTCTTGACTGTACGTTAGCTTTGTGATGACTCTATGAGGCATTCTAACCTTGATCTGACAAATGTGTCAAGCGGCGCGGCGTGTGAGGCGTTCGCAGGAGCAGAGCGCGCTGCGGCGTCAGTGCGGCGCCGCAGCGTGTGTGCGATTCGGCTATTCGTTATGAGCGTTCAATCAGCCTGAATGGCTTGAATGTCTAGCTCGATGTTCACGTCCTTGCTGACGAGCAATCCGCCTGCTTCAAGCACCACATTCCACGTCAAGTTCCAGTCTTCGCGGTTGATCTTGGTGCTGGCGACAAAGCCTGCGCGCGTCTTGCCGTCCATGCCTTTGCCTTGACCTAGAAGCTCTGCCTTGAGCGTGACAGGGCGCGTGATGCCGCGAATGGTCAGGTCGCCTGTGATCTCAGCCGTGTTATCGCCTGTTGGCTTGACGGCAGTGCTTTTGAAGGTGATGGTCGGATGATTGGCGACGTCGAAGAAGTCGGCGCTGCGCAGATGATTATCGCGGTCAGGCACGCCTGTGTTCACGCTCGCCGCGTCCAAAGTTGCCTCAACTGCTGCAGTAGACGGATTGGCAGGATCGTAAGCGATCGTGCCGCCTGTGATCTTGAATGTGCCGCGCACTGTGGTGATCATCATATGGCGGACTGCGAAGGTAGCGCTGCTATGCGCGAGATCGATTTGCCAGTTTGCCATTGCCAGAAGTCCTTTCGTTCACAGCAAAGCGGACTATAGTCCGTTTCTAGGAGAGAAAATAGCACAGCGCCTTGCGATTGAATCTTAGAGCCTGATGAGAGAACGAGTCAGTCTGTTTGGCGAGCGCGGCTGTAGCTGAGCAGCGCGTCCAGCAAGGCATGTATGCCTGCGATCAGCTCATTGAGCGTACAATGGCGCGTCTGTTGCTGGAAATAGAGCGTGTGCGCCTCAAGCATGACGTACAGCGCGTCAGTTGCGTAATCAAGGTGCTGCCGCAAGCCAAGCCGTGCCAGCAAGCCGCGCACAGTTTGCCGCCACCACAAGTGCGCAGGCGCTGAGAGCGCGATCAAGCGTGCCTCAGGCGCGCTGAAGAGCAAGAGCGGCAAGTTATTCCAGACGAAAATCATCACTTCGCGCAAAAACCAACGCAAGTTGGCATAGGCATCGTCCACTTGGCGCAGGCGTTGCAAGGTGCGCTCTTGCAACGCGCGCTGCTCTTGATCGAGCAAGGCGAGGCACAGGTCAGTCTTATTGGCGAAGTTGCGGTATAGCGTGCCTTTGCCGACCTCAGCCGCTTCTGCGATGGCGGACATACTGACTGCTTCGACGCCGTGCGCAGCGAACAGCCGCTGTGCCGTCTCGAGGAGCAGCTGACGGTTGCGCAGCGCATCGGCGCGGCTTGGACGGG
>DAOTWB010000072.1:0-56533 GCA_034436235.1 Anaerolineae bacterium
TCAGGCGACGTGCGCGCTCGACCAAGACCAGCGTCTTGCCGCTGCCTGCCACGCCGCGAATCAAGCGCACGTCCAGCTCAGGCTGCAGGTCTTCTTCGAGCGTGTCGGCTACAGCGCTAGGCACGCCGTTCGGCAACAATTGCCCTTGCTGCGGCAGAAAGTTCTTCGGCTGCTCAGTAGCAACCGCTTCCTGAGGAAACGAGAGCGTGCCAACATCTTGATTCTCGCTATCTCTGATGATCAAACGCGGATCGATCACGCCGCGAATGACATCGAGTGCTGATTGCGTGATCGGTTGCTCAATCGGGAACGGTAGGCGCACGCTGGTAAGCGCATTTTCAAGCGCCTCAGGCGATTTGAGCGCTTCAGCGCCAAACACTTCGCCTGCGCGCCAGACGTTCACCGCGACGCCTTGCTGCAGCACTTGCTGCGATAGATTCGAGAAGATGACGGCGTAGCCGACAGGAAATGTTAGCTTGCCGCGTAGCTTGCCGCGCTGGAAGAGCAGCTCGGCGCGCTCTTTGAGCATGTCCATCAGCGCGTAGCAGTAATCTTGCGCCACGCGCACAGGATTCTCTTGTTCCAGCACTGTGCCGTCGCGCCGCCGTATGCGCATCTTCTCTTGATCAACCTCAAGCACCTCGACCCAATCTTTGATCTCAAGCACCAGCACGCCGAGATACGCGCCGACGACGATGAAATCAGGCTGAAGGTGTGTCAGCCGTGGATGGTTCAGGCGCGGCTGAGCGCGCCAAAAGAAATGCTTGCGATTTGGAAGTTGTTCCAGAAGTCTGCTGACGTTGCGCTCACCAAAAGTAGGCTTCATAGATAAGCAGTTTGTTCCAAAGTGTCGCTAAACTGCTTTTTAACACGGAATCTGCCGAAGATCAACAGTTTGTTAAAGCATTGCGACCTTCAACGCTCTTCAACGTAGGCAGGTACGTCCAGCTCGCGCGCGATCCAGCCGCCGATGTGATGCGCAGGCGAATCCAGCTCGCCAAAGTGCAGCGGACGCTTCTGGTGGAAGGCGACGCCTTCGGCAGCGCGTCCTTCCACGTCGCTCATGTGCGCCAACAGGATGAAACCGCGCCGTCCTGCGTAGATATGCAGCCAGACGTCCAGTCCAACTTTGACGCGCGGCATTCCATCGGCAGGCTTGCGCCGATTGACTACATGGCTGATCAGCACATATTCGGCGCTCTCATACGGAAATTGCAAGCGCACGCGCGAGCCGCTCCGATTGGTCAAGCGCACTAGCTGATTGCGCAGGTCAATCACGACGCACGTCTCTTGCCTGATAGTGCGCCATTGCCAGAAGACGAGCCCTGCCAGCAGCGCGGCAATGCCCAAGCCTGCATATGGCAGCCACTCAGGGCTGACAGGCGCAAAAGGCGTGCTTAGTGCGCCAATTGAGAGAATGGCGAAGAGCGGCGCGAGCAGGCTGAAGAAGAGCATCCGCATCAGCAAGCCGCGCCGCCAATCGTTGCTGCGGCGCAAGATATACGCGCCTTCGCGCGCGTCGAAAAGCCAATCGCCGGCGCGGATCGGCAGCGGCATCAGCGGCAGGTCAGGCGCGCCTAGCTCGGACGGCTCAGCGCTGGGCAGCGCCGGCGCTGCAGGCGCGGAAGGCGGAATTAACTTGAAAGGTTTTTCCCATAGCGCGGCGAGCGCGCGCGCCGTCGGCTCAGCGGCAGCGGCTGCCTCAGAATGCCAGCGCGCCAAGCCACACCAACGGCTGCCGCGTCCGAGCGCTGCTTCAGGCGTCAGCATCACGCCGAGATGCCACGCCGAATCTTCAGCGGCATAGCCTAAGGCGACCAACATGATCTGCTCAGCGGATAGAAAGCCGCTCTCAGGCAGACGGCGCGCCGTTGCGAAAGCAGGTGTATACGCCATGCCGCCGGGCACAGCCGAGACAACGGGCAATTCCGACTCGCCACGTCCGTTGTAGAGATACCAACGCGCAGAGTCATACTGAATAGTCAGATCGTCAGCGGCTGTAACGGTTGGCATGTGACTCTTCCTGCATCAGGCTGTGTGGTGCAACACCGACCACGCGGGCATTATAGCACGCCTGCGCAGCGCCTGAAAAGAACAGGACGGCATTTTGGCGTGCCGTCCTGCTCAGTTTTCAGCGTCGCGCTGCGCTATTGCGCCTCAGTGGTGCGCTCTGCAGGCGTCACCATGGCGCCCAGAATGCGCTCGATGGCGATGATATGGCTGCACCAACCGTGCGATTTATAGAAGTTGCAAGTGCATTCCCACTTGCCTTCTTCATAACGGACGGTATGCGTGTGGTTATCGCCGTTGAAGCTGACCGTGAAGCTGTGAAAGCGCACGCGCTCTGGCTCTAGCGTGTACTTCTTAGCTTTCTCAACCTGGCTGATGACGGCAGACTGCGCGCCGATCTCTTTGCGCTCGGTAGGCGGCACAGGCGCGATCATGCCTTGCAAAATGCGCTCCAGCGCAACTGTATGGCTTGACCAGCCATGCGCTCGGAAAAAATCTGAGGTGCAGTGCCAGCCGCCTTCTTCGCTGTAGGTGACAGTGTGTGTGTGATTATCGCCCACCATCGAGACCTTGAAGGCGAGGAAGCGAATGCGATGCCGCTCTTCAGCGTAGTGCTTCGCCTTGGCAATCTGCCCGATCATCCCGTAGTCCATAATGAAACGCTCCTTTTTAGCTATGAACCTTGCTCACAAACAAAAAGGCACGGCGCATTTCTGCATACCGTGCCTGATTACACGCGCTCTAAAGCTGAGATTGAGCTTTTCTGAGGTATTTTCATCCATGCGCACCTTTCCGCAGAATGATTAAATCCATGATAAATGGCATTCGCTGAAAAGTCAAGCAGAGCGCTTTGTGCAATGCGCTGATCGCAGGCTAAGATCGGCGCAGAGCGCGCCGCACCTATGTCTCGGGATGATATGTTTCAGGATGATATTGTCTTGATCGCCGTCATCAACCGTCAGCGCGACCTGATCGCCGCCCGCGACTCAGGCTGGTATCGCTTGCCTGTGGCGCGCGCGCCGCGCTGGATCGTGGTGGATTACGTCGCGTTCTACCTCAGCCGCGCCTTCGGCGAGCAGAACGGCGCCGTGCGCTACTATGCGCGCTGCACAGGTCACGAGCTTTGGCGCCGCCGCGACCTGCTGCCGGATGAGTCCGATCATCCGCACGCCGATCAGCTCTACTATCGGCTTGCGCTCGCGCCGTTGTGCGCCAAGCAGCCGCCCATTCTGAATCCGACGCGCCGTCCGCTCGCCTTTCTCTACACCACTTGGGAACACTTCAACGCCGCCGTCTGCCTCGCCGATCTCTACAAAGAACTTTGAGAGATTGCCGGAGCAATAAGAATTACCAATAACACTTGACGCATCACACGCTGAATGTTAAGGTGAGACTGCGTGTCTTTTAGGTGACGCGCAGTGAAGGAGCTTTAGAATGCGTCTCTCGGTTTTCTTGAAAGCGTTGATCATTGCTGCGCTCTTGCTGTTGGCGCCGTCTGCGATTCTTGCTGAAGAAGCGCCGCGCTTGCGTGTGCTGAACGTCTCATCTGCGCAGACCATCGGAATGCAGCTTGAAGGGCGCAACATCATTGTGCCGCAGCAAGGGCGTTTCAGCGATGTTCTCACCTTGAATGTGGGCGATAACATGGTTCGGTTCACGTTCAGAAGCGGTTCGTCATTCGGCTCGTCTTTCTTCGGCATACGAGCGGCTGCCGGCGAGCGCTACTTGATCATCCTGTACGGCAGGAGCGACTACGTGCTTGTGAACGAGCGCGAACTTCTGAGCAGAGCTTCGGATATGGCGCACGTATTGCTGATACACGGCGCGATCGGCACGGAGACGATCACGGTCAGCTTGAAAGATGGCGCAGGCGTCGAGCGTTACCGCAGCATTTTGACCACGAAAAAAGCGCCTGTTGGCGCTCTAACGCTTTCACACTCAGCCATAACGCCACTGTTCATCACGCCAAGCAATTACGTCATAAGCAGCACTGCCGGCAATGCCACTGCTCAAGCCAACTTGATGGGCAACCGAATTTTCCTCATCATTGTCTCAGGGCGCAACATCACTGTCGTTGAGAACAATTAGGCAGCAAAAAAGTGGACAGTGCAGTTGCTCTGTCCACTGACCTCTGCGGCTACCAGTTAGTTGCCAACAATCCGAATAGCGTTTGAAGGCACCCAGTAGGCTTTGCACGCCAAGACCACTTCTGTGAAGTCGCCGCTGGTGCGCAGCACCTTGAAGGTCTTGCCTGCCTCGGCGATGAAGGTGCTGGCAGCGCCTGCCTGCGGCGCCCAGTGGAACGGCACGCTGACGGTCATCAAGCCGAGCGGCTTGCCTGCCAGTGACGGTCCGCACGGCGAGTCGCACTTGCGCACCAAAGCGCCTTGTGAAACCAACGCGTTGTTAGGAATGGCGCTTCCGAAGCCACAACCGCCTGCAGATTGACAGCGCACTTCATAGGTATATTGGTCGGCTGGATCGATTGGCGCAGTCGTCAACGTCAGCTCGTGCGTGCTGAAAGGCGCAGTCGGCGTGAAAGTTTGTTGTGAAAAAGGCTGACCGTTTTTGAAAACTTTCACAAGATACGAACCAGTCGGCTGTAGCGTGAGATCAACGCCAACTGTATCACAACTTGTGTTCGCTATCAGCTCGCCATTCTGTCCATTGCAATTCACTTGAAAAACGCCCGTCACAAATATCCAATTGCCGCCTGAGAAAATCTGCCATTGCGCAGGACCGGCATATGGCACATTGATGACAGCCGAGATCGGACCTGGCGCGCTTGGCGTGACAACATCTGTGATCGGCGTGCCTGCAGGAAAAATTGCGACGCGATGCGGACCGACAAAATTCGCTTGCGCCGTGACATGACAATTGGTCTGCGCTGAAACAGCTACAAATGGCGCTGAACTCAGCGCCAGCATAACAGAAGCTAGAACTACAACGAATGCAGTGCGCCATCTCATATTGAGCTTCTCCTCAAAGTAGTTACCATTGCTAAATTGCACCTACAACTCTCAGTGTATACTTGTTTTCTTTTATGTCAAGAGATTTGCACATTCTAAAACAAAAAGTGAACAGAGCAAGCGCTCTGTCCACTGATCTTTGCGATGATGCGCAGCTATCAGTTAGTTGCCGATGATCTGAATAGCGCTCAAAGGCGCTCAGTGAGCTGGCGACCGATGCTGTCTTTCTGATCGAAAGAGCTTCTGAATTTTTTGTGAAATTCAGGCGGAAAGGCTGCGCAGCCACTGCTCCACTTCGGCGCGGCGCTCAGGCGCGAGCGCGCCAAGCCGCTCCAGCGCTTCTAGCAGCTCGGGCAGCGTGAGCAGCGCGTGCAAGCGATAGCCGCGCGCTTCTAAGGTCTGCCGCGCGCCTTGTCCGCGATCCACAACCACTACAATGTCGCGCACGCGCAAACCGACCGACTCTAAGCGCGCGATCGCCTCGAATTTGCTCTCGCCCGTCGTGGCGAGATCGTCCAGCAGCACGGCTGTATCGCCGCGCGCGAAGACGCCTTCGACCAGCGCGCCTGTGCCGTAGTCCTTCTGCTCGCGGCGCGGATACAGCACCGAGCGATGCATCAGCTGTCCTACCGTGATGCCTATCGGCAAAGCGGCGTATGGAATGGCGGCGATGTGTTGGAAGGTCAACGGCTTGATCAGCTCAGCCAGCCACAGGCAGATATCGTGCAAGGCGTGCGGAAAAGCGATCAGGCGGCGCAGATCGAGATAGATCGGCGACTCGACGCCTGATTTCAATTTGAATTTGCCGAAGCGCACGCAACCTGCTTCATATAGCGCCTGCGCAACGCGCCGACGGCGTACATCGCCTGTGGCAGCCGCGCGCAGTGGCTGTGCTGCGCGCGCCGCGTTGATCGCATCGCGCAAGCGGAGCGCTTCTGCGCGCGGCTCATCGGCGCGCCCTAAGCTGCGCGACGAGTTGATCAGGACGCCGAGTCCATCGGCGCGCACGCCGCCTTGCACGCACGACTCCAGATCGCCGCCTTGCGCGCCGATGCCAGGGATCAGCAGCCAACTGTGCGGATCGAGCTGCCGCAAATAGGCGAGATCGCTGCTATCGAGCGCGCTCGCCACCAGACCAACTCGCTCTGACTCGTTGAGCGCCTTCACTTGCAAGGCGATCACTTCCCACAGCGGCTGAAAGGTATCCGTCGCCAATTCTTGCACCATGCGCGCATCAGGATTGGTGGTGCGGCACAGCATGAAGACGCCTTTGCCTGCGTGGCGCAGGAACGGTGTCAGCATCTCGTAGCCCATGTACGGATTGAGCGTGATGGCGTCCGCTTGAAGATAGTCAAAAGCGGCAGCAGCGTAGGCTTCGGCAGTGCTGGTGATATCGCCGCGCTTGGCGTCTAAGATGACAGGGATGCTCGGATCGCGCTGACGGATATAGGCGATCACATCGCGCAGGACGGCATAGCCTTCGGCGCCGAGCGCTTCGAAGAACGCGCTGTTCGGCTTGAAAGCGCAGGCGAGATCGTACGTCGCGTCAATCAGGCGCAGACAGAAGGCGCGCGCTTCAGCAGCGGTCTGCTCGCGCAGTAGCTCAGGGTGAGGATCGAGTCCGACGCACAGAAGCGAATTGACGGCTTTGGCGCGCGCCTCAAGCCGTCGGAAAAAAGGTTGTGTCATCGCTCACGCCTTCCCTAGCACGAGCGCCAAAAGCGCCATGCGCACGAAGAGTCCGTATTCCATCTGGCGGAAGTAAGCGGCGCGCGGATCGCTATCCACTGCCATGCTGATCTCGCCTAAGCGCGGCAGCGGATGCATCAGCGTCAGGTCAGGTTTGGCGGCGCGCAGCACTTCAGGCGTGATGGTGTAAACGTCCTTCAGGCGCTCATATTCCTGCGGATCGGCGAAGCGCTCTTGCTGAATGCGCGTCACATACAACACATCGGTCTCAGGCAGCACGGCTTCCAGCGCGGTGTGGCTCTCTTGGCGCACGCCGCGCTCGTTCAACGCCTTGACCAGCTCGGCAGGCATCTCAAGCTCTTTTGGCGAGACGTAGACCAAGCGCACCTTGAAGAGCGCGAGCAACTTTGCCAATGAATGCACAGTGCGTCCGTATTTCAGATCGCCGAGCATGGTCACGGTCAAGCCGTCTATGCGTCCGCGCTCTTGCAAGATGGTGAACAGATCGAGCAGCGCTTGCGTAGGATGCTCGCCGATGCCATCGCCGGCGTTGATGATCGGCTTGCGCGCGTATTGCGCGGCGAGCGCTGCCGAGCCGACTTCGTAATGGCGCAGCACGATCACATCGGCGTAGCATTCCAGCGTGCGCACGGTATCAGGCAGCGATTCGCCTTTGGAGACGCTTGAGTAGCGCACTTCGTTGATCGGGATGACGGTGCCGCCAAGGCGCTGCATGGCAGCGATGAACGACGATGAAGTGCGCGTGGAAGGCTCGTAGAACAAATTGGCGAGGATGTAGCCTTTGAGCAAGTCCATCACGCCGATGCGGCGCACCAACATGCGGAATTCTTCGGCTACATCGAAGATATAAGCCAGATCGTGAACATCGAATTGCGAGACCGAGAGAATGTGCTTGCCTTTGAAGCGTCCGTCATATTGCGCTTCGAACGGCAAGCGGCTCGATTGAACGTTGATGGTATTCGCGGCAAAGGTCATGGCACTCAATCCTATTCTGATAAGAATATTGTGCCACTAATGCAGGCTTTTGAGCAACTCTTCGCCGATGCGCGGCGCGTCGCCGGCGCTGAGGATGATCACGACGCTGTTGGCTTGCACGGCGTCCGCCAAATATGCCGCCGTCTGCGCTAGATCGCCGCTGTGCTGCGCCAGTTTGCCCGCGCGCCTGCGCAAGGCGGCTGCCAACTGCTCTGCCGTTGGATCGTCGGCGTGTGGCTGCTCGCGCGCGCCGTAGATATCGGTGATCAGCACGCGGTCGGCATCGGCAAAGGCATCTATGAAATCGTCCAGCAACGCGCGCGTGCGGCTGTAGGTATGCGGCTGCCAGATTGCCCAGAGTGTGGCGTGCGGAAAGCGTCTGCGCGCAGCCTGCAAAGTAGCGCGAATGGCAGTTGGATGATGGGCATAATCGTTCACGACGATCACGCCGCGCGCCTCGCCCATGATCTGAAAGCGGCGCGCCGTGCCGCGAAAGCTGGATATGGCGACTGTCGCTTGTGGCAACGGCACGCCATAGGCGCAGACGGCGGCAATGGCAGCAAGACAGTTCTGCGCGTTGTGATCGCCGTGCAGCGGCAAGCGCGCTGTCGCGCGCACAGACGCGCCATTTTGAACGCCTTCGATCAGCAATTGATCGCCGTGCAGCGCGCCGCGCCAATCCGCATCAGCGCCGTGAATGCCGTAGGTCAAGGTCGGCTGACCGCTGCTGCGCCGCGCCTTGGCAAGCTGCAGCGCGCTCGAATCGTCAGCGCAGGCGATCAGCACGCCATCGTACTCAGGGATGCGCGCAATGAACTGCTGAAAGGCTGCCTGCATCTCGGCAAAAGTTGGGAACATATCAGGATGATCGTGTTCGAGGTTGGTCAGCACGGCGATGGTCGGCTTCAGACCGAGAAACATATAGTCATATTCATCGGCTTCGATCACAAAGGCATCGCCTGTGCCGTGCCGCGCGTTATCGCCGCTGTTCAAGAGCGTGCTGCCGACGATGTAAGATGGATCGCGTCCTGTCTCGCGCAGCAAGTGTGCGATGAGCGCCGTGGTGGTCGTTTTGCCGTGCGTGCCTGCCACAGCGATTTGAAGCGCGCCTTCCAGCAGCAGCGGCAACGCTTCGCGCCGCCGCAAGACAGGAATGCCTGCGCGCTGCGCCGCTTCGACCTCAGGATTCTCGGGCGAGATCGCCGATGAGATCAGCACAACCTGCGGCGAAGCAAGGTTGCCTGCCGCGTGACCTTCGCAAATGCGCGCGCCGAGCGCTGCCAAGGCAGCCGTCTGCTCGTTCAAAGCGCGATCCGAGCCGCTGACGCGCACGCCACGTCCGATCAGCACGCGCGCGATGGCGCTCATACCTGCGCCGCCAATGCCTACGATATGCACATGCGCGCCGCGCTGAAAGCACGCCGCGCTCAGCTCGGCGCCGCTCATAAGGCTGAGATGGTCTTGCCGACCTTGAGCAGGCTGGGCAGCTTTGGCATGAACTCAGCGAAACTGGTGTAGCGTCCGTTGTGGTAGTCCTCTAGGTAACGGCGCATGACGCTCACAGCCGTCGGCAAGCCTGTCAGATGCTCTACTTTCTGCATGTACTGCGTGAAGCTCTTGGCTTCAAGCGCACTGACCGAATCTTCTAAGAACAGCGCAGTGATGCTGGCGACGAAGATGCCGATGAATTGCCTGTGCCATGAAGGATACTTAGCGGCATAGCGCTCCTCGACGATTGGCAAAGGACGGTCGCTGATGGTGGCGACGACATCGGCGTGTTGTTGGAGATATGCGCTCATCAGCAACGTGCCGTACTCTGCCAACGCGCTGCGATAAGCGAGCGCAGGATCGTCTTTGTAAGGCCACGGCGCGCTATCGCCCCAGGCGATTGGCGGCGGCATGATCACGATCAACTCGCCGCCAACCTGCAAGCCGAGCGTCTGATCGCTTGGATAGCAGATGTTAGGCATGAAGGTGAGCGACTCCGCCACGCGTCCGACGAACGGCTCAAGGAAGGCGTGCAGGTCTACACTGGCGAAGGTCTCGCGCAGATGACGGACGGCGGTCTGCCAGTGCGGCGCTTCGCTCGCCCACCACTCGGCAAGGCGTGTCTGCTCGTAGAAATGGCGCAGATGCTCGTGCCAGCGCGGCGGAATCCAGCGCGGCTGCGGCAGGTCAGCTTCAAGAGCAGGGAAGCTCAAGCGCAGCGCATAGCTGAAGAGCGCATTGAGCGGCATACTGTGATCGAGCAACACTTGCGCGGCGTGAACAGCAGGATGACTGGTGAAATCGATCAGCCACTTGCGCGTTGCGCGTGCGTGCGCGTGCGTGCCGTGCTTGCGGCGCTGTTGTGATTTATCGGGATAGTTCGTGGCTGCCAACACTGCCGAGATCAGCCGCACGCGGTCGTCAAGGCGGACGGTCACTTGACGCGCGGCAGCGCTCTCAGCAGTGGCGCTCGGCGCAGTTGAGCTGGTCAAAACTCGGTCTCCTCTGTCAGTGAGCGGTTGGTTAGAAACTACTCAGAAATATATCATAAAGATGGCGCGCGCGCTGTTACGGAATTGTGCGAAAAGTCTCCCTGACTGCGCGTAGATCGGCTATACTTGGCAGTTGAAAAAACTTGTTGCCAAAAGGTTTTTGACGATGATCCTCGCAAGCGATTGGATTGCTTTTCACGCTGACCGCACGCCTGAAAAGCTCGCCCTGATCGATCAGGCGACGGCGCGCCCGTTCACCTATGCCGCGTTCAACGACCGCGCAGCGCGTCTGGCAGCTTTCCTGCGCGATGAATGGCATGTGCAGCCTTTAGATCGCATCGCGCTGCTCGCCAAGAACTCAACTGAGTATTTTGAAGTGCTGTGGGCATGTTGGAAGCTCGGCGCGATGCTGCTGCCGCTCAATTGGCGCTTGGCTGATCCTGAACTCATCTTCATCCTGAACGATGCAGCGCCCATCGGCTTGATCTACGATGCTGAGTTCGCAGCGCGCCTGCCTGCGCTGGCGCAGACGCCGCCGCGTCATTTTTTGCGAATCGATTTTGGCGCGCCGCCTGCCGATGACAAGCTCGCTTACGATGACGCCTTGCGCAGGACGCACAAGCACGCGCACATGCCGCCGCAGACGACGCACGACACGCCTGTCGTGATCATGTATACTGCCGGCACTACAGGGCATCCTAAAGGCGTGCTGATCACGCACGGCATGATGCTCTGGAACGCGATCAACATCACCACGCCGACAGGTCTGAGCTACGAGAGCCTGTTCTACTGCGTCTTGCCAACCTTCCACATCGGCGGCTTGAACTTGTACGTCAATCCGCTGCTGCACTTGGGCGGCTGCAGCATCATCGCTCGCCAATTCGATCCTGCGCTCACGCTCAAGACGCTCAGCGATCCTGAGCTGGGCGTCACGCACTTTTTCGGCGTGCCGTCCATCTATCAATTCATGAGCCAACATCCTGACTTCGAGCGCGCTGACCTGAGCCGCATCAAATCTTGGGGCTGCGGCGGCGCGCCGATGCCTGTCTCTGTGCTGGAGACCTACGCCAAGCGCGGCATCATCGTCCAGCTCGGCTTCGGCATGACCGAGACCAGCCCGACGGTCTTCTTGATTGACAAACGCCGCGCGCTCAGCAAGCCGACGAGCGTTGGCAAGCCGTTGCTGCACACGCGCGTGCGCGTGGTGGACGCTCAATTGCGCGATGTGCCTGTTGGCACAGTTGGCGAGGTCATCATCAGCGGACCGAACATCACGCCCGGCTATTGGAATCGCCCTGAGGCGAACGCCGAGAGCTTCAGCGTGGATGAATACGGCAATCGCTGGCTGCACAGCGGCGATGCAGGCATGGTGGATGAAGAAGGCTGCATCTACATCGTAGATCGCTACAAAGATATGTACATCAGCGGCGGCGAGAACGTCTATCCTGCCGAAGTGGAGCAGGTGATTTATCAATTGCCGCAAGTGGCAGAGGTCGGCGTGATCGGCGTGCCAGACGAGCGCTGGGGCGAATCGGGCATGGCGATTGTGGTGCTGCGGCAAGGCGAGACGCTCAGCGCCGAGCAGATCATCGCGCATTGCGCTGAGCGCTTGGCGAAGTTCAAAGTGCCGAAGCAGATCGTGTTCGCCGAGAGCTTGCCGCGCAACGCCGCAGGCAAGGTGCTGAAGCGCGAGCTGCGCGCTCAATACGCGCCGCGCAACGCCTAGACTGCCGCTAAACGGAAGAGCATGGTCGTCTCGCCGGCAGTGATCACGTCGCCATCTTTGAGCGGCAGCGGCGTCGAGCCAACTGGCTGACCGTTCAGAAGCGTGCCATTTGCGCTCGCCAAGTCCAGCAGCGTCCAAGTGTTGTTCTGGAAGCGCAGGCGGCAATGCGGACGCGAGACGGCGCGGTCGTTGAGCGTGATTTCCCACGTGGCATCCGCTGTGACACGCCCGATAGTGACCGTATCTTCGGCGAGGATGAACTCGGCGCCTTCTTGCGGTCCGTGCGTCACCAACAGGCGCGGACGACCTAGTCCTTTGGCAGGAAAAATGGCAGTGTTGGTCTTGAAAGCGCGGTCTACTTCTTCTTCGCTCACAATGGCGGAAAAATGCAGCACAGGCACGTAAAGGCGGATGACATCGCCATGCGTCAGCACGTAAGCGCCGCTGATCTTGCGGTCGTTGACGAAAGTGCCGTTAGCGCTGCCTAAATCCGTGATGGTGAAGACGCCGTCGCGGAAGTTGATCACAGCGTGTCCACGGCTAACGTGCCGCTCAGGAATGCAAATATTATTATCAGGCGAGCGTCCGATGCTGGCACTAGCGCCTTCCACCAGCACAAACTCATGGCTTTCGCCTGTGGTAGGATCGTTCCACGTGATCTTGGCAATTCCTTCAGGTTGATGGCTCATGGACATACCTACTGTGCAAGGTCAGATTCAAGCTGATGCCGTCTTGAGCAGCTTGCTTAATAGTATAGCTCAAATTGGCGCGGCGATCAGGCAGTTAGCGTGCGAAGCCGCACACTTTCCAGCGTCCATCTTCCTGCACAGCGCGGAAGCGCCGCGCGCCCAAGTCCCATGAGCGCGTCTCGCCTGCGTAGTTGGTGATCATCTCGCCTTGGCAGGCGACCACAGTGTACTGTCCGTCTGCGCCATCCGTCTGGCAGCTGAGCGTTTTGATCTCAGCGTTCATCGGCGCGAAGGAAGCTGCCTCAGTGCGCGCTTCCGCCTCGCGCGCGCGGCACGCCAGCGCGACCAGCTTGCTCTCATCGCCTGTGATGCGCGTGCGCAGGTAGTTCTCCACAGCCGCCGCAGGCGAATCGCTCGCGCCATTGCAGGCTGCCAGCAGACACGCCAAAATCAGCATCAAGAAGCGCTTGGGCATGGTGATCCTCGTCATTTGCCAACATAAATCGGGAGCAGATCGCTTGCGTATGGTATGGCGTCCAGCGCGGCGCGCTCAGCGTCTAACAAGCTGGCAGTTGGACGGCGCGCCAGCATCCGCGCCGCCTGATACGCCGTGCGCAGCGTCTCAAAATCAGGCGCGCGCAGGTCAAATGGCAAGCGCAGCCGATTGAGCGCCGTCAAAAGCTGCTGCGCGCCTGCGCTCTGCCACGCCGACCTGAACAATTGCGCTGCATCTTGCTGCACGTTTGAAGCCTGCGCGCCGAAGACGTTGCGCGCCAAGCGTCCGATCAATTTTTCCGCCTGCTTCGGATTCACGCCGCGCGACTCGGCGAGTTTTGCCACGTCAGGCGGCAAGGTTGCACTGTGTGGTGCATCAGCGGCGCGCGGCGCGTCGCTCAGGTACGGCGCCAGCAACGCCGAGTCGGCTGCGCCGTCGCGATAGGCGTCCAGCGCGCCGCGCTCAGCCGTGAACCACGCATGGATCAAGAGACGATCCGCGCTCAGTGCGCGCAGCAGTGCAGGCAAAACATCTGCATCTTGCGCGCCTAGCACGCGAGTCCAGCCGCTGTGCGGCGGCAGCACAAAGAGCCGCACAAAGCGCTTGAAACGCGGCGGCGTGCCGCTGCCGCCGTGAAACGGATCGTAAGGCGCGTAGCCGCTCTCAGCGAGCGTCGCGCGCAGCTGCTCTGCGATAAAAGCTGCCGAGTCGCTTTGCACGCACAACTGATCCCAGCGTTGGTCGCTCATCAGCGGCGCTCGCTAATCGAAATCAGGCGCAGCCGCGCGCCGAAATGCCTCTGCCAAGCGCTGACCGTCGCTCATGCCGCCCAGCTTGCCGTAATCCTTGCGCGCAAGCCGCGAGATCGGATCGAGCTTGAGTGTGTCGATCCACAGCGATTCGGTCAGCAGGTCAGCGCGCACGTGGAAGCACAACACTTGTCCGATGACCAGCGTGCTTCTGCCGATAGGCATCGGATGCAGCTCCAGCAGACGGCATTCCATGGCGGCAGGCGCTTCCGCAATGCGCGCAGGTCGCACCAGATCGGCAGGCACAGGCGTCAGGCGCGCTTCGATGAATTCGTTCACCTCAGGCGCGAATTCAGTGCCTGTGATCTCGACTTGCGCGATCAGCGGCGTATTGGCGATGTGCAACACGAACTCTGGCACTTCGCGCAGATTGTTCAGCGTATCTTTGGTGCGTCCGTCGCGGTATACGCCGACCGAGAACATCACCAGCGGCGGATTGGTGCTGCCGGCGTTGAAATAGCTGAACGCGGCGACGTTCGGCACGCCTGCCGCGCTCAGCGTCGAGACCCATGCCACAGGTCGCGGCACGATCAGGCTTTGGAAGAGCAAGGTCAGCTTCAGCGGCTCCAGCGCGCTCGGATCGATGGTGCGAAAATCCATTCAGGCAGTCTCCAGCGATTATAGATTGAAATCTTCGAGTGTTGGCTCGGCGCTATCGGCACGGCGACTGGCGCGCGTCTGGCGCGCCTCAGCCAGTTGTTGCGCGCGCAGGATGTAGGCAGCGGTCAGGCGCGCTTGCCGCCGCGCAAGGTCAATGTGCGCGCCTCTGCCGCGCCGCACCTCGCGATTGAGCCGTATCGCCTCTTCATTGGGCAGCCCAAAAGCGGTCAGGAAAATAGCGAGCAAGCGCAGCAGCCACCAAGTGACCGAGAAGACCAGCAGATAGAGCGCGCTTGTGTAGAACAGGACGCTCAGCGCTTCATCCGCACTCAACACACGCAGCGAGTTGCCGCGCACGAAGTCGAGCAGTACGTTCAGGTAAGTCTCAATCGGCTGACTGCTCGTCGTGTTGACGGCGAGCGCGAACACGACGCTCAGAGCAGCCACCAGCGCGGCAAACGCAGCAGACACAGCCTCATTCCTCGCTCAGCACACGATGGACAAACGCTGACAGATTATAGCGCGCCGCGCGCTACGCGCCACACGCTAACTGCGCGGCGCGAAGTGCAAGCGCACCGCCTGACGCGGCTGCAGCACGGTCAGCGGCAATAGCGCAATTGCGTAGCCAGGCTCAGGCAAGATGCTGAAGCGCTGCGCCAAGCGCGCCAACGTGAAGGCCGCCTCTTGCAGCGCGAAGTGCTGCCCGATGCACACGCGCGGTCCGCCGCCGAAGGCGAGATATGTGAAGCGCGTCCGCGCTTTCTCCCAGCCTTCGGCGAAGCGTTGCGGATCGAAGCGCTCAGGCTGTGGATAGAAGCGCGAGTCGCGCTGCAGGACGAACGGACTGATGATGACCGTCGTGCCTGCGCGCAAGGTCAAGCCGTTCATGGTCAGGTCTTCGCTGAGCAGGCGCAAGAAGAGAATCCACGCCGTCGGATACAGGCGCGTCGTCTCGCGCAGCACCATCTGCGCATAGCGCAGCTGCGGATAATCATCAGGCTGCGGCGTCCGCTCGCCGAAGACTCGGTCGGCTTCTGCGCGCAAGGTCGTCTGCACGTCGCTGTGCAGAGCGGTCATTAAGAGCGCCCAAGTCAGCGTCATCGCCGTCGACTCGTGACCGGCAGTGAAGAGCGTGATGATCTCGTCGCGCGCTTGCTGATCGGTCATCAGCTCGCCTTCAGTGGCGCGTATCAGCAGGTCGAGCAGATCGCCGCGCGGCGCCGTCTCAGTGCGGCGCGCCGCGATCAGGCGCGCGATGTGCTGATTGATGCGCGCCAAGATATCCTCAGCCGCGCGATCGGCGACCGAGCGCTCAGCAGGCGGCAGCCATTCGCGACCTTGTGAGGCGGCAATCGCCTGCGAGAGCCTTTCCATATCCGCTAGGATGCTGGCGGCGTCCGTGCTGAACAGCACATCGGTCACAATGCCGAGCGTGAGCTGCAGCATGGCGTGATGCACGTCGCACGGCGCGTCGCTCTGCCAATTGGCGATGGCGCGCTCGATATGCGCGATCATCTGCGCGGCGTAGCGCGTCAGCTGTTGGTGATAGAAGGCAGGTTGCAGGCGTTGGCGCTGCTGGCGATGGAAGTCGCCATCAGAGACCAGCAAGCCGTTGCCGAGAAATTTGCCCAGCGATCGGCGCGTATGCTCAGTGCGCTGAAACTTATCGGCATGGTCTACCAAGACGGCGTGGATGAGTTCAGGCGCGTTGATGAACAAGTGCGGCGCGCCGTACAGGTCAAAAGCGACTTGATCGCCGTGCGCAGCTGCGGCGCGCTGCAAAAAGCCGAGCGGATCGCGCTGAAATGCCTCGCCGCAATCTGTCGTCAGCTGGATGAGCTGCATCGGACAACCTCGCTTGAGCGCTTGAGCGCCTAGTAGCGTTTAGCGATGATGCGATAAGCGATCGGATGGCGCGCTTGCAAGGTCTGAAATTCTTCTCGGTAGCGCCGCACTTCGTCAAGGTCAATGCGCGCGACGCAGTAGCCTTCCCGCGGCTCGGCAGGCTTGGGCAGCTCAGGACGGCGCACGCGCAGGTCAGGCGGTGCATCGCTGAGCGGCGGCAGATCGATTGGCTTGAAAGTCGCCTCAGGCTTGGCGTCAGCGGCAGGCTCAGCAGCAGACGGCGCGCTCGCCTGCACATCCGATTCAGGCGCTTTCTCAGCGCCGTTCGTGGCAATCGCGGCAGGCTCAGCCACTTTTTGAGCCGCTTTTTCCAACTCCTCAATTTTCTTAGCCGCTTCAAGCGCGGCAGTTTGCGCGGCGCGCAGCGCCTCTTGTAGCGCTTTGGATTGCTTGAATTCTTCGGCGCGCAGCGACTGCACTTGCTCTAGCTCTTTGATGAGCGCTTCCTGCTCGCGCTGCATCTCGCGCAGCATGTCCACTTCCACTGAGAGCGTCGCGTAGACTTTGCCGCGCGGACCGACGATCAAGCTCTCGCCGCCGAAGCGCAAGGTGACATCCTCACCAATCCGATTGGCTGCCGCGAAGAAGATCGCGTTCTCATAAGCGCGCGCGCGCACGTAAATGCGCCACTCATCAATGTACTGCTGTTCCCAGCTGCCAAGGCAGCACAGCAGATCGGCGCCTTCGAGCGTCATGGCGCGCGCCACTTCAGGAAACGCCAAGTCCCAGCCAATCATCATGCCGATCTTGCCGATCTCGCCTGTATCGAAAGTGGACATCTTGAAACCCTCGCGGAACGCCATGCGCTCTTCGCCGCGCAGATGCACTTTGTGGTAGACGCCCAGCAGATCGCCGCTCGGTCCGAGCAGGACGGCGCTATTGTACAGGATGCTCTCGACCTTCTCTTTAGTCGGCATGCCGAAGGCGAGATAGACGCCTGCATCGGCAGCGCGTTGCGCCAGCAAGTTCACGGCGGCGCCTGGCACGCGCTGCGCCAGCTCTGTGAATTGCATCCCTAGCTCGTAGCCGCTGATCGCCAGCTCAGGGAAGACGATCAGGTCTACTTTCTGGTCGCGGACGATATCGGAGATGTAATCGGACATCTTCACTAGGTTATTGCCGACGTTGCCCAACTCCGGCTTCATCTGGACAGTGGTAACAGTGATTTCGCGCATTTAACACCTCTATGCGATCTTGCAGGGCAGAAAAATCTCTCACGAGCGACGCTCAATCGAACGTCTGTTCACGTCTATTCAGTTTTACCACACTTTTGGCAAGTTGAATAGAGCGTTCAAATCCAACTGGTCAAAATGTGCTATCAACGAGCTCGATCAGCCATAGCGCGCCGTCGCGCGCTGAGCGCAGGACGAGCTGCTGACCGTTCGGCGCGACTGACCATTCGTCATTAGCGATGTGCAGCAGCGCAGCGTCACCTGCCAAACGCACGTCGCGTCCATTTTTGATGTTATAGCGACGCAGCGCAGGCGTCTCGCTCAGGTAAGGCACGTAGAGCAAATGCTCGGAATCTTGCCAGCGGAAACTGCCTACAAACGGCAGTTTTTGCGCCTTTGCGCCTTGCCGCGTGGCAAGGATATAAACGCCTGAGTCGTCAGGACGCTCTTGAAACGGCAATAAGAATGCTACATGGTCGCCGCCGTGCGCAACGCTCAGCCGTCGTAAGTTATCGAAGCTGCCGAGCTGAACCGTGCGTCCATCGGCAAGGTACAGCACGCTGAGCGTGTGCCGCTGCGTGCGCGGCGCCACTTCTACTAGGAGCAGGCGCTTTTCGTCCAGCCAATAGACCTCGCCGCCGCGTTGTATGCGCACGCGACGCGCCTCGCCGCTCAGATCGCCGATCCAAATTTCCGTGAGCGGCTGTGCGCTTGGAAAGTAATCGCCGTTGCGAACGTGCCACAGCAGCTGCCTGCCGCTGGGCGAGAAAGTGAGCCACGTGCCGCGTGTGAACAGCGGCGTCCGCCTGCCGCTGAGACGATCTACCAAGACGCCGCGTCCGTTGTCGTTCGCAAAAGCGTAGCGACCGTCAGGTGAGTGCATGAGCGGAAAGCGCTCGCTCGGCGCCTCAAGATAGGCGAGTTCACCATCAGGTTGCCACCAAGCGCCGCCGCAGCAATCAGACTCGGTCAGACGGACGCCTTCGAAGGCGGTCACAGGCGGCGTGCGCAGAGCAGGCGGCGTGTAAGGCGTCGGCGCGAGGCGTTGCGGCGGCGGATAAGCGCGTCCGTAATTGTTGAGCGGCGCGTTGCCCATCTGGATGAGCGGCTGATCGAGAATGCTCTGCCAACGGCGCGGCGCGCTCAGGTCGCGCGCGAAGGCGATGCCAATCGGTCGCCCGAGCTGCGCCAAGCGATCCCAGTCCGCTTCGATCAGCTGCGCAGGATTGTAGACCGTGCGATAATCCAGCGCACGAATTTCTAAGTGCAAATGCGGACGCGATTGGCAGGTCAGGTCAGGATCGCCGACCTCGCCGACCACTTGACCGCGCCGCACAGGTTGCCCAACCATCAACGGCGAGCGCGTCCGCAAGTGACCGTACACGGAAGCGTAACCGAGCGCCTCGTGCTGAATGACCAGATTGTGCGGCTCTGCGCCGAAGAGATCGCTATCCACGTTGCGCACCACGCCATCGGCGATGGCAAGCACAGGCGTGCCGCACGGCGCTTCAAAATCCACGCCGAAGTGCAGCCCTTGTCCTGCCGCGTACCAGTACTTGCCGTAGATGAACGCCTCTTGTGTGTTGCCGTAATGCTGCTCCAGCAGCCAAGTGTTCACGCCTGAAGGCGCGGCGAACGGCAAGCTGAACGGTCGCTCTGATGTCTGTTGCGGCGCGCTGAGCAGGATCGGAAAGAGCAGCAGACTGCACAGCGCGCTCAACGCTCTGATCCGCCCGCCTATGGCGCTGTGTTCCCTCTCGGCAACACGCCGAGCCTGCCGACTGTCACGCGGATATTCGGCACATACGTCCAACCGCGCAAATCCTCGTAGCTCACATAGACCCATGCCTGATTGTTGCTCAGCTTGAGAATTTGGAAGGTCGCGCCTTTAGGAATCACGCCGATGCGCTCGCCGTTCAGGCTGGGAAAACTGCGCACAAGCGCGTTGTTCAAGGTGACGCCGCGCACTTCAAACGGCGCGACGGCAGGCGGCTGCCCTGCTGCGGCATCCGCGCCGCTTGGCGCGATGGCAGGCGCGTCAATCACTTCGCGCGTGCGCGGCAAGTTGGCAGGATTGCTGCCGTAGAGATAAATGACCTGACGGAACATCCAGCCGCGCGCGCCATTGCCCAGATCGAGCAAGTACCACGTCTCAAAGCCGAAATCGCCATTGCGCCCGATAGCCGTGAATTGCTGATCTCTGAACGCCTCGCCAATAGTCGGGAAATTAGTGCCCGGACCGCTGCGAATGTTGGCGCGATCCACGATCACGACCGCTTTCACGGCAGGCACGTTAGTCGGTACAGCAGGCGCAGTCGGTGAGATAACGCCGCCACCTGGCACGCCGCCATCGCCGCCTGCGATGACCGTCCAATCGAACAGGACGCCTGCCTCGCCGACGCCTTCATAGTAGTCTACGATGATCTCATAGGTGCCGGCGCCCAACACCACGTCCGCCGTGTTGACCGTGAAGCCGCCAACTGCTGGCGTGAAGCGATCAATGATGATATTGCCGTTGATGGCGACGCGAATGCCGTCGTCCGCGCCTGCGCGGAAACGATACGTGCCAGCGGCAAAGGCAATGCGGTTGTACCAGCGCACGCTGAAGTTATCGTTTGGAATGATACCAGGCGCCGGCGAGCCCGTTCCCCAGTTGAAAAGAATAGCAGGATCGATCCGAAACAGCGCAGGACTGCCGCTGAAGGTCGGATTCGCCCAGTAGTAGCCTTCCCAGTTTGAGCCTGTGATGCCCTGTGCCTGCGCAGGACTTTGTCCCAAAGCGGCTGCGCCCAGACCGAGCGCGATGAGTGCTGCGATGAAAAGCCGTCCGAAGGTTGAATATCGCATTCTCTGAACCTCGTCCTCTGCGATTGCAAAGCATGGCGTCAATCATAACCTTCTTTACCGATCTGACAAACGATCGGTGGTGTATCGTCAGAAAATGCCTTAGAATCTGCTGAGCATCAACCAGTTGCGCAAGGCAGGAAGGCATGGACGAAGAGAACGTACTCGAAGCGCTCTATCAGGCGCGCCGAGCGAATGTGCCTGTGGCATTGGCGATTGTCGTGCGCACGCACGGCTCAATGCCGCGCCATGCAGGCACCAAAATGCTCATCTACAGCGACGGAAAGATCATCGGGACGATCGGCGGCGGCGCGATGGAAAGCCGCGTCGTCCAAGACGGTTTGGCGGCGCTCGCCGACGGTCAGCCGCGCTTAGTCACCTATCGCCTCAACGACCTGCGCGACGGCGATCCGGGCATTTGCGGCGGCAGCGCCGATATCTACATCGAGCCGTATGGCGCGCCGCCGACTTTAGTGGTGATCGGCTGCGGACATGTTGGCAAGGCGCTGGCAGAGCTGGGCAAGTGGCTCGGCTTCCGCGTGATCATCAGCGACGATCGCCCTGAGCTGTGCAGCCCTGAGCACATTCCGAATATGGACGGCTACATCGTCGCGCCGCCGAGCGAGGTCGCTGCGCACATTCCGCTCACAAAGCAGACCTACATCGCAGCCGTCACGCGCGGCTTGCCAGTGGATGAACAGCTCTTCCCGCCGTTGCTGAGCGCGCCTGTGCCATACATCGGCTTGATCGGCAGCCGCCGCCGCTGGGCGCTGACGGCGAAAGCGCTGGAAGAGCGCGGCATCAGCCGCGAGCAGATCGCGCGCGTCCGCGCGCCGATCGGCCTAGAGCTCAACGCTGAGACGCCGCGCGAGATCGCGCTCAGCATCATGGCAGAGATCATCATGCTGCGCAACGGCGGCGACGGCAAGCCGATGCAATGGCTTGGCACGCCGCAACAAGCCGAAACTCAGTGAAATAAGCCGTCCCGCTCAGTGGTGCCGCGCATCTCCATCGGCTGGCTGAAGATGAAGAATGCCGCCAACAGCAACGCCAAGAAGAGCAGCGCATACGGTAGAAAAGCGAGCTGCGCACGCGCCGCGCCGTACTCGCGCACGGCAATGCGCCGCGCCAAGATCAGGCTGAGCAAATAGCCGCCGATCAGCAAGATCACCTGCACAATAGCGAACTGCTCAACATCGGCAATGGCGCCTAGCTGCCAATTGACCTGCCTGCCGAAGATCGTCACGCCGTGATCGAGCAGGAAGTTGTGGAAGACAGGCACGATCACCAGCGCGCCGATCACGAAATGAAAGCCGTAGTGCGCCGCCCAAATGCCCGCGCCGATCGGCACGAAGGCGGGCGCGAAAGCAGCGAACGTATCGCGCAACAGGAACGGACGCCGCCGTTTGCCCGTCAGCGCGTTTGCCAGCCACGCCGCGCCGATGCTGAGCAAGGCAGGCAACGCGACACTGCCCATGAAGAAGATGATCAGCAAGAGCAACCACTCAGCATCTGTGCCGAGCGCTAACGCCATCTCGTGCAGCAGCGCATAAACGGGCGGCACCATGCCGAAAGCGTTCACGATGCCCATGAAAGCCAACGCCACCAGCAGAAAATTCACGTCCCAGCGTCTGGGCAGGCTGCGCGGCGTCTGCAGCTGGCGCAATGGCGAGCGCACGCCTAAGATCACGTTGTCGTGCGGACAGGCGCGCGCGCAATCTAGGCAGAACGTGCAATCCATATTGCTCTTCACTTGCGGCGCGTAGAGCAGCGTGCCGCAGCCTAGCACGCCGCGCGAGTCATGCCGCACAGGTGGACGCGCGTCAAGCTGCTCGACCAAAATCACAGGCTGCGCGCTGTAACTGCCGTTGATGCACTCCTTGCCGACGCACGTCTGGCACGTCTTCGGATCGCGCACGCCGATCTGCAGCGGCGAGAGCGTGCTGTAAGCGAAGTTGAATGCGCCGAGCGGACACACATACTTGCAGAATGGCGACTCGCTGAAGAGCAGCTCTAGCGCGAATGACGCGACAAAGTAGGCGATGATCACCCACGCCGTCAGCATTGGACTCGCCCACATGTCCGTGACTTCGTAAAGCCAGAAGATCAAAAACAAGCCGCCGATAGCGAGCCATTTATTGCGCAGCAGGCGCGGAAAACGCTTGCCGCCGCCTGCCAAGCGCTTGGCGAGCGTGCGCGGCAAGGTGAACGGACAGCCCATACAGAACAGATTGCCTGCCAGCAATAGCGCCAAGATCACAAAGCCGCGATAATGCACCCACGCGCCGACCGTCGCCAAGTTGCGCGAGGCGAGCTGCTCGCCTGTGAAGCCATCGTAGATCAGCAGCGCCGCTGCCAAAAAGAGCGGCAGCTGGACGATCAGCCGTCCATAGCGCGCCTTGAGCAGCCGTCCGAGCAGCGGCAGGCGCAACGCGTCTATCGGCAGACGGTAGAGCGGTTCAGCGCGGCTCATCGCGATCGCACCTGCACTTCATAGCGGCGCTGCGCCGTGCGACCGTCGGGCAGTGTCGCGCGCACGGTCACGATCCAATCGCCGCCCATCGTCCACTCAAAAGGCACAACGTAACGTCCGTCGTCCGTGCCGCCTTCCGCTTTGCCGTCCACAGGCACCATGCCTGCGTGTGTCATATCGCCGCGCACTTCGACCACTGCGCCGCGAATCGGCTCAGCGCGCGCATTCTTCAAGGTGAAAATCAAAGCGTCCAAGCCGACGCGCAATGGCTTATCGGCGGTCAGCCAATCAAGCTGGATATCAGGATCAGGTGTCGGTGTTGGCTGAGCAGATTGACGGCAGCTGGTCAGGCTGAGCGCGCACAGGATCAGCAGGACGCGCAAAACATGCCTCATGGCTCTCTCAAAAGGCTGATAGAAGCATATAAGTTCATTTTAGCACAAACTGGGCGCACGCGTCAGCCGTTCTCGCCCAGATACTCGACAATTTTGGCGTAAGCAGTGTTGATCGCCTGCATCCGCTCGGTCGCATCGGGCGATTTGTTGTAATCGGGATGGAATTGAAGCGCCAGACGGCGATATTCGCGCTTGACCGTCTCAAGGTCAGCGTCGTAGGCCACGCCGAGCAGATCGTAGTAATCGAAGATGGCGGCGCGCGCGCTGCGCTGCGGCTCGCGATGATGCCTGCCCGCACGTTGACGGCGCTCGCGTTGCGGCTGCGCTGCCTCGTTGAAGGTCGCGATGCGCCATTTGCCGTTCAAAAAGCCGCCTTCTGTGTGGACGACTTGGCAATGCAGCGCCGCCATATCCACTGCCTCGCCATAGCGTACGTTGCGCCATGCGCTGCCTTGCTCAGGCTCAAAATAGACTGGGAAAAGCCACGCGTTCTGACCGTAATTCTCAAAAGCGTAGATTTTATCGCCGTAGATATCTAGCAGCGTCGTCATCCAGTCGTAGGGCAGGTAGCGCTCGCCATGCTCAGGCAAGAGCATCGCGCTCCACAGGAAGAAGAGCGTGTAGCGACCGTTCGCAGCGTTCGCTTCAAGCACGCTTTGGATGTACGCCACGTCAATATCGCGCTCGATCAAGTGAATGGCGATCTGCTCGCCGCTGATCAGATCGACCAGTACCACGTCAAAGCCATCGTGCAGGACGCTATTGACAATCGGTGCGCCGTACAGCGCTTCGATCAGATGTTGATTGACCCAGTTGATGTTTATGCGCATGGCAAAATGCTCGTAAATCTACTGTTGTGTGGTAGAGTGTAAGCGAAGGCGCGCCATTCGGCAACCTGCGCGGCGCTTGTGCAGGTTGCCAAAGCGCGACCTTGCACAAGAAGTTGTTCAGAACTATTTTCTCAAAGGCACGCGCTGTGCCAGCAGCCAGAAAGGATTAATCAGATGTTGCGAAAGTTGCTTTTGGTCGTTCTATCAGTTTGTCTGAGCGTCGCCTTCAGCGGCGTAGCCTCAGCGCAAGGCGGCGCAGGCGCCACAGCGCGCGGCACAGGCGGCGCCGTGGCAAGCGTGGATGAGCGCGCCACGCAGATCGGCATTGATGTGCTGAAAGCAGGCGGCAATGCCGTGGATGCAGCCGTGGCAGTCATGGCGGCGCTCGGCTTCATCGAGCCGTACTCATGCGGCATCGGCGGCGGCGGCTTCATGGTCATCTACTGGAAAGAGACGGGCGAGGTGATCACCATTGACGGTCGCGAGACTGCACCGCTCTCCGCCTCTGCGGATATGTTCAAAGACCCTGATAATCCGAGCAGCAACTTGCCTTTTGCGCCCAACCGAATCAGCAATGGCGCGGCAGTTGGCGTGCCCGGCACTGTGGCGCTCTGGGCGCGTGCGCTTGAGCGCTATGGCACAAAATCTTTGGCTGAGCTGCTCGCGCCGACCATCGCGCTCGCTGAGAATGGCATTGAAGTTGACGCCGTCTTTGCAGCGCAGACTGGGCAGAACAAGGCGCGCTTCGCCGCTTTCACTTCGACGGCTGAGGTGTACCTTGTGAACGGCGCGGCGCCTGCCATCGGCACGCTTCACAAGAATCCTGACCTTGCGCGGACGTACCGCCTGATCGCGGAAGGCGGCGTGCGCGCCTTTTATCAGGGCGAGATCGCAAGAGCAATCGTGGAGACCGTTCAAAATCCGCCTGCTGTGCCGCGACCACCATTCCGCGTCATCAGCGGCGGCATGACCTTAGCCGATCTGAGCGCTTACGACGCCATTGTGCGTCGTCCCGTCGTCACCGATTATCGCGGCTACAAAGTATATGGCATGGGCTTGCCGAGCAGCGGCGGCATCACGCCTGCGCAGATTTTGAACCTGATCGAAGGCTATGACTTGAAGAACCTAGACCGTGCGCGGGCTTGGCACTACGTGATCGAGGCGATGCGGCTCGCTTACGCAGATCGCGGCGCTTTCCTAGGCGATCCTGAGTATGTGGACGTGCCGTTGCAAGGCTTGCTGAGCAAGGAGTACGCCGCTGCGCGCCGCGCTTTGATCGGCGATCGCGCGCCTGACAACGTCGCGGATTTCCGTGCTAGAGCAGGCGATCCGCTGCCCTTCCAAAAAGACACCAGTCCCAGCCGCACGGCTGAGAACGTCGAGATGGCGTTCAGCGACGCGCTCGGCGGCTCAACCACGCACTTGACGGTCGCCGATAAAGACGGCAACGTAGTCAGCGCGACCTTCACTATCGAGTCAATCGGCGGCGCAGGCATTGTGGTGCCAGGCTATGGCTTCTTGCTGAATAACGAGCTGACCGACTTCGATCTCGCCGATCCGCATCCGAACAGCCCTGAGCCGGGCAAGCGTCCGCGCAGCAGCATGGCGCCGACCATCGTTCTGGCGCCCGACGGCACGGTCATGGCATTTGGCTCGCCCGGCGGCGCTACGATCATCACTACAGCGCTGACCATCGCCGTCAACATGATTGATTTCGGTTTAGCGCTTGACGAGGCGATCGCCGCGCCGCGCATCTCGCAGCGCAACACAGGCTTCACGCAAGTGGATAGCAAATTCGAGGAAACTGAGCTGGGCAAAGCGTTGATCGCGCTCGGTCACGACTTGCGCGGCGTGGCTGAGATCGGCGCGGCGACCGGCATCGTGGTCGCGCCTGACGGCAGCATATTGGCAGCAGCCGAGCCTGTCCGTCGCGGCGGCGGCTCAGCCATGGTCGTGCAGCCTGCTAATTAGTTTCTCACATTCAAGGCGGACTCGCATGAGTCCGCCTTGCGCTTCATCACAAGCGTCCTGCCAGGACTTCTGCCACGTGATAGACGCGCGCGCGGCAGCCACGTCGGCTGAGTCCGCCGTTGATCTGCGTCAGGCAGCTCGCGTCGCACGTCACGATAGCATCGGCTGCGCTATCCGCGATGTGCTGCACTTTCTCGTCCAGCATCGCGCCGCTGATCTCAGGCATTTTGACGGCGAACAAGCCGCCGAAACCACAGCACTGATCCGCGCCTTGCAGCTCGATCAGCCGCAAGTTGCCGATCTTCGCCAAGAGCGCGCGTGGCTGCTGCCTGATGCCCAGTCCGCGCAAGCCGTGACACGAATCGTGCAAGGCGACCGTGCGCGGCTGCGCCAAACTGACGCCCAGATCGGTCACGCCGAGACCGTCTACCAAGAATTCGGTCAGTTCCCATGTGATGCTGGCGATTCGCTCAGCTTCAGCGCGCAAGGCAGGCTCATCCGCGAACAGCTCAGGATAGTAGTGCCGCACCATCGCTGCACACGAGCCGCTCGGCGTGACGATCAGCTCGGCGTTGGCGAAGGTGCGCAAAAAATGTTGCGCCACATGGCGCGCCTCTGCGCGATAGCCGCCGTTGAAGCCCATCTGTCCGCAGCAGGTCTGCGCAGCAGGAAATTCAACCGCGCAGCCGACTCGCTCCAGCACTTCGACGGCTGCCATGCCGCTGTGCGGATAGATCATGTCCACGATGCACGTCACAAAAAACGACACGCGCTTGCCGCGCACCTCAGCGCGCCCTGCCCGATCACGCTCGCTCATCGCATCACGTCCTGCCCGAACTTTTTTGCCGAGTCTAAAGCTATCCGTGCCGTTCGGCAAGCGCAAAAATGGCTCGCTTGTGAAGCGCGAGCCATCTTGCGTCAGGATTTAGGCGCTTCGAACACGCCGTAGCCTGAGGCTGTCTTTGAGCCAATGCCGAGCCAGTGTAGCGCGTCACGGAGCAGCACTCTCGCATCGGCAAGGTGCAGCTTATCCGTTGTGCGCCGCTTGCCGATGGCGAAGGCGAAGCGCACGCCTGCGCTGACCGTGACATAGTTGACAGGATTCGGATTGTCGCCTTCATCAGGCGCCTGTTTGCCGCTCTCGCGGTAGTATTTGACGAAATGCGGCGTCATCACGTCCACTGTGAAAAGCTGCCCTTGCGGCGGCTCCGCCAGCACGGCGTCGTAGAAGACGCACGTGCCTGCCTCGCCTTGCAAGCCGAACATCTCGCGATAGAGCGTGATGAAATTGCGATCGAGCTTCGGCAGCGCTCTGGCGATCTCGTCAATCACCTTTTTCTCAGCGTCCGATTTATCTTTATTCTCATCATCAGACGCGCTTTTGGTGAGCAGCTCATCGAGTTTGTCTAGCGTATCTGTATAGCCTGCTTGCTCAGCGAGCTGGATCAAGAAGTAGCTGCGCGTCAAGCCTTTCAGCGCGCTGCCCGGTATGTATGGCAAGCCTGTGACGCGATGCAGCGTGATGCCGAATTCCATCGCGCCTTTGCCGCCCAGACCGATCACCATGCGCCCTTGCAGCGTCGCTTTGAAGCGCGCCGCGCCTTCCGTCATCGCTTGCCAGCGCTGATACGTGCTTTGCACAAGCTCCGAGTCAGGCTTGAAGTTCTTGCACAGCTCCTGCAGCCAAAAGCTGCGCTCCTTGCCGATCACTTTGCCGCGATCGTCGTAGCGATCTGTTGACTCGATCACCTGGCGCGGCGCGTAGCGCACAAGGCGCAAGCCGAAGTTCTGGCATTTCGCAGCGCCCTGCTCCAGCAGCTTCGCCGTATCTTTCGGCGCGAGGTAAGTGTAAGCCATCAGTTGTTATCCTCGCCTTTCCAGCCTTTCGCCTCGGCAAAGCGCTTGAGCCAATTCACGTACGCCAGCACTTCCGCCGTCGTGCGCCGATAATCGGCTGTGGATTGATCGAGCAGCCATTCCAGCAGTTTGTTGTTGTTCAGCTTGAATTCCGTGTTGATCCAGCTGGCGATGTGCGCATAGGCAAGACCGTGTTCGCTGTTGCTATCGCCGCCTGCTTTCGCCTGCAAAAACGCCAACATCTGACCGAGTCCGTCAGTTTGGATCAGTTGTGGCAAGCCGCGCACTAGCGAGCCGTATTTCTTCTTCGTCTTATCAGCCACTTTATCAACTTGCTCGACGCATTCCCAAGCGTGCTTGGCGCGGCGCTGCTGCAGCGTCTGCTGCGCGGATTGCTTCTGAGGCTGCTGCTCAGATTGTGCTTTCTGTGTCATGGATCACGCTCCTGCCCAACGTAAGGCGACAATCCCTGAACCTGTCGTTTCGTCGCCGCCCAGCTGAATGCGCTGCGGCACATTTTGTGGATCGCGCAGCCAGTCGGCAACCTGCTCGGCAGTTCCATTGCTGCCATTGCGCGTGCTGCGCGCCAAGATCGCGCTCAGCAGCAGGCAATCCGATGGCAGCGCTTCCTGAGTCCACAGCGCGCCTTGCGCCACCGTCTTTTTCTCGCGATCAAGGCGGACGCGCGTGACGATTTCAGTGCTGTTCTGCACAAAGTCGCGGAAGGACTCGTCGCTCAGCACGATCAGGCTATCCTGCACTTTTTTGCGCCAATACTCATAGGCAGGCGCAGTAGGGAAGGCGTTCTGCGCAAGCCACTTGGCGATCTCATCCACGCGCGCGTTCGCTGTGCAGGTGAAGCTGAACTCTTCCAGCACAGCCTTGCCTGAGGCGACCACAGCGCTCTTGCTGGTCACCAGCGCGTTTTCACCTTGCACGTCCTGATCGAGCGCAGGGAAATTCGGCACGTCGCGCGCGACTCGCGCTAGGACTGCGGCGCACGTGGTATAGGCGAACACGCCGTTCAGCGAGCGGACAGGGAACAGCACGATGCGCGCGTCGCCAACTGAGAGCGCGCCTGCGAATTTCTCTTCTTTTTTAGTGTCAGCGCCAAAGAGCGCTTCCAGCGCGTCCTCGCCTGCCACAACTTGGCTGCGCAATGCGCCTTTGATGCCGCTGCCCTGCACAATCGGGAACTGCGTGGTGCGCTCGCGCTGGATCGGCAGGTCAATTGCCGAGACCGTGCTGCCGACGCCGGCGTGTAACGATGTCTCTGTGTAGAGAAAAAGCGGAACACTCAACATGGTCTGATCGCTCTCTTTCTATGGTTCACCAAATGCCTGTTGCGTACATGCCGAAGCCCATCGCGCCGTGATCGAGCGCGCCGTTCGGCGTCTCAGTGAAAGGTTCATCCGTCAGCTGTGCCTCTTCGAAGAAGAAGACGCTGCCGCTTGGCAAGTAATTGCGCAGCGGACGCGGCTGCTTGCGCGCCATATCCCAGCCGCTGAGCGGCAACGGCTTGCCAATCGCCAGCGAGACCAGCTTTCCGCTGCCCACCCAACGCGACCAATCGCCTGAAGCAGGCTGCCAGCCGCCGCTGAAATAAGCAGGCGTCAGCAAGATGATGCGCACGCGCCCTTGTGTGCGGCTGCGCAGCGTCTGCGGCGCTTGAGTCACGCTGTAGTAGCGCGCGCCGCGCGATTCGCCGCCAATATCCATCACGCCGCGCTCAGGGAAGAGCGCCTTGTTCAAATGCGCTAAAAGTCCAAAGCCTTCTTTCATGCGGATGAATTCCGCGTGATAGAAATGTCCTCCGCGATTGGCGCGCCGTCCGTAATCGAGCGCCAAGCCGACGCGCCCTTCGTATTCGAAGATATCATCAGGCTTGCATGGCTTGTCCAAGTCCTGCTCGCCCGCGAGATAGCGCTTGAACTGCGCCTCGCTCAGCCAGCTCTCGGCTTCTTTGAAGCCGTCGCCGCCGCCTTCCAGCGGACGCCATGCCTCGAACGGAAGGTTTGTATACCAATCGAATTGCTCAGCAGGCTTCAAGAGCCGCCACTTTTTAGAGTCTTCAGCGTCTTTATTGTAGAGAAGATCGAGCGGCGCAGGGAAGAAGCGCTCAACCGTGCCGTTCTGATAGCGCGCCACAAACGGCGCTTGGACGCGCAAGCCGTTCAGCGCGTCCGGCGTCCCGACCTCAGTCTGCACTTCGCCGCGCCCAAAAGCCTTCCAATCCACGCCTTGCTGCTCAAGGTATGCCGTGCGCAGCGCGCCCAACACTGTCTGCGGAGTCGGCGGGAACATGCTGCGCGCCACGAAGTTTTGCGCAGCTGTGAATGGCTTGTTATCGCGAAAAAACCAGACGTCAACTGGCTCTATGAACAGCCACTGTCCGCTCATGATCGCCTTCCTTCCGATGCATCCGACGCCAAAAAGCGCATCAAGATCGCCCAGTTCGCCATATCTGCCCAGTCTAGAAGTCTTTTCTCGTCAACCAGCGCGATCATCTCTCTGATGGTCGGCTCTACCTCTTCTTCGAAGCGCACGCCTTCAGCCGTGCGGCGCCGCGCGACGCGCAAAATCTCAGCTGCGCGCAACGCAGCCATGTCTGCAGCGTGCAGATCGTGATTGATCGCCTGCAGCTCGTAGCCCAGCTTGCTGGAAATCTTCTTTTTCGCGAACAGCGCTTGCAATTCCCGCAAAAACGGCACGATCTGCCACTTGGCGCCAGCGCTGCGCAGCTGACCTGTGCCGTGCGCTTCTGTGAAGACCAGCGCGTTGCGTCCATAGGTCTCTTTGGCTTCCTCTTCAGCCTTGCGCGCCAACGCCAAAGCTGAGTCGAGCGGCAAGTTGTGCGGCGTGATAGCGATGCCTGCGCTGGCATTTAAGCCTGTTATCTCATGGAAAGCCTTGTAAAGCTCCTCAGCACATTTCAGGACGTGCCGCAATGGCAAGAGCGCCAACACATCGTCGCCGCCGCTGTAGACCAACAAGCCGCCTTTGCCGCCATGCTCCTTGATGACCTTAGGCACGCGTTGTGCAAACCTTGAGAGCCTGCCTGAGAACGCGGCATGTTCTTCCCGCTTTGTCAAGCTGCTCAAGTGCTTGCCCATGCTGTCGCCGTCCATGTGCAAGACCGCCAGATAGCCTGTCACTTCTTTGCCGCGCTCTGCGTCAGCATCTTCTCGCTCTTCAGGCTCATATTCTAGGTCTCGTGCGATCGCCCTAGTCGAGCGCACCTCAAACTTTTTGTCGAAGCATTCTGCGCGGTCTGCCAAGCGTTTGATGGTCGCCAACGCGCCGAGCCGCTCATTTGGACGGATCACGATGTTGCTCACGCGCTTGATCAGCCTCTCGCGCTGTGTCTCAGTGAACGGCAGCGCCGCTTGGATGCCCGTCAGCGTGCATTTATCGCCCTTGCCTTCGATCTGCGGAAAGTGCCGTGCGTATTTGCGTTGCGCTATGGCAGCATTGGCGCGCTTGTAAACAGCGGCGTGTTCACTTTCATTGTAAGGCAGCGCGACCCAGTAGAATTCAAGCCAATCGTAGGCTTGCGCTTCGAAGACTGCCTGCCATTCGCCGTCGCCGATCTCGCTGCGCAGCCAATTCTTGACCTTGTGAGCGAATTTCGTCCGCCATTCATTGCGAATGGCATCCTCGATCTTCTCGGCAAGCTCAGATGGCTGTGACTCGTCGCTCAGGAAGGCGAAGCGATGCGGCACGCCTTCCAATTCGTCAAGCTCTTCCTCTGTGAACGTATCGGCGCCGTTGCTCGGCGCAGGGAAGATCGCCTTGAAGCCTGCGCTATCAGCAGCTGCTCTGACGCCGGCGGCTGCCAGCGCGCTGAGCATCCGACTGCCCATGTACAAGTCCTGCGTGCGGCGCGCCTGCGCGATGAAGGCTTGCACCGGTCCAATGGCGAAGAGGTACAGATGTGTGGTCATGGCGTTCACCAGCTTCCCCAGACTTTTTCGGCGTTGAAGTGACGCGTTGCCGCTTCCATGAAGTCGCGCACCACATTCCAATTGATCTTCGAGTCAGGCTTGGCGCGCAAAACGGTCAGCACCGGATAATACTTATTATCGATCTGGCGCAGCTGCGCGATGAGCGGCGACGAGCGGCGCGGACGGACGCCGCCGAACGAGTCTTGATTCGGACGGAATTTGGCGCTGCGCAGCAAGTCGCGGAACAGACTGATCACGGCGTCTTCGTAATCGTCGTAGCCGCGCTTGCCGACGATGATCCACGAATGCTTCGGATGCAGCGTCGGAAATTTTGGTATGTCAGGCATTGGACTGACCTGAACGATCGCCTTGTTCAAGGTCTGCTTGATAGCACTTGCCAATTCTTCAGGCGAGTTGTAGCGCGGTGCGTCGCTGCCGCTGAGCTTGAAAGCGCCGAACATACGCCGCGAGCGCTTGCCAAGTCCGCCGAGCAGCGACCAGAGGTGCAGCGCGTGCAGCGCAGGCTCAGGCAACGCGCCTTTGCGCGCGACCAGCTCCAGCGAGACCTTCCAATTCGGCTGAATCGCCCAAGAAGGCGAGCGCTCGCGTTCGCTATCTTTGTGCGGCAGCATCTCGCTCTTCTTGACGTATTGCAGGTCCACGGCGATTGGATACACGCGCACAGCGACCTTCGAGCCTAGCTCTGTCGTGCCGAAAACTTCGGACTCTTCGCGCCAGAGCTGTTCGGCGTTTTGTGTGCCGATGATGGCGCGTAGCCAATAGCGCAGCTGTCCGCGCACAGAGGCGGCGCGCACTTCGAGCGACTCTCTCGCTTTTGGATCAGCGCCGTTGCTGAACATCGGGCTGATCACTTTCAAAGTGTATTCTTTTCTTTGCATTGCGTCAGTTATTCCCAGCCTTTCATGATCTTGATGAGCGCCAAGCGCGGATCGCGGATGCGGTCGCCAAAGTCGAAGACATCGCGCATACGGTCGTAGATATCCTGCAGATGGCGCTGCACAGTGCGCTCTGCCAGCGAGAGCAGCTGCGCGATCTGCGCGTCGCTATAGTCATCGTGCAAGGCAAGCACATTCGCCACGCGGCGCTGCGCATCGGTCAGGCGCGAGAGCAACATCTCCTTGCGGTTGAGCCGTCTCGCTAAGTGTTCGATGATATCTTGGCGCGTGAGCGATTCAAGCGTGGTCGGCGCGAAGCGCGAAGGCAGAAATGGCATCGGCGTGACCTGAATGCGCGCGCGCTCGGCAGGCGGCACGTGCCATAAGTTGCGCTGCATGATGTCCGGCGGCGTCAGGACTGTCCAGACGGCGTCGTGTTCATCCAAGAGCAGCGAAGCGGCGTACACGGCGTAGACGCTCATGGCTTTGCGTCCGCCTGCCACCATCAGATGCACGCTGTAGCCTTTTTGCTTATAGAGCAAGAGCGCGTCCAGCACGCCGTAGAAGTAGGCTTCCGCCGCGCTCTCATCTTCGATATCCAAAAGCGCCGAGCCGTCCAGAGCGCGTATCTCGTGCAGATCGACGGGCAGTTCAGGATAGGCGCGCGCGATCTCAAGGCGCAGCTCGCGCAGCGGCTCAGAGATGCCCGAGTGGACAGGATCAGTGTGCAGCAAGCCGATTCGCTCGTAGACGTACCTTGTGCGCAGGTTATCCAAAGCGACCGTGATAGCTTGCGGACGCTGTCCGATGGTAGCGAGGTAAACGCAGCTCATAGATCGTCTTTTCCGTAAAACTGATTGAGCTGATCGGCAGCCCAAGCGAGCTGATCAGGCGTTGATGCGTTGGTCAAGATTTCAAAGCGTGCGCCGAAATTATTTCTATCTTGGTAAGTGCCGACGAGTTTGTTTCCTGAGACGTAGAAGGCTGTGCCTCTGATCGACCGCTGACGATCATAAGGCAGTGTGTGCGCCGTCTTAATCCATCCGACTTCAGCACAGACTTTTTCGACAAATGCTTTGAAGCCAGTTGGATAATGATGATCGGCGAAAGACGGCGGACGCTTCTCATCAGACGCAACATCTGTCAGTGCTGCATCTCTCGGGAAGCGCAAGCGAAAGCCTGTCAAGTAAATCTGACCGACTGCGCTCAGTCCGAAGTGCGCCTCGCCATCAATCTCAACTTCCTCAAGCAGAACGCGCAATCGCTCGTCCATCTCAGGCAATTCGGCGCTGCTGACTGTGGCGCCGCGCTCGAAAAAAGCGAGGACATCAGCATTTTCGCCGAGCAACGCGTAATCGAAGGCGATCGGCATCGGCGGAATAGCAATGATCTCAGAGAAGCGCTCGTGACGATACATGACAGGAATTTCAAGCGCCTGACCGAACACAACAGCGATCGCTATCTGCGCTTTGTAGCCGCCTGTGGCATCAATCAAGATGTTGCTTCTATCGTAGCGCTTGACTAAGTCGCCGATCTCGCGCACAAGATTGCGCAGTCCTAGCGTCCTGAAGCGCGCCGGCTCTCTATCCTGCAAGCCTGTGACAGTGTGATATTCAACAGTCTGGAGATCGGGCAAATCGCGATCGATACGCTCAGTGAAGTAGCTCTCTAGGAGCTTGCCGACGTTCTGTCCTTCGTCTGTATCAGAGACCAGCAGATGGATGTGGCGCAGGTCAATGCGCTGCCGCCTGACAATCTCAGCCACTGAGTTGATCTCCGCGCCGCAAATGCGCGCTGTTGGCTCAACGCTTGCCAGCACGCGCGCCAACTGACCCCAGTTTTTCTCGTTGAGAAATCTTTTCAGCTCTTGATGTTCCTCTTGAGAGACGCCGCTGTCGTCTCTGTACTGACCGCCGATGTTTGTGATGATGCTCGTCCCTACTGTGCTGATCAAACAGGTGCGCATGATCTACCTCCTTGTGCGTGCGTCGTGCCGCACTTGCTCTAAGTTGATGATCTCCGCCAGCTCGAAGACGCTGACGAGCGAATTCGCCACAGGACGCAAACGGATGATGGTCGGAAAACGACCGCTGCGTCCGTGCAGCTCTGCCAAAAGAATCGCCGCGATGAAATTCAGCGCAGGCAGCACGATCAGCCATGCATCGGACTGCCATTGCTGCGCGCTGATGCCTAGGCTATCCACCAATTGCACCACTTGTGGCACAAATGGTTGTTCTACATCAAACTGAACGCGAACGTCTCGTATACCGTCTATTTTGCCGCCAAGCCGCGCCTCGATTTGTGCAACCTGCTCAGCGGTCAGTGGATGTGAAAAGTTGATGATCTGCATGACGACTCTCTAGATGTATTGTGATTTTGTCTGCAACATGCGCAAATTATCTGCAAGTATGCCACAAGCGCGCCGATTGCGCATGTGTGCTAACACGCAAATTCAGCTGATGTTAGGTTTAGCGGTCGCCTTGAGGAAGATAGCTCAGCGGTTGTAATTCTCGCCGAAGACGCTGATCATCAGCTCGGCGATGCGCTCGCGGTCAATGGTGAGCAGCGTCTCGCCGCGCACATTCACGGCGCGGATGTAGCGCTCGTCAATCGAGGCGTTGCGGATGCTCTGCAGCGGCAAGTCCTTCGCATACCAAGCCAGACTGAGCATCTGGTCAAAGGTCAGGTCGGTGATGATGCCTTTGCTCAGCTCGTTCCACAGCGCAGGCGCGCGCAAGATCAAGCCGGGCAGGACGTCGCCGCGCAGCACTTGTTGGCGCACAGCAAAAATGACCTGCTGTTGGCGGCGCGTGCGGTCAAAATCGTCGGTCTGGTGGCGCGTGCGCGCGTATTTGAGCGCGAGTTCGCCGTTCATGACCTGCCTGCCGGCAGGAATATAAAGCGGATCGTAGCCGAACGCCATGTCAGGATATTCGTTATCCACGATCTCGCTCGGCACGTCTACAGTGATGCCGCCGATGGCGTCAATGAAGCCGATGACGGCTTCGAAAGATAGCACGACATAGTGATCAATCGGAATGCCAAGATTGTACTGAATGGTCTCAGCGGTCAGGCGCGCGCCATAGCCGGGACGTTCTAGCTCGCCTAGCACATAGGCTGAGTTGATCGGATAGAGCGTCTCAGGGCGATTTGGAATTGGCATGCGCAGGTCGCGCGGGATGCTCAAGATGCCGACGCGCTGCGTGGCAGGATCGAGGCTGAGGACGATCAGCGTATCTGTGCGGAAGCCTGTGCCGCGCTCGCCGGGACGCTTGTCCAGTCCCATCAGCAAGATGGTCAGGCGACGCTTGCCGTCCCAAGCCTTCAAATTCAGCCCTTCAAGGTCTGCCATGCTGATCGGGCGTGCGGTCGCCTGAGGATCAGGCGCGCTATCGCGCGGCGCGGCAGTGGCTAACACGACGGCGGCGCGGCTCGGCGCGCCATTGCTGGCTGAGAGCATGAGCGTGGCGGCTGTGGCAAGCACGCCGATCACGGCGAAGCCGATCACGAGCCACGTCCAGTCAGGGCGCGGCAGGCGGCGATCGGCTTGGCGGCGCGCCACGCGCTGCCGCGCGCGTCCAACTTGCGAGGTGGCAGGTCGGGCGGGCAGGTCAGCGCCGAGCGCAGGATTGTACCAGTGACGGCGCGGCTTGGCAGTTGGTTTACGCTTGGGCAGACTCACGGTCTCACTCGGTCAGCAGCACACGGATGCGCGATAAGTGTAGCGCGCTTTTCAAAAGTTGCCCATTCGGGCGATCGTCAATTGACAAATGCGCGCGGCTCGTGTACCATTAGTGGCACAAGGCGTCGTAGCCAAGTGGCAAGGCAGAGGTCTGCAAAACCTTCACCGTGGGTTCGATTCCCACCGACGCCTCAGGCAGAATGCATCCGCGCAGGATGCATTCGTCATTCCTCAAGCACGTAATCGAACAGCAGATACGCCAGCGTCAGGAAAACGGCATCCACAGAAGCCAATAACAGCGGATAGGCGATCCACTCGCCGAGCGGCTGATCGTCCAGCACGCCGTGCGCCGCATTGACCGCCGCTATGATGATCGGCAGCGCTATTGGCAGCACTAGAATCGGCAACGTCGTCTCGCGCGAGCGCGCATAGACCGCCATGCTGCCCAGCAGCGTGCCGATCGCGGCGAAGCCGAGCGTGCCGAGCAAAGCGATCAGCAGCCAGCCAAGGCGCAACAGGTTTGTGTTGAACACAATGCTCAACGCCATGGTCACCACGAGCGCCACGATCAGCGTGAAGAGCCACGCCACTGCCAATTTGCCGAAGTAAAGCGCCGAGCGCGGCACAGGCGTCAGCATCAGACCGTCGAGCGTGCCGCGATCGTACTCAGCGGCAAGGCTGCGTCCGATGCCGAGCGTGCCTGCGAAGGTGACCGTCACCCAGAGCGCGGCAGGCAAGGTCGCGCGGCGCGCCTCAGGACGGCTCTCAAGCGTGTAATAGAAGACCATCGTGGTCAGCAGCGCGAATAAGCCCATCGCGCTGATCAGCAGGCGGCTGCGGAACTCGGCGCGCAAATCTTTGCGCGCAATGGCGAGGACGGCGCGTAGAAAGTTCGTGCGGCGCATGGTTCAACTCGGCGTCAGCGCATTGAAGGCGGCGATCAACGTCTCAGCGTCGCTGATGGATAGATCGGCTGCTAACTTGCCATTCGCAAGGATCAAAGCGCGCTGACAGAGCGCCGCGGCGCGCGCGAGATCGTGCAGCGCGGCGATGATCGTGCGTCCCTGCGCGTGCCATTCAGCGATCAGCGCGTCTAGCAAGGCGCTGCCTTGCGCATCCAAGCCTGTGTACGGCTCGTCCAAAAGCAAGACGGCAGGATCGTGCAAGGTCGCGCGCGCCAACGCAAGGCGCTGCTGCATTCCGCGCGAGAACGTGCGCACACGATCATCGGCGCGCTTCGCCAAGCCGACTCGCGCCAGCGCGTCGCGGATGCGCGCCTGAACTGCCTGCCTGCCGATCTCGCGCGGCAGGTTGTAGAGTTCAGCATAGAGCTGCAAATTCTCAGCAGCGCTCAGATCGTCGTAGAGCAGCGGCAAGTGCGTCACCACGCCGAGCTGTCCGCGCACGGCGAGCGCTTCTTTAGGCAATTGCCAACCGCCGATCAGGACGACGCCGCTGCTCGGTCGGCTGAGCGCGGCGAGGATGCGCAGCAGCGTCGTTTTGCCGCTGCCATTGGCGCCGAGCAACGCGACCAACTCGCCGCGTCCGACCTCGAACGAGACATTGCGCAAGGCAGGACGCAAGCCAAAGGCTTTGCTGAGCGCCTCGACCTTGATGAGTGCTGAGTCGCTCACGGCAGATGTTTTTTCTTGCGCAGACGCTCTTCCTCAGCCGCTTTTTTGCGCGCAAGGCGCTCAGCGCGCAGGCGCTCGCGCTCAGCCTGCTCAGCGGCTGCTCTGGCAGTGCGCGCTTCCTGCAGGCGGCGCTTGAAAATCGGCAGCCAATAGGCGATCTCTTGCGGCGTCACCTGCGGATTCGGGTCTTTTTCGTAGACGATCTTGATCCGCTTCGGCTTGTCAGGCGCTTCAGGCGGCAGCTCAACAGGACGAAAGCCGAGCAGCAAGGCGAATTCTTCGCTGGGCATGGTCTCAATGCCATAGGCGTAAGCGAGGCGCGCGATCTGCCGATCAGAGGTGACCAAGACGAAGTTAGGCAAGCGATGCATCTCTTTAGCACGCTGCATCAGGATGTGATCGGCTTTGGTGCGCGGCGGCGCAAAATACACGCTGACGCTGCTGTTGGAAAGCTCGCGCGAAAAGCCGCCTGGCAAACCGTTGTCGAAGATCACGGTCGCCTTGCAATTGGCGCGCATACAATAGCTCTTGATCGCCATGGTGAGCTTGGCTTCATCGTGCGGATCGTCCAGTGAGAGGTCTTGAAGTTGCCCGATCAAGTTGTGTCCGTCAATCAACCACATCGCCGTGCCTGCTTGCTGTGCCGTGCGTTGCGCAGATCATAGCACAAAGCGCGGCGCCTGCCGATATTTACGCGCCGCTTATGCTTTGTTGACGCGGATCAAACGCGCAATATGCTAGTCTGTCTCTCAGAGAGGTACAAGTGACTATGGACATGAGTCGTTACACGCACAAAGCGCAAGAGGCGCTGCTCAAAGCGCAGAGCCTTGCCACTGAATACAAAAATCCGACCATCGAGCCGATCCATATCCTCGTAAGCTTGCTGACGCAAAAGGACGGCGTGGTGCCAGAGCTGGTCGCCAAGATCAACGGACAATCGTCCGCGCTTCTGGACGGCGCGCAATCGCTGCTGCGCGCACAGCCGCGTCTGGGCAATAACACAGGGCAGATTGGCTTGAGTCGTCCTGCGGTGGACGTTCTGAATCGCGCTGAGCGCTTCGCGCAGCGCATGAAGGATGATTACATCAGCACAGAGCATCTGCTCTTGGCGCTGCTGGAAGGCTCGAACGTCGCGGAGCTGCTGAACAAGCACGGCATCACTGAGCAGGCTGTTCTGCAGGCGCTGGCGAGCATTCGCGGCAGTCAGCGCGTCACCAGCCCTGATCCTGAAAGCACGTTTCAGGCGCTGGAGAAATACGGACGCGATCTGACGGCGCTGGCGCGGCAGGGCAAGCTCGATCCTGTGATCGGACGCGATGAAGAGATTCGGCGCGTGATGCACATCCTCAGCCGTCGCACGAAGAATAATCCTGTGCTGATCGGCGAGGCAGGCGTTGGCAAGACTGCCATTGTGGAAGGCTTGGCGCAGCGCATCGCCAATGGCGACGTGCCCGAAGGCTTGAAGGATAAACGCTTGGTCGCGCTCGATCTGGGCGGTCTGGTGGCAGGCGCCAAATATCGCGGCGAGTTTGAGGAGCGCCTGAAGGCAGTTTTGAAGGAAATTGCTGATAGCAACGGGCAGATCATCCTGTTTGTGGACGAGCTGCACACCATCGTCGGCGCGGGCGCGGCGGAAGGCGCGATGGATGCTGGCAATTTGCTCAAGCCGATGTTGGCGCGTGGCGAGCTGCACATGGTCGGCGCGACCACGCTTGACGAGTATCGCAAGCATATCGAGAAAGATGCCGCGCTTGAGCGGCGCTTTCAGCCGGTCTTCGTGGAAGAGCCGAGCGTTGAGGATACGATCAGCATCCTGCGCGGCTTGAAAGAGCGCTATGAAGTGCATCACGGCGTGCGCATTCAAGATAGCGCTGTGATCGCGGCTGCTACGCTCAGCCAGCGCTACATTCCTGATCGGCAGCTGCCTGATAAAGCCATTGACTTGATTGACGAGGCGGCTGCCAACTTGAAGATGGAAATTGATAGCCGTCCTGTGGAGCTGGAGCGCGTTGAGCGGCAGATCATGCAGTTAGAAATCGAGCGCGAGGCGCTCAAAAAAGAGCGCGATAAGGCTTCCAAGCAGCGCCTTGACGATCTGGAGAACGAACTCGCCAACCTGCGCGAGACCTTGAACGCGCTCACGGCGCGCTGGCAGAAGGAACGCGCTGTGATCGAGCGCATACGCGCGGTCAAGGCTGAGATCGATAGCGCGCGCTTGCAGCTTGAGCGCGCTGAGCGCCAGAGCAACCTTGAGCTGGCAGCGCGCATTCGTTATGGCACACTACCTGACCTTGAGCGGCAACTGCGCGAGGCTGAGACGGAGCTGGCGCAAATGCAACAAAACGGCGCGATGCTCAAAGAGGAAGTGGACGCGGATGAAATTGCCGCTGTGGTCAGCCGCTGGACGGGCATTCCAGTCTCGCGCTTGCTGGAAGGCGAGGTGGAGAAATTGCTGCACATGGAAGCACGCCTGCACGAGCGCGTCGTTGGGCAGGAAGAGGCGGTACGCGCTATCGCGGCGGCAGTGCGGCGCAGCCGCGCCGGCTTGCAGGATCCAAACCGTCCGATTGGCACGTTCCTGTTCCTCGGTCCGACGGGCGTCGGCAAGACGGAAATGGCGCGCTCATTGGCGGAATTTTTGTTCGATGACGAGAGCGCCATGGTGCGCATTGACATGAGCGAATATGGCGAGCGGCACAGCGTAGCGCGCTTGATCGGCGCGCCGCCGGGCTACGTTGGCTACGAGGAAGGCGGTCAGCTGACCGAAGCTGTGCGGCGGCGTCCGTATAGCGTTGTGCTATTCGATGAGATCGAGAAGGCGCATCCTGAAGTCTTCAACGTCTTCCTGCAAGTCTTCGATGAAGGTCGCCTGACCGACGGACAAGGACGGACGGTCAACTTCACCAACACGGTCATCATCATGACCAGCAACATCGGCAGCGATCTGATCAAGGCGGCAGGCGGCGTTGATACGCAGCGCGTGCGCGAAGCGGTCTTGCGCGCGCTCGATCAGCACTTCCGTCCTGAGTTCTTGAATCGGCTGGATGAGATCATCATCTTCCACAGCTTGGATCGCACTCACATTGAGCGCATTGTGCAGATTCAGCTGCAGCGGCTGCAAAAGCTCTTGGCGCGCCGTCAGATCACATTGCAGCTGACGCCAGCAGCGCAAGCCTTCCTCGCCGAGCGCGGCTACGATCCTGTCTTCGGCGCACGTCCGCTCAAGCGCGCCATTCAGCGCTATCTGCAAGATCCACTGGCGATGGCGCTCTTGGAAGGCAATGTTCAAGAGAACGCTGCAGTCGTGGCGGACGTGGCGCGCGACGGCGAGCGGCTAACTTTCCACACAGAGCCTGTCGCAGCGCGCTGAGTCAGGTAGGGCAGTCAGGCGGCTGCCCTACGCTTTTCTGCTCACAGGCGGTAAAGGTATAGCGCAACGCGCCAAAGACGGTATAATTAGCGCGGCTTGGCGCATGGCGCTCAGCTATCAGATAACGTTAACGACCAAAGGGCGGCACAATTCCTGTGAGCCACATCCTTCGCACAGCGTGGGAACGCTTTCAAATCATCGGACAGGCGAACGGCGATTACATCGCGCGCTTCGTCACTTTCGTCATGTATTTCAGCGTCCTGATTCCTTTCGCGCTGATCACGCGCTTCATCGTCGATCCGCTGGAAGTGCGTAAGTCTGCGCAGCCGCATTGGCGCAAGCGCAAGCCTGTCGGCGAGACGCTGAATGATGCACGGAGTCAATCCTGATGTACATTCTCGGTCTATCTTTCTACTACCACGACTCGGCGGCTGCTCTGCTCAAAGATGGCGAGCTGGTCGCAGCGGCGATGGAAGAGCGCTTCAGCCGCATCAAGAACGACAATGGCTTCCCTGCACGCGCCATTGCGTTCTGCTTGCGCAAGGCAGGCATCAAAGCGGCTGATCTGGATTACGTGGTCTTCTATGAAAAGCCTTTCGTCAAGTTTGCGCGCATTCTGCTGACCGTGCTTGGCACTTTTCCGCGCTCGCGCGATGTCTGGCGCGAGGCGATGTTCGTCTGGATGCCTGAGAAGCTGTGGGTGAAGACGCGTCTGCAGAATCATCTGGGCATCGGCGCGGAGAAAATCCTGTTCTGCGATCATCATATGTCGCACGCGGCGAGCGCCTTTTACGCCTCGCCCTTTGAGGAAGCCGCCGTCCTGACCATTGACGGCGTCGGCGAGTGGACGACCACTACGCTCGGTCGCGCTAAAGCGAACTGGAACGGCGACGGACGCAATGAGATCACGCTCTTCGAAGAGCAGCGCTTTCCGCATTCCATCGGCTTGCTGTACTCTGCCTTCACCGCCTTTTTAGGCTTCAAGGTCAATGAAGGCGAGTACAAAGTGATGGGCATGGCGCCATATGGCACGCCGCGCTTCGTGGATAAGGTCTACAAGCTGATCCAGCTGAACGAGGACGGCAGCTTCCATCTGAACATGGACTACTTCTCGTTCCATTACAGCGCAGATCGCACCTTCAATCAGCGTTTCATCGCGCTGTTCGGCGAGCCGCGTCCGCCGAGCGATGATTTCTTCACGATGGCGACCAATCCTGAGCGCGCTGCTGAGAAAGAAGCGATGGCGCGTAACCAATACTACGCTGATGTGGCCGCCAGCATTCAAGCGGTCACGGAAGAAGCGCTCTTGCGCATGGTGCGCAACTTGCACGCCAAGACGGGCTTGAAAAAGCTGGTGATGGCAGGCGGCGTGGCGCTCAACAGCGTCGCCAACTACAAAATTCTGCGCGAGACGCCTTTTGAAGAGGTCTACATTCAGCCGGCAGCCGGCGACGACGGCGGCGCGCTCGGCGCGGCGCTCTGGGCGTACCACAGCGTGCTGCAACAGCCGCGCAAGTTCGTGATGCATCACGCTTACTGGGGCGAAGAATATGGCGACGCGCACATCCGCGCCTTTCTGGAAGCTCAGAACATTCCGTACATCTACGAGCCTGACGATCAGCGCCTGATCGATCAAGTTGTGGAGAGCCTGGTGGCAGGGCAAGTAGTCGGTTGGTTTCAAGGGCGCTTCGAGTGGGGGCCGCGCGCGCTCGGCAATCGCAGCATCCTCGCCGATCCGCGCCGCAGCGAGATGAAAAATATCGTGAACACCAAGATCAAGTATCGCGAGCCGTTCCGTCCATTCGCGCCTGTGGTGCTGACCGAATGCGCGGAAGCGTACTTCGACTTTCCGAATGTGGAGAGTCACTTTCCGCCGCGCTTCATGCTGATGGTCTCGCCTGTGCATCCTGACAAACACGCTGTGATTCCTGCCACCACGCATCAAGGCGGCACGGGACGTTTACAGACGATTGACTTTGAGACCAATCCGCGTTATTACGGTGTGGTCAAGACGTTCGGCGAGGCGACAGGCGTGCCTGTCTTGCTGAACACATCGTTCAATTTGCGCGGCGAGCCAATCGTGACTTCGCCTGCCAATGCGTGGAATACCTTCAGCAAGAGCGGACTCGATCTGCTCGTGCTTGGCTCATATCTGGTGCGCAAGTGAGCGCGCCGCTCATCAGACGGTCTGAAAATCCTGTAGGGAATGCGGAGAGTTGCCCGTGACGACGCACGAAAAACTGGTCAAAAGCGCGCAAGCTGATAGCACTGCGCCGATGTACACTGATATGGAGTTGACAGGCGAGGCAGTTGAGAGCAAGCAGCCGACAAACTGGAGACGCGATCTGCGCTCGCGCGCGGGCGTGGTCGGCGAGCTGTTCGGCTTTCTGTGGAAAGTGCGCCTGTGGTGGATGATTCCGATGATGGTAGTGCTGTTGCTGTTCTTCTTCATCTTCATCTTCGGCGCGTCCACGCCGCTGGCGCCGTTCATCTACTCGTTGCGCTAGACGGAGCAGTTCATGCCAAACTGGTTAGCCGCGATCTTGGTCGGCGGCGCGCTGGCGCTGTGGATGGGCTACTACGTGGCGCGCAAATCTGCCGCCAAAAAGCCGATTCAAGGCGGCACGGCGGCAAAGGTGCTGCATTATCTCGGCGCTTCGGCAACTGTGGCGCCGGGCATGATGCTCTTGCTCGGCTCAATCGTCTTCGGCTTGCAGTTCAGCCAAAGCCTGACGCTGTGCTTGGGCAGTTTCGCGCTTGCCGCCGTCTTTTTGATCCTCTACGCTGTCTTCGAAGTGGCGCGCAAAGCCGCCTGATCTGCGCAAAGGCTGCCGTCGGCTGAACGGCAGCCTTTTATGGCATTGTAATGCGCTAAACGTCCGATCGTGTGCTATACTAGCAGGCGCAGCAGCCAATTTCCTCATCACAAACGCCAACGCTGAGCTGATCGCGCACGCTGCGCGCGCAGTGTGCAGGACGTTGTTGGCAGTCTGTTCGCGCATTCAGTGCGCAGGCGCGCTGAAGCGCCTTGCGTCAGAAGTTTCCTGAGCGCTTTGAACTGAGAAAGGATGTGGTTATGCTCCCTGCAGTTACCGCCGCTGCCTTTTTGGTCGGTGCAGGCACAGCTTGGCTGGCGCGCACTTATCAGTACGAAATGCGCGCTGCCGCCGTGCGCCAATTGACGGGCAGTCATTTTGTGAACGTGGCAGAGACCAGCATCGAGTATGTCTTGAAAGGCAACGCATTGCCCTATGTCTTGATCTCACACCAGGCGATGGGCGGCTACGATCAAGGTGAGTCAATTGGTCTGCTCTACAAAGGCTGCTCAATCATCGCGCCGTCGCGCGCAGGCTACCTGCGCACGCCGCTGGACGCAGGGCGCACGCCTGAGGCGATGGCGGATACTTTTGCAGCGCTGCTGGACTATCTGAACGTGCCTGATGCAATCGTGGCAGGCTATTCAGCAGGCGCGATGTCCGCCATCGCTTTCGCCATCCGCCATGCGCAGCGCTGCCGCGCCCTAGTGCTTGGCAACGGCATCACGCGCACGCCGCCGCCGTATGTGATGGATTTCCTCGCGCCGATCGCGCTCGCCAATCGCTGGGATTTCTCCAACTGGTTGATCTCTGTCGCTGTGGAGCGGACGTTGCCTTTGCTCGAGCGCGACGCGGAAGTGTTGGCAATTTTGCGCACTTTGCAGCAGAATAATCCTGCCAGCTTGCGCTTTGAAGGCTTCCGACAAGATATTGAGCAGATGCGCACCTTTCAGCCTGACCTGACGCAAATTCGCGTGCCGACCTTGATCATTCACGGCACGCTGGACGTGCTGGTGCCGCCTGATCAGGCGCAAGATGCTGCGCAGCGCATTCCGAAGGCGCGTCTGCTGATGATCAAAAACGGCGGACACGACTGCTCCGTGCGCTATCCACATCTGGTGAAGCCTGCCCTGCAGAGCCTGATCCGCGAGGTGAGCTGATGAGCGATCCGCTGCCGCCTGCCGAGTCCGAGCCGAACGCGCCGACGCTGCCCTACCCTGCAGAGTGGAGCGCATGGACGAAGCGCGTGGCAGCGGTCTTGCTGCTGATCGCAGCGCTGTATTCGGTCACCTTTCTCGGACCAGTGCTACAGGTGCTGATCATCGCGCTGCTCTTAGTGCTATTCTTCTTCATCCCGATTCAGTTCATGATGCGCTGGCTGCGTTTTCCGTACTGGTTAGCCGTCATCAGCGTATTCGTGCTGTATTTAGGCAGTATCACATTGGCTGTGCTGCGCGTTGGACCTGCCATCGCCGATACGATCAGCTCATGGCAGCCTGCCATTGAGAACATCGTCAGCACAGGCATCACGTTCTTTCGGCAGTACACGCCTGAGCGCGACCGCTATCTTTACCTGCTGCGCGATGAGGAGAATCCTGAGAACGATCTGCGCGTTGACCTGAACTTTTTGCTAGAGCCGATCAGCCAGCTGGTGAAAGGCGAGGAATCGAACATCAATGTCGCCTCGATCTTAAGCGGTGTAGCAGGCAATGTGGCAAGTGTGGCAGGCAGCATTTTTGGCACGCTTGGCAATTTGATCTTAGGTCACTTGTTGGCATTTTTCATCCTGCTGGAAATGCCGCGCGCTTATCGCGTCTTCTTGAACATGAGCGATGCTTACGAGCGCGAATACGCGATCTTGTTGCGCGGCGTGCTACGAGTCTGGCTGTACTTCTTTCGCGGGCAAGTCATCATTGCCTTGATCATCGGCGTGGCGACGTGGATTCAATTCCAGGCGATGGGCGTGCCAGGCAGCATTTTCGTCGGCGTGACCTGCGGCTTGTTGGCGCTGATACCGACGGTCGGCAATTTGCTGAGCATCGTGCCTGTCACGATCGCGCCGCTGATCGGCGGCTCGACGGTCTTCACTGAGCTGGATCGCGGCGCGTTGGTGCTGCTGGTGGCGCTCATCAACATCCTAGTCACGCAGACCTTCACTTTGAACGTGATTGCGCCGAAGATCACAGGCGACGCAGTCAGTTTGCCGCTGCCGATTGTGATCGTCGGCTTGTTCATCGGCACGACGTTCGGCGGCATTTTAGGCGCGCTGCTGATCGCGCCGATTCTCGGCACGCTGCGCCTGATCGTGGATTACATGCTGCGCAAGATTCGCGGCGGCGATCCTTTCCCGAACGAGCCGCGCCCTGAACTCATCCTCGATACGATGTTCCAGCCGCGCCGCAAGCCGCCTGCCGCGCCTATCAAGCAGCTGGCTGCTGAAGGCGACCAGCCGCGCTGAGAAATCTTCTTCGCCTCTGCACAGGTACTTCATAACTTCTTCATAGGTGCGTCCTACACTGATAAGCGAGAGACCGAGTTGGAACGGTCAGCATCAGTAGAAGGAGTAGGGAAAGATGAAACGCTTCACCAAAGGTTTGTTGGCGGCTGCGTTGATGGTTGCCTTAATTGGCGGTCTGGCGCTGAGCGCCACGACAGCGGACGCACAAGGCGGACGCGGCGGTGTGTTCAGCTTCGCAGGCGCGGCGCGCTTGATCGGCGCGTGCAGCACGACAGATTACACCAGCGTGGCGGCGCAAGCGCTGAACATGACGCCGAGCGAGCTGCGCGTGACATTGGCAAGCGGCGCGAATTTGGTGCGCATTGCCGCTCAGAAAGGCGTTGACATCGCCGTGGTGCAAGAGGCGCTGCGCACGGCGCGCATCGCTGAAGTGGATAAGGCGCTCGCCGATGGTTTGATCACGGCTGCGCAAGCGGAGCAGCTCAAGGCGCTGCTGAGCGGTCAGCTGCTGCCGCAGGCGACGCCGATGGCGCCGGGCTTGCGCGGTCGCGGCGGGCGTCCTAGCGTGAGTGCGCCGCTCGGGCGCGTGAATTTGCTGGCAGGCATCAGCGCGCGCAACACGGTCAAGCCATATCCAGTGGCGGCTGAGGCGCTCGGCATGTCTTGTGCAGACTTAGTCAAGGCGGCGCAAGGCGGTCAGTCTATTGCGCAGGTGGCTGCTCAGAAAGGCGTGGCGCTCCAGACTGTGGTGGACGCGCTGAGCAAAGCCTATAGCGATGCCTTGGCGAAGGATGTGGAAGAAGGTCTGGTGGCGCCTGTGCGCGCTGAGGCGATCCGCGCGCAGATCATCAACAACGTACTGAGCCTGATCTCGCGTCCGCACGGCGGCTTTGGCGCAGGCGTACCGCGCTTGCCGCGACTAGGTCGCCGTGGCGCACAACTTTTCGGCGAGCTGCCGCCGAACGTCTTCATGCTGCTCGGCATTGATGAGCCAGACTTGCTCGGCGAGCTATTCGAAGACTCCAACTGAGCAGCGCTTCACAGCCTGAGAGTAGCGCAGTACAATCAAGGTGTAACAAGTCGAGTCGGCGCAAGCCGACTCACTTCGCATCGCTGAAAGGCGCTTTACGATGCAACAGCCAATCCGAGTCCTGATCATTGAAGATCAGCCGAAAATCGCGCACTGGCTGAGCGAATTTTTGAAGCAGGCGCACTTCGAAGTGCTGATCGCTCACGACGGACGGACGGGCTTGCAATACTTCGTCAGCCAGAAGCCTGACGTGATCCTGCTCGACTTGATGCTGCCCGACATGGACGGCTTGGACGTCTGCCGCGCCATTCGCCAGCAATCGGATGCCTTCATCATCATGATCACGGCGCGCGTTGAAGAGACCGATCGCCTGATCGGCTTAGAGATCGGCGCTGATGACTATGTGACCAAGCCGTTCAGTCCGCGCGAAGTGGTAGCGCGCATTCGCGCTTTGCTGCGGCGTGCCAGCGGCGCACTTGCGCAGAACAGCGCGCAACAACGCTTGCTCACATGCGGCGCGCTGCAGCTCGATCCGAACAAGCGGCTCTGCACGCTCAATGGCGAGCCGATCAATCTGACGCCGACCGAGTTCGACATCCTGCACACGCTGATGGCGCAGCCCGGCGTGCCGTTCACGCGCGAGCGGCTGATCAACGAGGCGCTCGGTTACGATTACGTCGGCTATGAGCGCACCATTGACGTTCACATCCGCAATTTGCGCCGCAAAATCGAGCAAGACGCGCAAAATCCGCAATATATTCAGACCGTTTTCGGCGTCGGCTATCGCTTTGCCGAGCTGCCGCCAACCTGATCGAAAGGTGTGTCATGCGTCTATTCCGCCACCAACTGCTGCTCAGTTACCTGCCTTTGGCGCTTTTGCCGATTGTAGTCATCGGTCTGGTGACACAAGGCGTGGCGGAAAATCGGCTCACGCTGTTGGTCACACAAGATGCCGAACGGCGCATACGCGGTCTGGTGCCGTGCTTTCAGGAACACTACGCGCTCAACCGCTCTTGGGACGGCTTGCTGCTCGCGTTGCGAGAAGGCGAGCCGTTTGTAGAAATCCTTCAGCGCAGGAGCAACTTCAGAAGGCTGCCGCCGCATATCCACGCGCTCATCTTGAACGAAAATGCTCAAATTTTCTGTCTGCGCTTGCCGCGTAACCTAGCCAATCCTGCAGAGCGCATCGCGCGCCTGCGCGAAGCAGGCGGCAACATCGCGCCTGCCTTTGCACATTTGGAAGAGCTAATCTTGACCGATTCTGAAGGCGTGGTGCAGCTGAGCGCCGAGCCAAGCCTGATCGGACGGATGTTGGCGAGCGAAGTGTTGCGCCAGAGCGCGCCGCTCAAAGTGGACGACCGAACAGTGGCGCGCTTAGCGCTGGCGAGAGGCGTGCTGGACGAGAGTCAGCGCCAATTGCTGAGCGCGCTGAACACGGCGCTGATCCTCTCAGGCGGCTTCTCGCTCATGGCGGCGCTCGGCTTGGGCTGGTGGATGTCTTCGCGGCTCTCAGCGCCGCTGCGCATTTTGAACGAAGGCGTGCAGCGTCTGGCGCGCGGCGAGTGGCGCACGCCGCTGCCTATCGCTGCCAAAAACGAGCTTGGCGAACTGACGCAAGCCTTCAACCAAATGGCGGCTGAGCTGACGCGCCAGCAAACGCAGACTCGCCAGATGGTGGCGGATATCGCTCACGATCTGCGCACGCCGCTCAGCACGATGTCGCTGGAAGTTGAGGCAATCGAGGCAGGCTTCCAGACGCCTGAACAGGCGACGCAGAGCCTGCGCGAAGAGATCACTTGGCTGCAGCGTATGGTGGACGATCTTCGCTTGCTCTCGCTGATGGACGCCGATCAAATTCGCCTGCAGCTTGAGCCAGTGCCGCTCGACGCTTTCCTGAGCCGCTTGCACGATTTTTGGTGCATCAGCGCTGAGGAAGGCGGACGGACGCTCACGCTTGAGATCGCGGATGAGCTGCCTGTCATCCAAGCGGACGCCATGCGCCTGCGCCAAATTCTGGGCAACTTGATTGATAACGCGCTGCGCCATACCAAAGCCGGCGACTATGTGCGGCTGCAAGCGCAGTCCGCTCAAGATGGCGGCGTGATCCTGCGCGTAGCCGATAGCGGCGAAGGCATTCCTGCCGATGCGCTGCCGCGCATCTTCGACCGCTTCTACAGGGCGGATCGCGCGCGCAAGCATGGCGATAGCGGCAGCGGACTCGGTTTGAGCATTGCCAAGCGCTTGGTCGAGATGCACGGCGGCACAATCGCCGTCAGCAGCCAGCTCGGACACGGGACGATCTTCAGCATTCACTTGCCGCCGAGTCCGCCGCTGCGCACCAAGATACCTTCGTAACGGTCGCTGTAACGCAATCGGAATGTTCAAGCGCGGCTGAGCGCGTTATGCTTGACGCACGCATACAGGCGCGTTAGATAGGCGAGGCGTTATCATGCGCAGACTCTTCGGCGGACGTTTCAGGGCATTCCGTCATAAGCCGCACAGAGCGCGCGGCAAGTTTCAGTGCATTGGCGCAGTGCGCGACGTGGAGCTGGATTGGCAAGGCGTGCTGATCCGCGCTGAGAAGGGCAGCCTGCGTCTGGATGTGATCGCGCCTGATTGCCTGTGCGTGCGCTTTGCGCCTGATGGTGCGTTTCCGCTGCCGCGCTCTTACACGGTTCACAAGACGGATTGGGAAGCGCCTGAATTTGAGCTGGATGAAAGTCCTGAGCTGCTGAGCATCAAGGTCGCAGGCGGCATGAGCTGCCTGATCAGCCGCGGCGATAGCCGCTTCACGTTCATGAGTCCGCATGGCGCGTTGATCGGTCAAGATGCAGCGCCGATCAGCTTTCGGCAGGGCGAGTTTCGGCTGCAGCGCGCGCTCAGCGCCGATGCGCGTTGTTACGGCTTGGCGGCGGCAGCGCCTCAGCTCGATCTGCGCGGCAAGCGCTACGCGCTCTGGCAGAGCGCGCCTGAGCAAGACTCGCCCGCCTATCTGCCGTTTCTGATGCTGCTCAGCGAGCGCGCAGTGGACGCCATTTTCTGGGATAACGCCTCGCGCGGCTATGTGGATATCGGCGCCGAGCATCCGCAGCAAGTGATTTTCAGCAGCAGTTCAGGCGAGCTGCGCTACTATCAATTCAGCGGCACGCCGCTCAGCATTTTACAGCGCTATAGCGAGCTGATCGGACGCGCGCCTTTGCCGCCGCTCTGGGCGTTCGGCGCGCATTGCCTGTGTCCGCAGCCGACCTCAGCTGAGACGCTGCGCGCCTTCGCCACTGAGTGCCGCGCGCAACAAATTCCCTGCGATGTTGTCGCGCTCGGTCTCGATTACATGGAAGCGGCGCAGCCATTCGTGTGGGACAATCAGCGCTTTCCCAAGCCGAGCGCGCTGCTTGCCGATCTAGCGCGGCGCGGCTTCAAGGCGCTGCTGCCAATGACCTTTGCTTCAAAAGATATCAGCGCTGAGCAGGCGTTGAAATATCCTGATGGCGAGCTTGTTCAATTGGCTATAGCGCGCGATCAGCAGCGCTTGATTGACCTGACCGATGAACGCGGACGCGCTCTATGGTCAGAGCGTTACGGCGACCTGCTCAGAGCTGGACTCAGCGGCATTTGGCAGCCTGAATCGCCGCCGACCTTGCCCGATTCTGCCCAGTACGCTTGCGATGGCGCGCCGACGAGCCATGTGGCAGCGCACAACGTCTACGCGGCGTGCGCTGCTTCCGCTGCACAGACTGCGCTGCTCACGACGCACGCTGCCAAACGTGCGCACGTGCTTGGACGCGTCGGTCAAGGCGGCGTGCAGCGCTATGCTTGGTCGGGCATTGCGCTCAGTCAGCGCGACGAGTGGCGCGGATTGCGCCGCCTGTTGAGCGCTGTCCTGAACAACGGCTTGAGCGGCATTCCGTTCAGCGGCGCGCTGCCGAATTATGCGCTCAGCGAGAGCGATCCTGAGCTTTTTGTGCGCACGATACAGCTGTGCGCTTTTCTGCCCTTGTGCAGCCTGCCGAGGCCTGCGCAAGTCTCGCCGCTGTGGCAAGTTGGGCAGGCTCAGCTGGCAATCGCACGTCAATATCTCACCTTGCGCTATCAATTGTTGCCGTATCTGTACACTGTGGCTGCCGAAGCAGCGCAGCAAGGCGTGCCGATGGTGCGTCCGCTGTGGCTCAACGAGCTGAAGATGCTCTCGCTCAGAGCAGTTGACGATGCTTTCCTGCTGGGCAATTCGCTGCTGATCGCGCCTGTGCTGGAGAAAGGCGTCCTTGAGCGCACAGTGCTGTTGCCTGCAGGCAAGTGGTACGATTTTTTCACAGCACAAGTCTACGAAGGCGGTCAGCTGGTGCGCTTGGCTGCGCCATTGGAACGCATGCCGATTCTGGTGCGCGCAGGGCATGTCTTGCCGATGTGGATAGCGCAACAGCACGTCGGGCAGCGGCAGCTTGAAGAGCTTCTGCTGCGCGTCTACATCGGCGAGGCTGAGTCCAGCTTCTACGAAGATGAAGGCGACGGTTTTGCCTATCAGCAGGGCAATTATCGCTGGCTGTACTTCGCTTGCCGCGTCGCGCCGAGCGGCAGTGTCACGCTCAACTGGCGGCGCGCAGGCGCCTACCGAGCGGCGTACCTGCGCTATCGCTTCGAGGTCTACGGCATTTTAGACGAGCCTGAGAGCGTCTATTTGGACGACTCGGCGGCGCCTTTGTGGTACTATGAAAAAAGCACAGTCGAATTCACTGCGACGCAGCCTTTCGAGCGCGCGCGGATCGAGATGCGCCGTCGCGCTGATCAGCAGGCAACGTTGTTGCGCTCGCCGTTGCGCGGCAAAGATTGAGTGTCTGCGCATCAGGCATAAGCTCAGCCTGACGGATGCACAGGCAATCTTGCTTATCGTGTGACCAATATATTGACACGCGCTTTTAGTGGTCTCTATAATTGAGAACAATCGTGTCTTTCAATTGTTCAGCCGCCACGCCTTCGCGGTGGTGGTTGTTTTTTAGGTAACCTCGTGAACACATCCGATAGTAGCTACGTGCCTGCTCGTGTGCTGAAGTTTCAACTCGGCTTCCTGTTGGAAGGAACGCGCGGGCAAATGAGCGAGACCGAGCTGGACATACCGCGTCTGCGCGTGGCAGAAGACGTCACAGTGGACTTTCTGCGCGGCAGGCTACGCTTCAGCCGTACCACACGCGGCATCCTCGTGCAAGGGACTCTGCACACGGTCATCTTTTTGGATTGCCGACGCTGCCTGACTGAGACGCCTGTCGCGCTTGAGATCGCGCTTGAAGAACTCTACATCTTTCAACCGCAAACCGCCGAAGAATTCACGGTTGGCGAAGACGGCGTGCTAGACCTTGCGCCATTGCTGCGCCAAGAGATCATCCTTGAGACGCCGATCACGGCTTTGTGCAAGCCTGATTGCCTTGGTCTTTGCCCAGAGTGCGGACATAACTTGAACGAAGGCGCTTGCCAGTGCCAAGTTGAGACGGTCGATCCACGCTTAGCAGCTCTGAAGGCACTGCGCGATAAGCTCTCTAGACCAAACGAATAGTTGTTCAGAGGCATGTGTGAGCAATGAAAGGAGACCTTCACCATGCAGGACTTATCGAGCCGAGATGAGCTGACCGATCTTCTCGAGAAAGCTGAGTCACAAGGCTTCCTGACCTTCGAAGAGATTTGTGAGTTCGCCCGCGAAGAAGGCAGCAGTCCTGATGAAATAATCTCAGTTTTACAAGACGCAGGTGTAGAAATTTTCTCAGAGGCAACTTTCGATGAAGAAGAGACTGCTGATCTTCTGGAAGAAGAGGAACTGCTGCCCGATCTAGATAGCGTGTCAAGCGATGACAGCGTCGGACTGTACTTGAAAGAAATGGCATGTGTGCCGTTGCTCACGCTCGAAGAAGAGATCGCCATCGCAGAGCGCATTGCAGCAGGTGCGGCTGCCAGAGAGGCGCTGCCGAGCGCCGAAGGCGCTGAGCGCGAGCGGCTCGCCGCGCTTGTGGAAGAAGGTCGGCAGGCGCGCGATCACATCATCCGCGCCAACACACGCCTTGTGGTCAGCATCGCCAAGCGCTACATGGGACGCGGCGTGCCATTCCTCGATCTGATCCAAGAAGGCAATCTCGGACTGATCAGAGCGGTTGAGAAGTTCGATCACAGGCGCGGCTATCGCTTCAGCACTTATGCCACATGGTGGATTCGGCAGACCATCACGCGCGCCATCGCCGATCAAGGGCGCACGATCCGCGTGCCTATCCATATGTCAGATCGCATTCGCAACGTCTATCGCGCTGTGCACGAGCTGGAACAAGAACTTGGACGCAAGCCAACTGTCGAAGAGATCGCGCTACACTTGAACCTCGATCCGCGCAAAGTGCAGTGGATGCTCAAAGTGAGCTGGCGTCCGCTCAGCCTTGAGCGACCTGTTGGCGAGGAAGAAGAGAGCGAGCTGGGCAATTTCATCGAAGATGAGAGCGTTCCCACGCCGACTCAGAGCGCCTATCAGAACTTGCTGCGCGAGAAGCTAGAAGAAGTGTTGAGCACGCTCTCGCCGCGCGAGGCGCGCGTTTTGCGCTTGCGCTTCGGCTTGCAAAATGGCGAGCAGTACACGCTCGAAGAAGTTGGGCAGAAGTTCGGGCTGACGCGCGAGCGCATCCGCCAAATTGAAGGCAGGGCGTTGCGACGTTTGCGGCATCCGCGCCGCTCGCGTCACCTGCGCGACTTCCTGCAGTGAGCGAGGACGCCACGCGATGTTCGATCCGCGCATTGAGATTGTGCAAGGCGATATCACCAAGCTGGCAGTGGATGCCATTGTCAACGCCGCCAACAGCAGCTTGCTCGGCGGCGGCGGCGTTGACGGCGCCATTCATCGCGCGGCAGGACCAGAGCTGCTGGAAGCCTGCCGAAAACTTGGCGGCTGTCCAACAGGCGAGGCGCGCTTGACGGAAGGCTATCGCTTGCCTGCGCGCTACGTCATCCACGCCGTCGGTCCAGTGTGGACGGGCGGCAACAATGACGAGGACGCGCTTTTGGCGAGCGCCTACCGCGCCAGCCTGACTCTGGCTGTGCGGCACGGCTTACGGAGCATCGCTTTCCCTGCGATCAGCACAGGTGCGTACGGCTTTCCGTTAGAGCGCGCCGTCCCAATTGCGCTCAACACTGTTCAGGCATTTTTGGAAAATGATCAGACCTTGCAGCGCGTGATCATGGTCTGTTTTGGCGCGGATGCCTACCAGACCTACATGCGCTTCTTCCAACAGACCTGAACAGCGCCATCCGCATTGATGAAAAGCATCGTTCAGGCTGTGCGCACAGCCTGAACTTTTCCGCGCTGACTATTCTTACGAGCGCAGCCGTGCTATACTCCTCATAGACGCGCTTCTCTCATCACGACAGGTTTCACCATGAGACATTTTTTGAATATCGCGGATTGGTCAGCGCCTGAGATGGAAGCGCTGCTCAATCAAGCAGTTTATCTCAAGTTGGAATGGCAGAATGGCGGCAATCGTCCTGTATTGGGCGGCAAAATTTTGGCGATGATCTTTCAAAAGCCTTCGCTGCGCACGCGAGTCAGCTTTCAAGTGGCGATGAAACACTTGGGCGGCGATGCGATCTATCTCGGTCCGGATGAGATCGGGCTGGGCAAGCGCGAGAGCATCCCTGATGTGGCGCGCGTGCTGAGCGGCTACGCGCAAGGCATCATGGCGCGCGTCTTCGCGCAAGATCATCTGACGCAATTAGCGGCGGCGGCGAGCGTGCCTGTCATCAACGGTTTGAGCGATTCGAGCCATCCATGCCAAGCCTTCGCTGATATGTTGACGCTCTACGAGCATTTCGGCACATTGCGCGGTCTGACGATGGCTTACGTGGGCGATTCGAACAACGTCGTGTTCTCGCTTGGCGAGGCGGCTGCGCGTTACGGCGTCGCGCTGCGCGTGGCGAGTCCGCGCGGCTATCAGCTGAGCGACGCGGCAATCGCGCACTTGCGCAGCATGGGCTTGGCGCTCAGCCTGACCGACGATCCGCGCGCGGCGGTTGAAGGCGTGGACTGCATCTACACCGATACATGGACGAGCATGGGTCAAGAGGCAGAGGCGGAAATGCGACGGCAAATTTTTCCGCCGTATCAGGTGAACGCCGATCTGGTGCGCTTAGCTGCCAAGCACGTTGTGGTGATGCATTGCTTGCCTGCGCATCGCGGCGAAGAGATCACGGATGAGGTGGCTGACGGCGCACATTCGCTGATTTTCCAACAAGCGGCTAATCGTCTGCACGCGCAGAAGGCAATCTTGGCGCGCTTGTTGAGCAGTTAGCACGAGCAAAGTTTCAGGTGAGCGGATCGAATGGGCGGGAGCGATGACATCAAAACAAGAGACATATGAACATTATCTGAACTTGGGTCATAGCTTTGCATGGGATCAGGAGTGGGATAAGGCGGTCAACGCCTACGCACGCGCCCTGCAAGAACGCCCTGAAGAGCCTGATCCGTACAAGTACCTTGGCTTGGCGCTCATGCAAGTAAAGCGCTACAACGACGCGCTCAAAGTGCTGGTGAAAGGGCATAAACTGGCGCCTGACGATCCTGTGCCATTGGAGCGCAGCGCTGACGTGCTTGAACGGCTCGGTCGCTTGAAGGAAGCTGCCACACAATACGTCAGCGTGGCGGAAATTTACCTTGCGCAGCGCGACCTTGAGAAAGCGATTGGCAACTATGAACGCGCTACGCTGCTGACGCCAGGCTTACTGCAAATTCACTTCCGCCTCGCGCAGCTCTACGAGCGGACAGGACGTAAGCGCGC